>JAKVAQ010000017.1 GCA_022447665.1 Crocinitomicaceae bacterium
ATCAACATCGTCCCCTGCTTCGGCAAGCAGTCTTCTTACAGCTGAATCCGTAACATCCCCGCTTACAAGTGCTATTGGGCGTAAATGAAGCCGTACAAGTTTCTGCACATATTTCATTTTCTGATCGAGCGGTAGTCTTAATCTCTTGAAAATTTTTGGCACCATTCGTGCCCCTACATCTTCATGACCATGAAAGGTCCAACCCACTTTTGAATTGTATTTTTTTGTTGGAGGTTTCGCAATATCATGCAAAATCGCGGCCCATCTTAACCACAACTTATCTGTGTTCTCGGAAATATTATCCAATACTTCAAGGGTATGGTAAAAGTTGTCTTTATGAGATTTTCCATTTATTGTTTCTATCCCCTGAAGTTTTACCATTTCAGGAAAAAACTCATGAAGAAGTTTTGTATCAAACAAAAGTTTAAACCCATTGGATGGTGTATCGGCGAGGATGATTTTATTCAGTTCACCTATTATGCGCTCCGGTGATAATATCTCCATTCTATGCGCATTTTCTTTAATTGCATCCAACGAATTCTCCTCAATCCTAAAACCTAATTGCGTGGCAAATCGAATCGCTCTCATCATCCTTAAAGGATCATCTGAATATGTAACGACAGGATCAAGCGGTGTTCTTATAATCTTGTTTTTGAGATCTTCCAAACCATCAAACGGATCTATTAGTTCTCCAAAAGAGCTTTTATTTAAACTAATGGCCATAGCGTTAATCGTGAAATCTCTTCGATTTTGATCATCGGATAAGGTTCCATTTTCTACTACTGGCTTTCTCGAACCACGATCATAAGATTCCTTACGAGCGCCTACAAATTCAATTTCCCAATCGTCAAACTTAAAGGCCGCTGTTCCGAAGTTTTTATAATAAGCTACTTTCTTTACACCAACTTTTTTACTTACTTCTTCTGCTACTTTAAGTCCATTTCCAAGAACAACAATATCAATATCTTTTGAATCACGCTTCAATAAAAGATCGCGCACAAAGCCTCCAATTACGAAAGATGAGATACCCATTTCCGAAGCAACGTCTGAAACGGCTTTAAATATTGGATGTGTAAGGTATTCTTTTAGATTCATCCACGAATTATTTTGAACTCACCGTTCATTTCGAGTTTAATCATTTTCGAAGGCTTATTTCCCTCCTTCAGCGGTATATCACAGCAATAATCAAGTCTATCCTTTAAATCCTGTAGAACATCATGTTGATACTCTTGGCCAGAAAAGTTCGCAGAGGTAGAAACCAAGCCTGCCTTCAATTTTTTTATTAATTCTATACAGAACTTATCCTTCACCATACGAATAGCAATTGAACCATCAGCAGCGGCCAAATGCTCCATCTTTTTCGTGCATTTAGGATATACAATGGTTAAAGGTTCTTGTACACTATCTAATAAATCATAGGCTACTTCAGGGATTTCCTGTACGTAGTTATTCAACATTCGTTCATCCGAAACCAATACCAAATAGTTTTTACCAGCTTTTCTTTCTTTAATCGCTGATAATTTTTGAATCCCTTCTTCATTTTCAGCCGAGCAGCCCAAGCCCCATATCGTATCTGTTGGATACAAGATCACTCCACCTTTTTGAAGTGACTCACATGCTTCTTTAAGTACTTTTTCCACGGTGCAAAAATACAGTTTTGGTATGAATCAAAAAAAACGCCCCGCTATTGCGAGGCGTTTTTAATCAATATTTAATCTCAATTACTTGATCACTAATTTTTGAGTGCTCTTAGCATCGCCTTGTTTAAGCTCTACAAAATAAACACCTGGAGTGTAAGCAGCTGTATTAATCACAACGTTCATTGAAGGCTCAACAATTTGATAAACTTGCTCACCTAAAGCATTGTACATTGTCATAACTTCAACATCTTTTCCCATAACTACAGTTGCATTTTCATCTGCTGGGTTCGGGAATATTTTGAAGTCTTCTACAGTTTGAAGTTCTTCTTCACCAATATAAGTTGTGATTTCAACACTTGAGAAAGCTGATTTATAAGAAGTAACACCTGCAATACCTAAATCAGCATTGATAGAGTCAGTTCTGAAAATAGGCATATCGTTAGATCCACCAGGTTGGTAGTACGCATAACTTACTCTTGAAATAGAGATTGTAATACCTAAAGCAGTTCCACTTGATGTTTCAGTAGTTTTAACACGTAAAACATCTGTAAAATCAGTAGAACCAACTGTTAACGTACCTGAACCATCAGCATTAACTGTAGCCGTTCCTATAAGGTCTACATCAAATGCCAATGCATCCGTAGAACCAGTTCCCGCAATATCATCAGTATAAGAGTCACCTTGCGCCATTGGATATTCTAATGCAGTTAATGAATCATCGTCATACTTAACTACGATAACGTTAGTACCATCGTCATAAGTAAATCCGTCAACAATCATTTCGTCTGCTGTGTGTCTAAAATAAGTTTTAACACCGTCTGTTAAATCTTCCATATAATCAGACTCAGGGAAATCTGCATCCCAAGTTGTTCCTGCAGCGTCAACTATATTATCAGCTTTCGAACCTGTGGCGTAAGCGGTAATTGCTGAATAATCCCAAGTTACTCCTGTACCTGAAATAGCATCTAGGTTATTTACTGTACTATCCATAACCCAGTAATCAATAATATCACCGGTATGTAAGGAGTCATCAGCGGTGACTGTCTGCGCATTTGCAGCTAAAGCACCAAAAAATGAAGCCAATAGTAAAACTCTTTTCATAATTTCTTTGTTTAGATTAACAATATTCTTTTTCAAATCTACAAATTTGCTAACGATTTAAAATGTATTCGGGTTGGGCAATTATAAAAAATTAGCATTAATAACTATCACATGTGTAATGGCTCTTACCGGGCTGTTCTTATTCGCCATTCCAAAGGTTGGATTCAATTATGACTTCGAGGCCTTTTTCCCGAAAGGTGATCCAGAAACGGTGTTCTTTAACGAACATCGCGACCGTTTTGAAAGTGATAATGATTTCATCTTTGTTGCTCTGCAGCGGGATGCCGGGATTTTTGAAAAGGAATTCCTTTTAAAAGCGAAGGCTTTCACAGATAATATAGCCAAAGATTCATTAGTGTTATCGGTAACTTCCATTACCAACTTGGAAGAATATGTAAAAACACCTTTTTCACCTAAGCCAATAGTAAGACCATTCGTGAACTATGAGAATCTTGAAGAGGTAAAAAAGGATTCGACCCGTATATTTTCCCATCCAGAACTTATACCTCAATATGTTTCTGAGGATGGAACAGACCTTTTAATCTTTATAAAGCACCAACCATTCATGTCCAAAAAGAACGGTGACTTGATTGGAGCGACCATACGTTCGGAACTCGACAAACAAGGAATAACTGAGTATAAGCTTGCAGGCCGTTCAATTGGAATGGGGTACTACATCAATAAAATGCAGTACGAAACGCTATTGTTCATTGGCCTTTCATTTATACTTATTATCGCCTTCTTAGCAATTTCGTTTAGGTCACTTTGGGGTATTTTAATACCATTATCTGTAGTGTCATTGTCCATGGGATGGATTGTCGGATTTATGGGCTTAGTTGGGCAACCCATTAATCTTGTTCTTACTGTGCTTCCTTCAATCATTTTCGTGGTGGCCATGTCTGATGTCATTCATTTAGTCTCAAAATATATTGATGAACTGAGACTAGGAAGAGAGAAAAATGAGGCCATAAGAACAGCTTATAAAGAAGTAGGTTTTGCAACCTTGTTGACTTCTTTAACCACAGCTATAGGTTTTTTAACATTATTAACCGTAGACATGCAACCTGTAAAGGCATTTGGTATTTTCGTTTCAATAGGTGTAATGCTGGCCTTTATTTTAGCCTACACTTATTTACCAGCCTTGTTGGTGCTAGTAAAGAAACCTAGAATTTCGGACAAGCCATATACAGAGAACGTTTGGTACAAATTTCTACACACTTTACTTCGAAATGTTATTCGAAATAAGAAACCTTACTTCGTTGGGTCTATCATTCTTGTAGGCATTAGTGTTTGGGGAACAACATTAGTTGAATCAGATTATTTTTTACTAGAAGACCTTGACCCTAAAACTGGTTTAAGAAAGGATTATGAGTACTTCGATAAAGAGTTGGCGGGCCTACGACCTTTTGAGTTATCTATAAATGCCGTTGATAGTGAACGAAGTATTCTAGAACCAGAACTATTAGCCGAAGTAGCGAAGGTTGATGAATATCTACTTAACGTCTATGGACTGAAAAGAACTTTGTCTATTCCGTCCATACTTAAATTGGCACATAGAACTGAGAATGGGGGGCTTGCAAAATACTATACAATGCCTGGTCCTAAAGACACAGAAAAGTACATTAGCAGGATTCAGAAATTTGATAAGGATAATATGCTTCGCTTATTAGTGGATAGCACAGAGACCTACACTAGAATCTCTAGTACGCAAGGCGACATTGGACTCTATGCTGTAACGGATAAAAATGAAGCCTTCTATGATTTTGTAGAAAAGGAAGTGAACACCAACCTAATTGATATCAAAATGACCGGTACGGCTCATTTACTTGATATTAATATGAGAAGCTTATCTGGAAGTCTTACGACAGGTTTATTAATCGCAATATTTATTGTTTCACTAATAATGGGCGCACTTTATAAGTCTATTAAAATAGTTCTACTTGCACTGGTTCCGAACGTACTACCCCTGATAATGTTGGCCGCAATATTAGGGTTTACAGGTATCAATCTTCGGGTTTCAACAGCAATTGTATTTACCATATCATTTGGTATTGCCGTGGATGACACCATACATTTCATGAGTAAGTTTAAACTGGAATTGAGTAAAGGAAAATCAGTATTGTATGCATTGAAACGTACTTACTTATCTACCGGTAGAGCTATTGTTTTGACAACGCTCATTTTATGCTCAGGTTTCTTATTGCTAATGTTCTCAGACTTCTTAGGAACTTATTTTATTGGTATTCTAATTAGCTTAACGCTATTGTTTGCATTGATTGCAGACTTGTTGGTACTCCCAGTACTCTTAATACTATTCTTCAAGCAGGAAAAAGCTTAGTTCGGAGGAAATAACCCCATCTTATCGGCAAAGTGATGACAATAATCTCTTAAATCTGCTGTGATTTTGTGTTCACCTGTAGCACGTTCAAAACTATCGGCCATGGTAAGTAAGGTTTGATGGAAAAACTGACGCATCTCTTCGACACTCATTTCCTGATTCCATAAATCAATTCGCATTGCCTTTTGTTCAGCGGGATCCCAAAGGGCCAAAAACATAGCTTTTGCATCTGCGTCTTTAATCCCTCCATCTTCAGCCGACCATGTTAACTTTTGAGGAACATTGTTCTCATTCGTTAATACTTCGATCTTTATTTCTGACTTCTTTAAATCACTCATTTGGTTGCGGTTTGTACGCCTTTAAAATTTTATTATCTGGCGTTGAAAATAATATGTCTGCAAAGGTAACATCTGGATTTAACTCTGCATAATTTTTAATCATTCTCCATCCAATAAACTGACCTACTCGTCCAGGAGACCCCTCAATACCAACAGTTTCTGGAGCTTCATTAAAGAAGCGCATCTTTACCTTCATATCTGTGGTATAAATCCAATCCATATCAACTAAATACTGCCAAAAATCATATTCGCTAGCCATGCAAAAATCGAACTCTTCTTGTGTATAACGCATGATTCTAGAATCTTCTAATTCAGGTAAACCTGCTTCAATAGCATACCGGAGTTTTCCGTAGTAGATCATTTCCTCAAGAAAAGTCTCGCCTTTACTAAGCGGAAGAACATTCGTAATTAACCATGAATGAGCAACATCAATCAAAAGATAATCTTTATCCATTTTCGCCTTCATGTAGAGCGGAAAACCAAGGCGTTGCACGATATTATTATTTTCTCCCAAATACATATCGAGCCCAATTCCAATATTGGTTCCAGTAGAAGTGACACCAGCATTAAAGGCTGAATTGTAAAAGATAACTTGATTGGGCATTGGTTTCTTGGGTAGATGATACTTCAAGTGCTTAAATAAATCCAGAATTTCGCCCTCAAGGAGCGCTGTATTCCCGAAGGTACTGTCGATATCTACAAACACATCCTCTATAATCGGATCATTTCTAAAAAGCATTAGATAGTTCGCTACAGAATCATCATATACGGATCCCGACATTAACATACCTGAAACATAAAACTCATAAAGCTCTCCTCCACGCTCAATCATTGAAGCGTTTAACTCGTTCATTTCAGTAACATTCTTAACATCCAACATCTCTTGGTCAAGTCGCTCAAAACTCATTTCGTGTTCAACAGCTGATACATCCACCAAAAGTGGGTCTGAGCTACAACCAATCATTGAAATAAGTGTTAGTAATAAAACGAATTTTACCTTTTGCATTGGAGAGAATTTAGTATTATTGTTCTAAAGAAATAAAGCGCTAAAATATGAAAAAGTTACTTCTCGGAATATTTGCATTATCTACAGTCTTTGCAGCAAACGCTCAAGACAAAAAGTTTCAAATAGGTCTTGTATTAGGACCAACTTTTAATGCCACTAAGATTCAAACAACTAAAATTGAAAGAAACGGCATTGGTACTGGATTCACAATTGGAATTGGAGGAAACTACATGTTTAATCAAAACATTGGTTTAGCGAGTGGAATCCAATTTGATTTAGAGTCATTTAAATTAAATTATGGATCTGATGATAATAGCACGGCACTCGGCAGTAGCGCAGCACTCGGCGATGTTTTTTATGCCTACACTGATACTGATATTAAAAAATATGAAGACGGTGCAGTAGAAGATTTTGCTGATACAACTGCTTTTCAGTTAATGACACGTAAATTTCGCTCTAAATACATTACAATTCCAATTTTCTTAAAGTTCCAAACGAATATGATTGGTTCTTTTATTTATTATGGAAAATTCGGTCTTAGAACTAGCGTATTAGCAGGTGTACGTATGGATGATACAGGATTTGATGCTGATTATGATGCAGCAGACGCCAACAATCAGTTTTCAAGAAACGCAACTGCAACCTCTAGAGAGCAAACAAACATGAAACCTGAATCAGTTAAAAAGGGACTATCGCATATAAGAACTGGAATCGGAATTTACGGAGGAGCAGAATGGAACTTTACTGGAAGTACTTTCCTGTATGGAGAATTCGGTTTTAACTATGGAATAACACCAGTACTTTATCAGCAGTCTAGTCATTTAGTAGACAGAGTTGAAGATCAAGCTAACCCGGGAACTTACACTTATTCAAATCTTGATGTAAAAAACAACCCTCAACACGTTTTCGAACTTAAAATAGGATTGTTATTCTAATATGAATTACCCTAAAGTAATTGATCATATTAAATATTGGCTGGCAGATTATGTTAGCCAATCTGGTTTAAAGGGATATGTAGTTGGTATTAGTGGAGGAATCGATTCTGCCATAACCTCAACATTATGTGCCATGACCGGCCATAAAGTGATTTGTCTTGAAATGGGCATTCACCAGAGTCCGAACGAAGTTTCAAGAGGAATGGAACATATAGCTTGGCTCGAATCTAAGTACCCGAATGTTTCTCATTATCGAATAAACTTGACGGAAACTTTTGAAACAATGAGAAATGCCTTACCCGAAGAAAGTAAAGCGCATGGACTTTCTATGGCAAACACACGTTCCCGATTGCGAATGACAACATTGTATGCTACAGGACAAGCAAGTGGTTTATTGGTAGCTGGGACAGGTAATAAAGTGGAAGACTTTGGAGTTGGATTCTATACTAAATATGGTGACGGCGGAGTAGATCTCTCGCCAATTGCCGATTTAACAAAAACGGAAGTTTTTGGTGTGGCGAAGGAGTTGGGAATTGTGGAGTCGATTCAAACGGCCGAACCAACGGACGGACTTTGGGATGATGAAAGAACAGACGAAGGGCAAATTGGCGCTACTTATCCAGAATTAGAATGGGCTATGCGCTTTAATGAAAACGCCCATGCAACAGAAGAAAACCTAACAGATCGACAGCGAGAAGTACTGGCTATTTACCGTAAATTTAATAATGCGAATAAGCATAAAATGGAACCTATTCCTGTTTGTATTATTCCGGATGAATTAAAATAATTGAACTTGTTAGAACGCACTAGTTTATTCAGTTTGATCATTATTATATATGCCAGTTGCGTTAGTTCAAATGATGTAATGTAAAATGGATTATTTCAAAAAAGAAAATACCTCAAAGGATTCTACACTGAAAAAGGAATCTGGAATATTGGTTTAAAGGAGAATAAAGCTTCACTTACCACACAATCAAAAGAGGATTTCAATAATACGATCTCCTTAAAAAAGAACAATGTTGACGTTTTTCAGCTGGAAAATAAAACTACCGTTGAAATTGATACTTACGAGAATGTTAAGAATGATGATTGTAGGGACACACTGATGTTCATCACAGGGAAGTATATTTTGGTCAATATAATTGAGGTAACAGAAGACAAAATTCGTTATACCAAATGTGACGATAACAGCGATCGTGAGTACTCCCTTTCTAAAAACGAAGCGGGTTATATTAACTATGGCAATGGTGAACGTGATTTTTTCAACGACCCTGATGCTAGAACAACAAAAAATAGAAAGGAAAAGAAAGATGATGGAATTGCCAAAGATGAACCTCTTGCTCTCCCTGCTATTGGTTTAGCTGCTGTTGCTTTTTTCATTGGACTATTTGTACTCCCAATAATAGGTTTAGCACTGGCTGGTTTAGCTGGTATTTTTGGCTTTTTATCACTCAGAGCCTATGAAAAAAACTCAGAAAAATATACCCCTAGAAGTAAGCCTTTAGCCATAATTGCAATGGTGATTGGAGGATTATTCTTTTTAATTTTTACAATCATTTTAATCCAAAACCAATAAGGAAACTTGAATTAGATTAACAAAAAGCTAAAACCAAATGGCCTCATTTATAAGGTATTTAACTTCGAGTAAAATTTGATTTAAACTTCACCTAACATAGATTACTTTCCTATTTAAATCCCACCTTAATTTCGATTAAAAAAAGGTTCTAAATCACTTAAAATTGATTTAAGGAGATCACGGCTTCACTGCTCTAGTTTTGTCCCAGAATTTAAAACTAAAACTACAGTAATGAAACGAATTTTATTCTTCTTAGGATGTATCGGTTTTGCCGCTTCATCTTCTGCCCAATTGGGATTCAACCCGCACTTTGATTTTACAATTGAGTCGGATACAGTGATTGTACCAACCTCAATTATTCAAAAACAAGTATTATTTATTGGTGGTGTACACGAAGTACAAACCACAGACACATATGGTAACGCTGCTGGTGCTTTCGTAGCAAAACAATGGCATGATTTCATCGGTTTTACTGCTGATGATGCTTCTTCAGATTTAGGATGGATTTCAGTAAACCACGAAATGATTGTAGCTGATGACAACATCGGTGATGGTGGTGGAATGACAGTATTCAAAATTGCAAGAGATGCTGCCACAGATACTATTGTAATTGTAGAACAAACTTTAAGCGATGGAAGAACTGGTGAGTTCTTTAACGTTGACTTCGTAAACACTGTTGGTGAAACAGGTATGAACTGTGGAGGTATCCAATCAGAAGCTGACGGAAGAATCTGGACAGCTGAAGAGTGGTTCAGAAGTGATAACTCAAGTATTGCTGACCGTGATATTTCTGATTTCACAATTGGAACTGGAACTGCAGATGGACAATTAGCACCTAACGGATTCCCTGGATTCGACGGAGAAGTGATTGCAAAATACCAAAACTACAACTATATGGTTGAGATTGACCCTAAAGAAGCTGTTGCTGTAAGAAAGCAATACAACTGGGGAAGACAGCCATTTGAAGGTGGTGTTGTAATGCCTGATAACCAAACTGTTTACCTAGGTGCAGATGCTACGCCTGGTATCTTAACAAAATTCGTTGCTACTACTCCTGGAGACTTTACAGTAGGAACTACTTACTTCTATGCTGAAGACGTTGCTGAAAAATGGGTTGAAATTGACAACTCATCTTTAGTGACAATGCTTAACTACGCTGATTCTGCTATCGCTCACGGAGCTACAATGTTTAACCGTTTAGAGTGGGTTGCATACAACGAAGCTGACGGAAACGTTTATTTAACTGAAACTGGTAGAGATAACCCTGCTTCAAGATGGAATGATGAGTTAGCTGACGGTGGTAAATTTGCAAGACACCACTTTGCACGTGCAGATGAGCAGTTCAGAACTGGTCCGGACGACGCTGATTACGTAGATTACTACGGAAGAATCTTAAAATTAGATGTTACTACTAGTGAAATCTCTGTTTACTTAGAAGGTGGACCAAACTACGGTGGAGATGTTCACGAAGATGATTATCCGGCTACACACCTTTCAAACCCTGATGGTTTAGGATTCATCACTATCGGAGATGTAACTTACATGTTAATCTGTGAAGATTTAAATGGTACTTCTAATGGACGTATGCCAATGGGTTATTCAAACAGAACTTGTGAAATGTTCATGCTTGATACAAGAATTCAAGAACCAACTTTAGAGGACTTAATTCGTATTGCTCAAGTTCCTATTGGAGCAGAGATCACTGGTGTAAGAGCTACGCCTGATGGAAAAACTATCATGTTTAACTCTCAGCACCCAGATGCTGCTAACCCTTACCCATACAACAACTCTTGTACTATTGCATTAACAGGATTTGATAAAGGATTTGCTAACACACCAGAAATTGAAGCTTCAGAAGAGTTAGTACTTTACCCTAACCCAGCTGCTGACTTTGTTTACATGAACAAAACTACTGACGTAGCTATCTACAACGCTGCTGGTGAGTTAATCAAAGTTTTAAGAGAAGTTGATAAGATCAACGTATCTACGCTAGACGCTGGAACTTACTTCATCCAAACTGGTGAAGGAGAAACTAAAACCCTGATTAAACAATAATCTACCCAGAACAATTAACAAACCCCTGCTGGTATTCCAGTAGGGGTTTTTATGGTTTAACTATGAGAACAATTTTACTATTATTTCTTCTATCCGCTGTCACTGTTTTTGGAAAAGACAGCAAACAACTTCCTAAGGTGGAAGTAAAAAATTCCTTCATTGAATCGTATAATGACCTTCATTTAAGCCTTAAAGACTTAAATGAAATTAACTCCTCAAAATCTGAGGTTGATCAAGAGATAATAAATGCCTTCTTTGAAGCACGGATTGCGTTTAAAAAAATTGAATTTTTACTGTCTTATTTAGACAATGAATTCATTAATGATCATGTAAATGGTGCTCCACTTTTGAAAACAGAACGCAAGGCTCCTGGTTTAGTAATTATTAGTCCATCTGGGTTCCAAATTGCAGAGGAAAAACTATTTGAAGGTGATTTTACTGGATTTTCTGAATTAACCAATAAGCTAGAAGCGAAACTTAGCATTTTTGGACCAAAATTACAATACGTGAAACTCGGAGATAGAATGATCTTTGAAGCTTTTAGGGAAGGTGTAATCCGAATTATTTCTTTAGGAATTACTGGCTTCGATACTCCTAGCGCTGAAAACACAGTTTCGGAAGCCATAACATCATTAAACACCCTAGAAGCATACCTCCATTTCTATGACGATTATTTGAGCGAAGAGCACAAAATTTATTTTAAGAACAAATTTGAAGAAGGAAGAGGTTATTTAGTTGGTGTTTCTTTTGATGATGTAAATCGTTACCAACTCATCAAAAACGTGCTTAACCCTCTATACGGAGACTTCCTTGAAATACAAGATAGTTTATTCATTGAGCAACGGGACATTGTATTCTCTGGGGAATTTCCAGTGAATTATAAGGCTACTTCCCTATTTAAAACAGACTTTTTAAACCCTGGTTATTTTTCTCGTTATAATAATTCAGGCGATGCAGAGAAGAGAAAAGAACTTGGAAAACTATTGTTCTTTGACCCGATTCTTTCAAAAAATAACGAGCGTGCTTGTGCTTCGTGTCACGACCCAAGCAGAGCCTTCACCGATGCACAGACTACCAGCCTTGCATTTAACGGTGAGGGAAATATTGATAGGAATAGTCCAACTGTTATTAATGCGGTATTCAACACAAAGCTTTTTTGGGACGGTCGAGCTACAACGCTTGAAGAACAAGTAGAGCATGTTGTACATAACGACCGTGAATTCAATACAGACTTCTTTGAAATCATTGATAAAATGTCAACTTCTCAAGAGTATAAAAAGTTATTTGATGAAGCCTATCCTAGAATTAAGAAAATCAATTCATATACCATTATAGCTAGTTTGAGCGCCTATGTAAAGAGTCTTGTGTCCTTTGATTCTGAATTCGACAAAAGCATGCATAATGAATCTTCTCTCACTGCTTCAGAATTGAAAAGAATGGAAAATGGATTCAATATTTTTGCAGGAAAAGCAGCTTGTGCCACGTGTCATTTTGTTCCCACTTTCGGTGGAAATGTTCCGCCAAGATACAACGATACAGAAACTGAAGTATTAGGTATTCCTGAAGTGAATGATCAAGCAAATGCCATGTTAGATGGTGATGAAGGACGTTATGACAATGGAAGACCAAAAGACCGCGCCAACTTCTATAAGCATTCGTTTAAAACACCTACCGTTAGAAATATAGAAGTTACTGGTCCATACATGCACAATGGCGTATTTACAACACTTGAAGAAGTGGTGGATTATTATGACGTAGGAGGTGGACATGGATGGGGAATTGCTCCAGAAAACACTACTTTACCAGAAGACAGTTTGAATCTTACAAAAACTGAAAAAGAAGACTTGATCTTTTTTATGAGGCAGTTAAGCGATTTTGAGAGCTTCAATAAGAAACCAGAAACTTTGCCCACTTCATCTATTGCAGGTTTAAACCAAAGAGTTATTGGCGGATTATATTAATCCCAATCCGAACCTATGAGGGTCACTACACCGTGGCCCTCAAACTCTTGTCCGTTATCGGCGGTAGCGGTATAGGTCCAATAATAAACACCATCTGGACAAGGTTTACCGTTTTTATAATGGAGTCCATCCCATCCATCTTCAATATGATGGAATTCACCAACTTGAACTCCCCAACGATCAACAATTATACAATGGAATAGGTTAATGCCCTTGGCGTAATGCCTAAAAGTGAAAATATCATTTTCCCCTCCTCCATCGGGTGTAAACACATTCACTGGATTAATCTCGGGCGGTTCCCAAAGCACAATCTTTTTACATGCTGTATCGCTACATCCGTTTTTATTAAAGGCAATTAAACAAACGTCAATGGCATATGAATCTCCTTCTGCCTCATAGGTTGTATCTGGTCGGTCAAAATAGCTATGCGAAATAATCCAATCATCTTCATCTACCATGTAATCGAGGTCCCAGAAAAAAGTGGTATCTGCTAGAGGGTTATTTGGATTCGCAAAATACTTTGAATTGTTCACGAACTCTACCTCGACAGGAGCCGTCCCAACACAAAACTCATCCAACTGCTCTGATAAAACACTAAAGGCGGCTATAGGATTAACTGAATCTACATACACATATTCCGTAAGCACACACCCATTACCATCTGTAATATTCACCACATGGTTTCCTCCACTTCTTCCTCCCCATGTGCTGCTCGTACCCGTGCTCCCATCCACCAAATAGGTCCATTCATAATTAATTGGTGGTATTCCACCCGCCGCGGCTGCCCAAACTACGCCATTCCCACTCTGAAATCCATATTGGCGGCAATATGCGGTATCCCAACCTAAATCAGTCAAATAAAAAGGCGGAGGATCAAGAAAAGTAAATGAAATTGAATTTGTGCACCCATCGTCATCTGTTACCGTCAACGTATAATCCCCAGGTCCCATCCAATAAGAAGAATCCGCACCATAATCACTCACTTCTGCAGGGTCAGGATTCCATTGATAATAAACAGGATTATTAAAACTCTCTCCTACTACAGAATCTACTTTAGCCCAACCAGAATCGCCTGCACAGGCAGGTGGTGAAAGATGATAAAAGATATCCATGAAAGGAGGATTGATTAAGGTTACCGTATCAAATGACATACAACCAACATTATCTTCGAGTACAATGTAATAAGTACCATCGGTGAGTAATGTGTCTATTTGTGGGACACCTAGTTCATCCGTTATCGTTATCGTAAAGGGCTCAGGTATTTCGGGGGTGAGATCGATTACACCGTTGTTATCATCATGACAGACAGGTGAAGTAAAAACTATTTCATAAGGAGGATTCTCATAAACCTCTAGAGCTTTTGCTGTTCCATGCACACACCCATTGGTGCTTTCAATAAACAAAGTTACCGGGTATAATCCTGGACCAGTATACATGTGTGAAGGGTTCTCTAGAGTAGAAGTCGTTCCATCTCCAAAATCCCAAGCATAAGAGATTATTGTGGCAGGAGGGGTAACCATAGATGCATTAAAAAAGTCAATTGTACTGAGATAACAGACGGAAGTTAGTCCTGCAGCAGAAGAATTACCATCCACCTCATACTCAAAATCGGCAAAAGGTGCTGGTTCAAAATAAATCGAAATTACCGCTGTGTCCGATTCACACGAGTCTCTGCTTGGTGTGATATAATAAAATGAATATGACCCCTCGTAACCAACGGCGCTGAACACTCCTGTAGAATCAATTCCAGAACCAGGAGGATCAAATTGAATAAAGTACCCCTGTTGGTTAACAGTATCTGGAATATAGTTGATTAGACTCACCAATGATCCAGCTCCAGCACATAAAGTATCCAACGTATCTGGACCTGCAGAACCAGGGCCTAAAAAATCAAATGTTAATTCCCTGTAATTATAGCATCCGGAAACATCATCACTACATAGAATCCATACCTCATCACCGGGCCCTACCCAAGGGCCAGGAAAAGCAGGATCTACCTGATCTGCACTATCCGGTTGCTCTGTTAAGAACACACAACTCGTGGCTGCCGGGGTTCCTGTGGATCCCCATTCTAGGCTATCAAGGTTAAAGAGGCCACAAATTAAATGAGTATCTAAAGCAAAAATTTGAGGTCCAAGCGAAAGATCAACGATAATATCTTTGATAATAATCCCTGTTAAACAAGGAGAAACCGGAGTTCCCGTAACCGTAATTAAAGTAGAGCCTTCCGGTTCAAATATTGCGGTATCATTCATGGTACCGTCGCTCCATGTCCAATCATAATCATCTACATCTGGTCCGTTTATCGCTACTTCAACCCACGTCCCTAAACAACTCTCAACTACGACAGTTGAAGGATTACAGGCGTTGGTAGCTCCTCCACCAGAAGCACCTAACCCAGTTTCATAGGTAATGTAATATAAACTCGCTATCGCTGCCTCCACGGCATCTCCTGTTAGTACAACAGTAAACGTAAAACTTTCAGATTCACCTGGTGCTAGATCAGTTTTATATGCCAAAGAAATAGAAGCATCGTCGGTATCCGAAACTCCTTCTGTACCTTCCAAACCGCCAGTTGCATTCCAAATATCTGAACCAGAACGATTTGAAAATCCACCATGAGAAACGCGAAATTTATCACCTAGAGCCCCTAAACCCAAATAAGAAGGATGTGGTGATGACTGCGTTGCCGAAACTAGAGCCTTAATACAGTCAACATCAGGTTGAGATTCAATTGTATTGGTGGTAGTGAATGTTCCTCCTATGGATTGGTTGTTATCGGGGTCAACATTTCGATAATAGTACAAATCCGTAAGTGGCGTAGCTCCCTCATTCGTCAGCGTTACCTCAGTTGAATAGAACAAATTCGGCGTGGATAAATGGTACTTTACATTAATCCTTACATTGGATACTAAACCCTCCCATTCCACTGTCATACACTCGCCGTCAACATAATAATTAATCGAAGTACCAGGCGCCTGTGGGATCTCTTGCAAAAGAGGGGAAGTGGTAAGATGATTCCAACCATTGTTCGAATAATTGGTGCCATTTATTTCTAATCCAAAACCGTTTTCTGGTGAGCCAGCCGTAAAAAAATCTCCATCGTAAACAGTCCACAAATCCATCATTGGATTGGCTACGAATCCAAAAGGAACAGCAGGATCACCTCCTCTAGCATGCGAACCTGGAATATCTAAGGTACCCTCATGACCAGCCGCACCGCTAATACCAACTTCCACTAAACTCCCCATTAAATAACCGTTTCCGGCTATAATTTGAGCATGAAGTTTTGGTGAAAAAATACAGAGAAATGCAAGTAGCGAAAGTATTCGCAAGAAGCTGTATTTGAGTAGTTTTCTTCCCATTAAAAGAGGTCCACTAGTAAGACGTTTTTTTAGTTGGAAAGGTTTACTCAGGATCAGCGATTGTTAAATTATAATCGCTATTCTTGATTAATCAACAAAAACTTCTCAAGAATTTAAAGATCAATAAGTTACACTTCTAATTCCCTTCTGGCGCTAATTCTAATACTATTCCGTCAATCTCATCGGAGATTTGGATCTGACAACCCAAACGGCTATTGTCTTCTACAAAAAATGCTTCATCCAACATGTCCAATTCAGAATCTGATTGTTCCGGCAGTTCATGATCTGACTTTAAATAGCACATGCATGTAGCACACATAGCCATTCCTCCGCAACGCCCTTCAACCGGCAATTCGTAAGAACGACAAACCTCCATGATGTTCATATTCATATCAGTAGGTGCTTCCAAATCGTGTTGAACTCCTTCTCGATCAATAATATGCACGGTAACCATGTTATCTGCCATAGCGATAATCTTTTTGCAAATATATTTAGAATCCGCTAACTCCGTTCACAGTCGTATACTTCAGCACATTTTTCTTTTCTGGATAAACTAACGAGAATACAGACTGAACAGCTAAAGTCGCTTCATGGAAACCACAAAGAATAAGTTTCAACTTTCCTGGGTATTGATTCACATCACCCACAGCAAATATTCCTTCGCGATTAGTACTGTAATCAATCGTGTTCACCTTAATTGCATTCTTCTCAATTTCTAATCCCCAATCAGCAATGGGACCTAGCGTTGGTTTTAAACCAAATAATGGAACAAAATGATCCGTATTTCGAGTAACAGATGCCTCTTTATTTTTTGAAATCCCAATCGCTTCAAGCTTTTCGTTTCCGTAAAGGTCAGTAACCTCAGCTTCTGTTATCAAATCTATTTTCCCAGCATCGGCAAGGTCCATAACTTTTTGTACAGAATCTAAATGGCCTCTAAAAGAAGCTCTTCTGTGAACTAGTGCCACCGACTTCGCTATTTCATTTTCAACCAAATAAATGGTCCAATCTAAAGCTGAGTCACCTCCACCAGCAATCACAACATCTTTATCCTTGTATAAATTTGGTTCCTTAATAATGTATTCTACGCCATTATCTTCGAATTTCTCAAGGTTTGCAACAGGAGGTTTACGCGGTTGAAACACGCCCAATCCACCTGCAATAATTACAGCTTTCGAACGATGTTCAGTTCCCTTATTGGTCGTCACAATAAAGTCTCCATTCTCTTCTTTATCAATGCTCACAGCACTTTCTCCAAGTGTGTAGCCCGGTTTAAAAGGGGCAATTTGCTCCAATAAATTATCTATCAATTCTCCGGCATTCACGCTTGCATAGCCAGGTATATCATAGATCGGTTTTTTAGGATAGATCTCTGTAAGCTGGCCTCCTGGTTGGGCCAAAGAGTCGATTAGATGACACTTTAGCTTTAATAATCCCGCTTCAAAAACGGTAAATAACCCAACAGGTCCTGCTCCAATTATTGTAATATCTGTTTCTATCATTTCTAGTATTTTGGTAATGTTTGATCCACCTTATCTACCCAGTCAAGGATTCCTCCCTCAAGGTTATACAGGTTTTTAAATCCATATTTGTCTTGTAATAATTCAATTACATCAGCACTTCGTTTTCCTGATCGGCAATGAATTACCACATTCACATCTGTAGAAATTTCATTTACATGCTCTAAAACCTCGGCTTGAGGAATTAATTGGGCATCAAGGTTTACAATCTCATATTCAAATGGCTCACGCACATCAATTAATTGAACATCATTATTCTCCAACCAATCCTTCAAGGTAGGGGCATCAATCTCTTTAATGTTCTCGCGTTTTTCTGACTTATCTACATTCAATCCGCAGAAATGTTCATAGTCTATTAATTCAGTGAGCGTTGGATTTTCTCCAGTCAATGGATTTGCTTTGTCCTTTGTGATTTTTAATGTTCTTGTTTCAAAACTTAGAGCATCGAATAAGAATAATCTTCCAGAAAGAATATCCCCAATCCCTGTAATCACCTTGATCACCTCATTGGCTTGAAGACTTCCTAAAATACCGGGAAGAACTCCTATTACTCCACCTTCGGCGCAAGAAGGAACGAGTCCCGGCGGCGGCGGCGTTGGAAATAGATCCCTATAATTTGGACCTAACTCCCCTTTTCCATCCAAATAATTGAATACTGTAAGTTGCCCCTCAAATCGGAATATAGACGCGTATACGTTAGGAATTTTCAATTTAACCGCCACATCGTTGACTAAATAACGTGTTGGAAAGTTATCTGTTCCATCAGCAATTACATCATAATCCTTAGCGATGTCCAAAGCATTCTCGGAAGTAAAAAGCGTATTGTACGTTACTACTTCAATGTGTGGATTTTGTGATTGAATTCTCTCTTTCGCCGCATCAACCTTAGGACGTCCTATATCTTTTTGCGTGAAAAGTACCTGGCGTTGAAGGTTAGAATCCTCCACTACATCATAATCTACAATTCCAATTTTACCAATTCCTGCTGCTGCAAGGTATTGCAACAAAGGAGCGCCTAGCCCCCCAGTTCCAATTACCAAAACTCTTGCCGCCTTTAGCTTGCGTTGTCCTTCAATATTAAATTCCGGAATAATTAAGTGTCGGCTATAGCGCTCTAGTTCTTCTTTTGAGAACTGAACAGCGTCTTCAGTGCCTCCTGCTATGGCAGGAATAATCGATATAATATCGGATTCATTAACTTCAGTATCGCCATTTTCTAAAGCCTTGATATCGGTTTCTCCCACATAAATTTTAAGGAAGGTTTGTAACTCTCCATCTTCTTTAAAAAGGTGTTTACTTAAATCGGGATGTAGTTCTCCTAATTGTGCAATTGACTCTTTCACTGATGCTCCATTCGTATCTATTTTGGACTTGTTATCAGTAAATTTTCTGAGTGGCGTTGGTATTATTATAGTTGCCATTTTTCTTAGTTTTTAATCGTTATAAATTGTTGTTTAAATCTCCCTTCTTCTAATTGCCAGGCGTTAATTTGAACCTCGCCATTAGCTTGTACCGAGATGATTGGGTATGAAAAACCTTCTTGTGCAAAAGTCAAATCTGTACTTGAAGGAATTGCAGGATGATCTGGATGAGAATGATAAATCCCTATCAATTCAAGGTCATGATGAATTGCATAATTCTCCGCCCTTAAATAATCCAATGGATTAATTTCAAACCTTCTTTCCTTATTCTCTGCGAGATTTTCAACTGGAAGTAATTCTGTTACTTCATTGTTTCTTCCAAAAAGAAATCCTACCACTTCGAATGGAAATCCTTGCTTCGCATAATTGATTAATTGACTCTCTACTTTAAGTGAATAAATCAATGGTTTTTCAATTTTTTCGTGAATGTTCACGACTTCGTGTTTTAAATAATTTTCTACAGTTATCATAATTCTAATTCTTTATAAACTTCACCGTATTTGTCAGCGTTATCGGCCAGTACAGTTACGATGGTACCTTCATTAATTTTTTCTGCAATTTGAACAGCACCTGTTAGGCTTGCAGCCGCTGATGGACTAATTCTTAAGCCGCAACAGCTCAGTACCTGACGTATGGTATTATATGCATCAGAAGTGTCTATAAATTCTGTTTGATCTGCCAATTCAGGATCATATATTCCTGGAACTTTAGCAGTTTCTAAATGCTTCCATCCTTCTAGCCCGTGCATGGGCATATTGGGTTGAAGGCCAATAATATTGACTGCTGGAAGCACTTCCTTTAATCGTCTTCCCACTCCTGTAAAAGTCCCCGTTGTGCCTAATGATGCCGCAAAGTGCGTAGGTTGTACTTCTGCCAAAATTTCCTCGGCCGTATGGGCATAATGCGCTTTCCAATTATTGTCGTTATTATATTGATCGGCATAAAAGTAGATTTCAGGATTCTTCTCATAGATTGACCTTGCTAGTACCTGAGCCCCATCCGCCCCTTCAAAAGGAGAAGAATAGATGATCTCAGCGCCTAGGTCAGTGAGGATATCTTTTCTTTCTTGTGTTGCGTTTTCAGGTAATACAATCGTTGCTTTTAAACCAAGCTCTTTTGTTATTGCAGCATAAGCGATAGCCGTATTTCCACTTGAAGCATCAAGTAATGCTTTCCCTTCATGTAAATCACCATTAAGAATGGCATTTTTAATGATATTAAATGCAGGCCGAGCCTTTACACTTCCTCCCAATTGTTGCCACTCCAACTTTCCAAAAATCTTGACGTTTGGTTGAGGCGAAAGAAAGGAGAAATCATAAAGCTCGGTGTTCCCGATCTTCTCTTCTACCTGCGTTATTTGGTCAATTTCTGTATTGATCATTTTCAATTAATTCTTTTGTTAATTCATTTAATTGCGATAATTTTTTTTCAAAATCACCGGTAAGCTGTCTTCTCAAAGTTTCCAATACCTCCAAATTTTCTTCTAGGTTATCTGGTAGATTTAATTCGAAAAATTCGCGGAGTCGCTTGGCAATAATTGGTGCCTTCCCGTTAGTTGAAATCGCTATTTTTAAGTTTCCCTTGGTCACAATTCCACCTAAATAAAAATCACAATAAGGTGGATTATCAGCCGAGTTCATAAGAATATCATGTTCTTCAGAAAGCGCCTTAACCTCCTCTAATAACTCGGGATTATTCGCCGCGACAATTACCAACTTTTTACCTTTAAGGTCTTCGGGTTCAAAAGCCCTTCTAGCCACAATAAGGTTAGGGTGATTATCCAAAAAGCTAATTACACCAGGGGTTAGCTCTTTAGCCACTACTTTCACCCTCGCATGAGGTGAAGACTTTAGTAGGAAATGAAGTTTCTCTTCTGCCACTTCGCCGCCACCTATAATTAGAATGGGCGTTTCATGAGCCTTAATGAATATTGGAAATAATTCGTTCATGATGCTAGTTTAAAGCAGCCAATAAAGGCTGAAATTTTGTGAGGTTTTCATGACGAGCAACCTCACCAAGCACAATTACAGCAGGAGCCTTTATCTTATTGATTTGAGCATCTGCAATTAATCTTCCTACCGTGGTAGAAATCACTTTTTCATTTGCTGTAGACCCTTCTTGAATTACCAATACTGGTAGATTATCTTTCCCTTCATTTCTGAACTCCTCTGCTATTCTTGAAATAAATCTAACTCCCATAAGCACCACAACGGTTGAGTTCGATCGAGCGGCAATTCTAAGGTCTTCATTGAACTTATTGTCTCTTAAACTTGCGGTAAGTACCCAAAATCCATCCGCAATACCACGTTCAGTTAAGGAAATACCTTGAGTAGCCGTTAATCCTGTTGCACTTGAAATTCCAGGCACCACTTCGATTTCAATTCCAAATCGCTTGGCAAAATCGAGCTCTTCTTTTCCTCTTCCAAAAATGAAAGGATCTCCCCCTTTAAGTCTTACCACATTGCCGAACACCGAGGCGTACGACAAAATCAATTGGTTAATTCGTTCTTGCGGCACGCTGCGTTGTCCTCCTCTTTTACCTACAAATATTTTGAGGGCATCTTGAGGGGCATGGCTTAATAATGCTTCGTTCGCTAAGGCATCGTATAAAACAACCTTTGCTTCGTTTAATGCTTTTATTCCTTTTAACGTGATCAAATCTGGATCACCTGGACCTGCACCAACTAATGTTAATTTAGGCTTCATAATTCGTTGTTAATTCATCTATTAATAATTGAAAGCGTTCAGCGTTCTCTATGAATTCTTTGGCTCTTTTTGGTTGTTCTGCTTGCACATCTGCGAAGCGCGAAGTCCATTTAAGATTGCCTAATAATTCAGCGAAGCTCTCTTCTAAAAACTTGGATTCTACTTCTGAATAAAATTCTTCGAATCCGTCTATTATTGTTTGTTTGGAATTAGTTTTAATTCCGCGTTGAACCAAGAATGCTTTGGCACTTTGTAAGATTGAAGCATGCGTTGTATAAATCGCATCAGCATATTTTTTATGTTCAAAAAAGTAATTCGCTTCTTCAATCTTTTCATGCGCTTCATAAAGCAAAGTCTTGATCAAGTCGATTTTAACGCCGGCACATTCTCCAATTCCGATTTCTGGCTTAAACTGTACATCTCTTCCCCAATCTAAAAACTCACTTTCTTCAACCGTATCTGTTTGTGCAATTGGCTTTAAGAGGTCATAGAAATACAACTTCTCCTGACGTTCAACATAGGCCCAAAATGGTTCGTTGGATACCTTTCGTTTACTGTAATCCTGCAGTAAAACATCAATCACTTGAACCACTCTTTTTGAAGGAACCTTGATTACTTTATCGCCGTAAGCAGCTTCTCCATTTCCTAGATTTCTTCCACCTAAAAGCACTTGTAATGCCGGAATCGTTTTTCCTTCGGAACGAAGTGTACTACCATGAAATCCAATGTCAGCGACAGAATGCTGGCCACATGCATTCATACATCCAGAAATTTTAATGCTGATACTTTCTGTTTCAACCAATTCCTGATAATGTTCAGCAATGTGATCCTCTATTACATTCGCCACATCGTAGCTTGAAGTAATGGCAAGATTACACGTTTGTGTTCCTGGGCATGAAGTGACATCTGCAAGTCCTTCCGCCCCAAACCCATCGAAACCTAACTTTGAAAGTTGGGCGTAAAGTTGCTCAAGATTTGTTGATTTGATTTTGCGTAGAACGATGTTTTGTGTGATGGATATGCGGGCGGGTTCTGGACTAAATTGTTCTAAAATCTTTGCTAATTCTGAAGCGTCCTCTTTCGTAATGTTTCCATTTCTCACCTTCAGAAAAACTGAATAATTTCCTTCTTTATCTTGGATAACATTTGTTTTGAACCAAGCTCTATATCCTTCCTTATTGATATTCCCTAAATCCGGATAATGTCTCTTTCTATCTGGAAATAATGAAGGATATGGATTTAAAAATTCATCATCCGTTTCAACTTTAAAATTCTCATCGATTAACTCCCTAACACGATCAAATCCTAATGAATTCAATAAGAATTTAAAACGTGCTTTGTTACGTTTATTCCGTTCACCATACTGGTCAAAAACCTTTACAATAGCTTCGGCAAAAGCTTTTAGCTGATTTGCAGGTAAGAACTCTGTGTATACATCAGCAACTCTTGCTTGAGCACCAAGCCCTCCACCAATAAGCACTTTGAATCCTTTAACACCATCTTTAATTTTAGGAATTAATCCAAGATCATGCATATAGGCACGAGCTGTATCCTCATCTGAGCTTGAAATGGCAATTTTAAACTTACGTCCCATTTCCTGACCAATAGGATTTCTCAATAGAAATTGGAATAAAGTCCAACCATAAGGAGTAACATCAAATGGCTCATTTTTATCCACCCCTGCTAAAGGTGAAGCTGTAATGTTACGGACAGTATTTCCGCAAGCCTCTCTGAGTGTTATATCATCTTTTTCAAGTTCAGACCATAACTGAGGGGTATCATCCAAACTCACATGATGCACTTGAATATCCTGACGGGTTGTAAAGTGAATAATTCCGTTAGAATACTTATCTGAAATTTGAGCTACACGTCTCAATTGGTTTGGACCAATTATTCCCAAAGGAAATTTGATGCGCACCATTTGAACACCAGATTGGCGCTGACCATAAACTCCACGAGCTAATCTTAAACTTCTAAAAGATTCTTCATCAATTTTCCCATTATGAAATTGATGAATCTTCTTTTCTAAATCTATAATGTCTTTTTCAACGACTTGGTTCTCTAATTCTGTTCTAAAGCTTTGCATTTTTTTGCATAAAAAAAGCCCCGGTTCATTGAACCGGGGCTGATTAATAAATAAGTAAGTATATACCTTAATTTAATCCATATCGGTTCCTATAACGCCCTTGAGCGAAACAACAACACATACACATCATATGGATAAGATTTAAGTTCATTTTGTTTAGTTTATTATTTGTTTTTAAGCATAAAAAAAGACCTTTCAACTAGAAAGGCCTTAAAATATCTGCTATATACCAATTGCCTTTCTACTTCCTTAGGAAGCACATACAACAGTTGATATTTAAAAAGTGGTTTTTCATTTCCGGGACAAAGGTAAAGAGTTTAATTTTAAATCTCCAAACAATTAATCTACATTTTTGATAGATTTTATATTTTATTTTTTAAACTATTGATTATCAATCAAATCCGTTCACCCCATTTACCGTAGTATATTTCAATACATTCTTTTTATCTGGGTAAATTCTAGCAAAGGCTGATTGTAAAGCTATGGTTCCTTCATGGAATCCACAAAGGATTAGTTTGAGCTTTCCTTCATACGTATTTACATCTCCAATGGCATAAATACCCGGACGATTTGTACTGTAATCACGTGTATCTACCTTAATTGCGCTCTTCTCAATTTCTAGTCCCCAATCGGCAATAGGACCTAAACTTGGTTTAAGTCCGAAGAGAGGTACAAAATGGTCGCAGTCTTTTCTTGCGTTACCATCTTTCATTTTAATTTCTACTCCTTCTACTTTACCATCACCGTGTATGCCCACAACCTCAGCTTCTGTGATTAAATTAATTCGTCCTTCACCAGCTAAGTCCATTACTTGTTGAACAGAATCTAAATGACCTCTAAAAGAAGATCGTCTATGTACTAGAGACACTTCTGAAGCGATATTCTCTTTCACCAAATAAATGGCCCAATCAAGGGCTGAATCTCCACCACCGGCTATAACCACTCTCTTATCTTTATAGAATAATGGATCTTTGATAATGTACTCAACACCTTTATCTTCGTAATCCGTTAGGTTTTCGATAGGTGGCTTACGTGGTTGGAATACTCCTAATCCACCAGCAATCATTACTATTGGAGCAGAATGTTCTGTTCCTTTATCTGTCGTCACAACAAATCCACCATCTTTTTCATCTATAGAAACAGCTGATTCTCCTAGCGTAAATCCAGGTTTAAAAGGTGCTGCCTGTTCCATTAATTTATCTACCAATTCCCCTGCATCTACAGTTGGGTAACCAGGAATATCGTAAATAGGTTTCTTAGGATAAATCTCTGTTAATTGTCCGCCCGGTTGCGGAAGTGAATCAATTAAATGGCAACGAAGCTTTAATAATCCAGCTTCGAAAATAGCAAATAGACCTACGGGACCAGCCCCGATGATAATAATGTCTGTCTTAATCATTTAAATATGTGTGTTGAGCATCAGTTTTATTAAACCGATTGAATAGCGTTGATTTCTGGGATAGCGTTCTTAATAGCTTCTTCAATACCCGCTTTTAACGTCATTTGGCTCATAGAACATGTTTCGCATGCTCCAAGAAGTTTTACTTTAACAACATTGTCTTCTGTGATATCAATCAATTCTACATCACCTCCGTCACGCTGCAAGAAAGGGCGAATGGAATCTAATGCAATTTCTACTTTGTCTCTTCTATCCATAGCTATGAAATGAACTAATGCAAATTTACGAACAAATTTGGCAATATCCGACTTTCGATTATACCATAGAGAAGGTATTCGATTATTCTAACACATTTCATTTTAATGCGATTTTCGCAAATAAAATATACCGTTTCTTTTTTCAATTAAATATTTGCGAATAACGAAGCTAAATTTGATACAAGAAAAACGTAAGATTATGAAAAATTCATTTCTAATATTATTACTTGGTATTCTTTGTTCATGCAATTCTGGAAAGCAATTATTTAATGAGAGAAGGGGAATTACTCCTAATCAATGGGGTAAGAATTCTTATCAAGCATCCAACTTATTGGAGAAAGAAAAAGAACACATTGAACGCGATTACATTTTTATTCCATTGGAAGAAATGTTATTTGAAAGTACCGATCTTGAAGCAGGAACCTCACCGTCCCAATCCTTTGATATCAATTTCTTAGAATCTAAACCTCAGATTAATTTTAAGGGGTCCAGACCAACCAAAAAACTGATCTTAAAAGAAAGGAATGAATCAAATATGCAGCATTACTCCGCATTGAGCGGTGATGGCTTTTGGGAGATTTTCATAACCGTAGTGGCCTTTTTATGCTGTATTTGGTTCTTTATGTGGATACTTGATCTTTAACCCCTGCAACAACACTACTTACAAAGTCTTCAAAAACTTTTGCTGTAGCTGTATTCTCTTGAAGAACAGCAGGACGACCGACATCTCCAGCTTCCCTCACCGATTGTATTAACGGAAGTTGTGCTAAAAGAGGAACTTCCATTTGCGCTGCTAGATTCTTAGCTCCGTCCTTACCGAAAATAAAATATTTATTCTCTGGTAACTCTGCTGGAGTGAACCAAGCCATGTTCTCCACAATTCCCAATACTGGAACTTTCAGTGAATCCATTCTAAACATGTTCACCCCTTTACGCGCATCGGCAAGTGCTACCTCTTGCGGTGTACTTACCACTACTACGCCGGTTAAAGGAACGTTTTGCAATAAAGTAAGATGCACATCACCAGTTCCTGGAGGAAGGTCAATGATCATAAAATCTAAATCACCCCAGTCGGCATCTTTAAACATTTGGTTGAGCGCCTTTGTAGCCATTGGTCCTCTCCAAACTACCGCTTGTTCAGGATCGGCAAAGAAACCTATAGAAAGGATCTTTACACCATAAGACTCTATCGGTTGGATGAAAGTTTTTCCATCTCGTTCCACTCCATTCGGACGTTGTCCTACAAGATCAAACATTGTTGGCATAGAAGGACCATATATATCCGCATCTACTAATCCAACTTTGTATCCTTTCTTTGCAAGTCCTGCTGCAAGGTTAGCTGTAACTGTTGATTTACCTACACCACCTTTTCCTGAAGCAACAGCTATTGTATGTTTAATATTGGAAAGAGTAGCTCGAACTTCAGGTTCTTTATCCTTTGGTAATGGAACAAGTGAAACATTCGCATTCACGTCTGCTCCAAAAGCTCTTTCCAAAGCAAATTCTAACGCTTCCTGCATTCGCTTTTTAGCGTGCATTGCAGGATTATAAATTTTCACTTCAAAGCTAATATCATTTCCATCGATTTGGATTTTATCCACTAAATCGAGGGTAACAATATCTTTCTTTAAATCAGGTTCTTGTACTTTTTTAAGTGCCTCGAGTATTCGTTCTTTTGTAATGCTCATGTGACGAAAATTTGTACAAAGATAACAGGTATATCATCACATCAGCAAGCCTTTATAGTATTATTAATTTGCCTGAAAACTGTTCGCCTTCCTCATTTTTGATCGCGATAATATAAACCCCAGGCTCAAATAGAACTGACTGGATTCTGTGTTCTTTATTTTCTGGGAAAGCAGAATAGCACATTTTACCGCTTAAATCAAACATTTCGATTTGACTTATTACCAAAGGAATTTGCTCATCGTTTAATAATTTAACCACAGTAAATTCTTGCGTTGGATTAGGATACATAAAGACATTAAAATCTTGTTCTGGGTTAAGATTGTAGATAATCTCTGTTTGATTGGTCAAGATGAACTCGTTGTAATCAAATTGAATAGCTGCCGAATTTAATACTGGAGTATAGGAATCGAGATCCTTCTTCGCACGAATTCTAAACATCACATATCCTTGACTACCCTCTTTATCAGTAGTTGAATCAGGTAATTCGATATTATTATTCACCCACGAAACTACACCGTTGGAAATTGAAGTGGTAAATGGATGGCTTGATTCTAGTGGTTCAAAGGTTGACCAGTCTAATAAAGTAGATAAGGTATCCTTTATTAAAACTCTTCTTGCGGCATAATTACCTACATTTTCGAATCGGATCATGTACACCAATGTATCACCCTTAGAGAACGTTTGCTGCTTTCCTTTTCCTTGCACAAAGACGAGTTTATCATTAGGGTCTATAGAGCCCACCACTAAGCCTTCTGATCTTTTAAAGTTATTTGTACTATCACATTCTTCTACCGTGCTTAACAACTTAACTTCAAACCATGCAAACTCATCTAAATCAGCACCCACTTCAACTGAATCAAGAAGAGTGAGCATGGTATCTGAGAAAGGACCAATAGAACCCATATTTAACTGGTAAATACGATAATCTGTTTCTTCCGAAAGCAATTCAATACTGTCTCCTACCATAAAAATGTTTTTAGACATCTTTAATTCCAGCTGATAATCAACAACTTCAAAATTTGAGGCGTTCTGTATGGATACTTGCACATCATTTAATAGTCCTCTTCTGAAAGCGCTCATACCCAAATTAACTTGAAGATCGGCTTCTTCACAATTTGATTTGACTGCAAAGTCGTTTTCACAAAACTCAGCGGATGAAGACAAGTCAACCTCGACATCAAAAGGTGATAAAGGAGCAATCAAAGACCATTTTTCTGTCTCGTCAAAAGTTATGGAATAAGAACCTTCATAAACATAAGCCTGGAAGTATCCTTCTTCGTTCGTGTAGGTCTCAATTGCTCCTGGATTAATCAAAACTTTTTGGCCTGATACTCCTATTTCACCGGAGTCTTGCACACCATTTTCATTGAGGTCATTGAATACGTATCCACATAATTTCCCTCCACAATCCTCATTGATTACATGATAATCATTAATTGCTATTCCAGACAGCACCTGTTTAATTCCTGAAGGCCAATAAATTATTACAGAATCAACACTGTTTGCATCTCTCAGTCCAAAAACTAATTTCATAGAACTTTGACCTCCTAAGCCACCGGTTTGCGAACTTATCTCTCGTTTTTGCCAGAACTCTACTCCCCCTATGATTGACAAAACTTCGATTTTTGTTCCTATTCCAGATGCATTAGAATTGCAGCCTCGAAGGTCAAAGCCTATAAAATTATTACACGCTCCTTTTTGATTAATAAAAAAGTCATTTACACTTGAGCCGTGGTTCGCGACATACAAATCTAAATCTCCATCTAAATCGTAATCCGACCAACTAACGCCATATGAGTCTGATGTTTCTTCAGAAATTGCGTTATCCAAGGCTGTGAAAGTACCATCTCCATTATTTGAATAAACAAAATTCTCATTACCTAAATTATTAGCGACAACTAAATCCAAGTCTCCATCATTATCATAATCCATCCAGGAGCATCCATGAGAATTTCCTGCTGCTTCAACATTTGCGGTCGATGGAAGTCTTGAAAAAGTACCATCTCCATTATTTGTGTAAAGGAAATTTGACTCAAGATCTGAAGCATTGGTGACATAAAGATCTAAATCTAAATCATTGTCATAGTCGCCCCAAATAGCTCCCACCGAATGTCCCCCATCTGTGGTTAAACCATCAATGCTTCTTGAAATCATTACACCATTAACATTTTCGAAGAATGAATTATTTTCTCCATTGGTATTTGCAATGAATAAATCAAGATCCAGATCATTATCAAAATCACCCCAAGCCACACCTACAGATGATGCTGCAAGCATACTTACTTCAGAGTCCTCAACTAATGAAAAGCTGCCATCAGAATTTTCCTTTAATAATTTATTGTAGTGAGATGCATGAATGTCAGTTATGACAATATCCAATAGACCATCTCTGTCATAATCAGCCCAACTCACTGAATGTGAATACAAGCCTTCGGTAGCGATCACATCATCTTCCACAATAGTAAAAGTTCCATCCCCTTGATTTTCGTAAAGCTTATTTACCGAGTACGTGTTGTAAGCCACAAAAAGGTCTAAATCTCCATCATTATCATAATCTGCCCAAGAAGCAGCAACTGCTTCTCCTAAATCTGAGGTTAATGGAGGTGCACTATAAGCCTCGAAAGTTCCATCTCCATTATTTCTATATAGCTGATTTGTTCCGTTATGATCTTTATTCGGAATAAATAAATCATCATAACCATCATTATCAAAGTCTCCCCAGGCAGCGCTCCAAGAATCTATTGCTGAAAGATGAAGCCCTGCAGTATTGTCTTTTACAAACTTAGTTTGTGGGTCATAGTTTAGAATTTTTGTTGGCAAATCATTGCTACATGCATTTTGAGTAGCAATTTCTATTTGAAGAAAATCTCCTTGTGTAAAACCGCTTCCTAACTCGATGTACGTCTTTAGCATAAAACGATTGTTACTCATGTCTAGAACACCTGGAATTCCGTTATTCTCAATACCTGAGTCATAATTATTTATTTGATAGTCGTAATCCGTGCCTGTCAATATAGGATCAGAAATAAATCCAAAATCTGAGGACATATTATACTTAAACATACTCGAATCAGGAACTACTGTTATTTTTTCAAGGCCTCCTGTTACAAACGTTATTTCAGTATCATAAATATGTCCTATTTTCACACTTGATACATCCACTCCAACTTCCACAAATTGGCTGCAGAAATCTGAAACTATTGGATTTGAAAAAACACGCACTTGGTAATCACTTGGCTTAGGTTCAACGTAGAGTTCTGTTTGGTATATAGTGCAATTAAAATCTTCAAATGAAGATGGGTAAGCTGTACACTCATAGCCAGCATATACATCAAAAGAGGCGGTATCGCAATTAAGTAATTCACCTGCAATTACAATTTTCTTCGTAGCTCCGCCTGAAATACTCCCGATCGTATATAAATCGGATAATTCCGTGACAGCTGATCCTGAACTTTCGTAAGTTATGCTTGTAATGTTAATATTGGAAGGCGGATCCATATGAATCCATGCATTATCTACCCCAGAACTTGAAGTGTTTTTCACTTTTAAAACCCAAGATACATTCTTCGTTATTACATCGACTTTTGGTTGCACCGCACTCACAGATAGTGTCCCAGGCTTGTATCGAATTTGATCGTTTGGACCAATCACATTTCCTGTTGAACCACCACCTAAATATGTTGATCGGCTATATGTGAATATATACTCTATTGGTTCATAATTATCCTGAGGCACATCACATTCTGGTGCTAATTCCAAATCTAAAAACCCATGAAATCCATCATCACTGTAGTATACATCATCATCAAGATAATATTGCTCTAAATCAAAGTATAGTGTGTCGCCATAATATGCGTCTACTGGAATATTATTTATCGTCTGTGTTGCTCTAACATTTGTCCTGGTTGTTCTGTAGAAACGAAATCTATTTGACTGTAATGTATAACCGTCTGGAATCACAACAAAAGCTTCCTTTATATGTCCCCAGTATCTGTATTCATATGGAAACAAATTCCCTCCAGCATAATTAGAGCAACAATCTCCAATACTGAGTCCAAAGTTTTGGCGAACATTTCTCGAACAAGAATTAACCGTGTAGTTACCGGCACTATCATTTCGCCATGAGTATCCAATAAAAGTAGATTTTTCGTACTCGACCCCACATCCAAGCTCTGCAGAACTGATTGATTCTTGAACATACAGTTCTCCTTCCCATAGTGTTTCTTTTATGTTTCCTGTAACTGAACTAATAAGCTTGAATTCATGAGATACCTTCACTGAATCGCCATCAGAAAAAGCTGACCCCGACAATGAAGGATATAGCTCAACTATATCATCAAATGTCAACGTAAATACGAATTCCTTATCTGTTCCAGAACTTGACTCAGTGGGAGTTTCAAAAGGCACAATAGCTGTAATTCCGGCAGCTGCATTATAATATTCTAACTGAGAACTTACCCAGGACAAATTAGTGCCTTCATTGTTTGTTATCGTGTTTCCTAAAATGCTCCAAGAAGAGCCGCTCGATGAATGAACATAACCACTGTGCACAACATTGATTGTATCCCCCACCATTGCTCGGTTTAACTTTACCTTATTATAGTTGAAATCACCCGAGGCATCTGGTATACCATTCAAGTCATTATCAGGATCTCCCATAGACGTTCTCAAAACAGTAAAATTCCCAGAATTTAATCCTTCACACTCAGGAAATGGACATTCTAAATAAGCTTCCACTGAATAATCACATACCATAGGAATTGGGTATTCATCGCAGTCCGTATCCATGAGATATGAAATATTCATATTAATATCTTTCCAACCAGTGCTGCCACAATTCCCAGTTACCGATAGAATAATTTCACTTTTTGTAATTACAAAAGGTTCAGGCATCATGACTGTTCCTACTACTACATTTGTTCCCGGGTCATAAGACACAGTAATATCCCATTCAGCTCCATTTTGAGTGAATTTCAAATCATCGTAAGTAAGGTCATCATGGAGTTCAAAAGTAATTCGATAGGCAGATGATTCAGTTTCCAGAAAGTCATTCCTTAGCGAAGAAACTGTGTATATAAAATCTTCGCTGATTCCCTCGTTAATTTCCGCAGGAGTTTCCGAAAATACAGACATATTTTTTGATTTATCATTTTGACCTACTTTATCCTTAGAATAATTGTCTTCGTCGCAAGCATCTGTGTAAGAAATCGAGGTTCTCCAGCCATCCACTTTATTATTCGAACAAGTTAAACCACATGAAATCATGTCCCAACGAACTGTTACAGTATCACCCGGTGCCAGTTCAGCAATATTGAACTCAAATCGGCCTAAACTACCCGATCCTGCGCATGAGGCAGAAGACAACGTAGAAGCAGAGAGACTTGGGGTAAACCAAGTTCCATCTGAAGCTATTTTAACCTGTATACTCTCAGGATCAAAACCTGATAAAATTGAATTATTAAACGACCCTCCGGTGGATTTATAAATATCAATTATAAGATCAACAGCATATCCCGATCCTGTATTCACATAACTTACTTCTTGTTGCGCTCCTACTCCATCTCCCAAACAATATGATAAAGAATCTTTGGTGCTTATGTTGATATTTGGTTTGTTAAAGTCTACGTCAATAGATGCATAACTGCTTTCACTTAGAACTTCTTCTGCGTAGCATCCCCAAGCAACATTGTACTGTGAATTCGAAACAATAGTCCCGCAATATTCGGCCATTATAGTTTCTGTTATTATTATTGTTTCACCAGAATCAAAAAATGAATCTCCATTACCTATTGACGAAAAGTCAGCACCTGATATTGTAATAGTACCTCCCGATAGGGTACCTATATCAACAGCTTGAATAAATGCACCAGCGGAAATCAAATTTGTAAGTACGATTTGATCTGTTTTTCCAAAGCCTGCATTGGAAATCGTAATTGTTCTATCGACTGATTCACCAGTTTGTTTTGATGTAGAAGTAGGCGTTATATTAGTAATAGTTAATGCTGGATAGAGTATATTATAACTACTTGTTTCTTCTTCATATCCTTCGCCTTCCCAACTATAAGAAATATCGTTTCTAAAAACTCCGCCTCCTTCTTGAAAATCGATAGCCCCGACTTCTGCCCTAACGTCAACAATAAAAGCTACGCTATCTGTTGTGCTTAAGCTTGGTATAGAAACAGTGAATTCCGATGAAGTAATTGGAGTAATTGTCAAACCAGAGCCTAAAACATCCGTGAAAGATGATGAAATGTAAGTAATACCGTTCGGCAATTCTACTAATACATCCAAAGTTGTAATTTCTGAACCCGAAGAATTAAAGATTTTTGTTTCAAACTCTTGAGAGGAACCGCAAACCGTAATTTCAGCATCTTGCTGAAATTCAAACTCCAATGGTTGAGCCATAATAAAAAATGGACTGAAAAGGGTAAGAATAATTAGAAGTCTGGACATATGGTCATATTTTGACTATACCTATACCAAAACGATTCCTAAAAACACAAAACCCTGTATACCTGAAACTTAAAAGATTTGCAAACCTGAAAAGATGTCCCAAAATGGGAAAACGAGATCAACTTTGGGACAGTTTTGATCTCGTTTTCGTTAGATTTTATAACTAGGTTATTTGTTTTTAAATGCGTTAATCGCGTTTCGTGTAAAGTCAGAAAGAACTAACTCACCTGACATTGCTGCTCTCACCTTTAAGAGGTTATCCCAAGTCTCTGTTCCTTCCCAGAATATCTTTTTGAGCATTCGCATTGATTCCGGATTAGATCCAGCAAGTTTTTCTGCAAGCTCGTTTATCGCCGCATCCATTGATTCTGCATCTTCATATACATGAGCGTACAAGCCTTGTTCTCTCGCCCATTCAGCCGTATTCCATTCAGTGGCATTAATAGTAAGTTGAGACATCGCCGACATTCCTATTTTTCTTTCAACTGCCGGACCAACAACAAAAGGACCGATACCTACAGCTAATTCGGAAAGTTTCACCGAGGCGTGTTTCGTAGCAAAACAATAATCAACTGCCGAAGCTACTCCAACTCCACCACCAACAGCTTTTCCTTGTACTCTACCAATAATAAGTTTAGGGCATTTTCTACACGCATTAATCACGTTCGCAAAACCTGAGAAAAATTCTTTTCCTTGATCCAAGTCTTTAATAGCGATTAATTCATCGAAGCTCGCTCCAGCACAAAAGGCTCTATCTCCGGCTGATTTAAGCACAATTACTTTTACCTCTTTTTGTGCGCCTACGTCTGTAATAGTTTTTGCAAGCTTTGCTAAAATTTTACTTGGTAAAGAATTACTTAAAGGATGTCCGAACTCAATGGTTGCGATACCCTTATCGTTAATTTCAGAATTTACGTGTCCTTGATTTATTGCACTCATATTTAAAATTTTTGTCCAGGGAATCCTCCCCCTCAATCCCCCTCCAAAGGGGGAAGATTAATTATTTTGATTGATCTAATTTTTTAACCATTGTAAGAATCGTAGCTACACCGATAGTATCTCCCGTTTCATCATACATATCAACGAGGAACTTCACAATTCCTTTAGCTACATCCTCGTCATTCTTTTTCTCTTGGTCAATTTTTTCTTTTACAGTGAAGCGAACCCCCATAGTAGTTCCGATATAAACTGGCTTTGTGAATCTACATTCATCAATTCCATAATTCAATAGTACCGGTCCTTTTTTAGGATCAACAAATAGTCCCGCTGCCTTTGCTAAAACAAAGTATCCATGCGCCACTCGCTTTTCGAACATTGTTCCGTCTAAAGAAGTATCGTCAACATGAGCATAAAAATTATCTCCACTTACGTTAGCGAAGTTTACAATATCAGCTTCTGTTACTGTGTGTTTATGTGTATAAACTGTATCACCAATATTTAATTCTTCAAAATGCTGACGGAATACATGAGGATTAGCCTCAGGTTTATCAGCTCCGTATTGGAATTGTTTCGTGATGGCCGTAATTGCTTGCGGGTGCCCTTGAATAGCGGTACGTTGCAAGTAATGTTTTACACCACGGATACCACCCATTTCTTCACCTCCACCGGCTCTACCTGGTCCACCATGGGTAAGCATTGGCATTGGAGAACCATGTCCCGTTGATTCTTTGGCACAACGTTCGTTCAATACAAGAATACGTCCATGCATGGAAGCCGCTTCGGTAACATATTCAGTTGCAATATCCATATCAGAAGTCACAATAGACGATACTAGAGATCCTTTACCCATACGCGCAATTTTCACAGCATCATCAATATCCTTATAAGGCATTAAGGTACTTACTGGGCCAAAGCACTCAATATTGTGCGCTCCAAATTTTTCATGTGGATTATCATTTCTAAAAACAATTGGTGCCATGAAAGCCCCTTTGTTCTTATCCGCTCCAACTACATCAAAATCCTCTAAATCCCCAATTACAATTTCTTGTTCTTTTAATAAAAGGTCAATGTTCTCTCTAACCCTTTCAACCTGAAGCTTAGTAGCTAATGACCCCATTCTTACAGATTTATCTGCTGGATCACCAATAGTAGTTTTAGCAAGTCTTGCCGCAAGCGCGCTTTGTACATCATCCATCAATTCTTCAGGTACAATTACACGACGAACAGCCGTACATTTTTGACCCGCTTTTACTGTAATTTCTTTTTGTACTTCTTTAATAAAGATGTCGAAATCAGCAGTTCCCGGAACCGCATCTTTACCTAAAATTGCAGCGTTTAATGAATCACACTCTAAGTTGAATGGCACGTTATTTTCTTGAATATTTGGAAGGTTAGAAATAACCGAACCTGTGGCAGCTGAACCAGTAAAGGTTACGGTATCTTCACTTCCCGTAAAATCAACCACACCTCTACCCAAACCAACGACTAATTGTAAAGCTCCCTCAGGTAAAATTCCAGAAGCAATTATATCTCTGACCATTACCTCGGTGAGATAACAGGTGTACTCCGAAGGTTTCACTATCGCTGGCACACCCGCTAAAAGGTTTACCGCAATTTTTTCAAGCATACCCCAAATTGGGAAATTGAAGGCATTAATATGAATAGCAACACCTTGTTTTGGAACCATAATATGGTGTCCTATAAATGATCCTCCTTTTGATAATGGAACAGCGTTTCCATCAACGTGATAAGGTAGGTCTGGAAGTTGACGACGAAGTGATGCATTTGCAAATAAGTTACCAATTCCGCCTTCTATATCAATCCATGAATCCACTCTTGTAGCTCCAGTCCACGCACTTACTTCGTAATACTTCCTTTTGTTTTTTAAAAGAAACATGGCAAGCTCTTTCAACATTAAACCGCGCTGGGTAAATGTCATTTTTCGAAGAATTCTGCCCCCTTTATCTTTTGCATAATCCATCATGGCACTGTAGTCCAGTCCAGCTGATGAACATGTTCCAATTTGTTCTCCTGTTATTGCGTTGAATAATTCTGTTTCTACTCCTTCTCCACTGATCCACTCACCACAAGCGTAATTCTGATAATTCGTCATCTTTGGTCTTGATTTTTAGGACCAATAAAGTTAGATAATCTTTCTTAAAAAATGACTTACTACTCCGCTTTAATGATTCGCTTTGAAATGGTATTTCCTGCTTGATTTGTAAAAACCACATTGTATAATCCCGCAGACCAATTTCCAGTCTCTATTTCTGCTTTATCTGATTCCGTGGATGAATAAACTAGAACCCCAGTTGAATTATAGATTTGTACGCTATTAAAATTTGAAGAATTAAGTATTAAGAAATCTGAAAATGGATTAGGATAAAGTTGCATATCATGCCCTAATTCATCAAGTGTTAATCCTGCTACTATGACTGTTTCACTGAACTCATACTCACAGCCAAACTCGTCCGTAACGATTAGATTTACTGTATATGTCCCATCACTTGAATATGAATAGGAAGGGTTTTCTAGTGAAGAACTTCCGCCATCTCCAAAAGACCATTCGTAGGATACACCTCCTGAGGTTATTTTTGTAAAGTCAAAGTTGTTTAGGTCTTGAGAGTAATCAAAATCAACGGTTAATAATGGTGCCACCTGCACGAAAAAACTCAAGGTATCGGAAGGGTATAGAAGTTGGTCATATTCAATTACAGAGATCACGTAATCACCTGCATTTGGAAATTCAAGTTCAATGTAGTTATCATTCATGTCATATACCTCAGTTATTTCTGATGTGTTGTACTCCCATATGTAATAAGAACTAGCTGAATCAGTAACAGTAAAGGTTAACATATCATCTATACAAGTGATTTGAGAATCTGGTGATAATTTATCTGGGGTTGGCTGAAGAATATCTCTCAAGAAAATCATTGTTTCTGGAAGAAGGGTATCACTCCAAAAAGAATTTGGAGGATCATCAAAAGTCCCATTATTTGACCCATCTAGCATGTGAAGAGAACCTTCGGAAGTAAAATGTTTAACTTGTCGATCAAGATTCATTGAGCGCTCCATGATTGGCTGACCTCCGTAAGTTTCTGGAAGAGTAAACAAACCAAAAGGGTGGTCATAAATAAAAGGCACCGTCGGATCATTTTCTCCATGCATAATAAGAATTGGTGGATCTCCAGGTTCAATAAACAGCGTATCATCAATTCCTCCCCAGTAATCAAGAACCCCTCGAACTTCAGATGAATGAGGAAAGTCATTACCAGCACAATCGAGACATTCAAGATCATTAACCGTAAATCCTCCATAGGTGCTCGCCGGTCTTTCAGACTCTTTATCCATTGATCCTACATACAATGAAATGAAACCGCCGGCAGACATTCCTCCAAAAAAGATAGCATTCGTATCTATATGGTAGAGATCTGCATTTTCTTTAAAAAATCTTACCGCCGCTTTTCCATCTTGAATCCCTCTATAAACTGCTCTTTCAGCACTTTCTCCATCTAGAGGATTAAACCCTTTTCTATAATCTAAGGAAGCTGTTACAAATCCCTTTCTTGCGAATGAATCACAGATCGCAACCATATTATCCACGGTTTTAGACCCATTCAAAAAACCACCGGCATGAGCAAAAATTATGAGCGGACGATTATCGTTATCATCTCCATCGGGTAAATAAATATCACAGTTTAAGTCTACTTCCCAATAAGGCCACACCCATTGTGGCGCAGAACCATAATTCACATCACTTAGTGTTGTACTTGATGGAAAGATTGTTGATTGATAACGGCTAGGATCGTAAGTTTGCGCCTTGAGTGATGGCGCCCAAACCAGAAAAAGTAGAAATGGTATAATTCTTTTGAGGGAAAAAGGCACTCCCTAATTTACGGATTTATGGGAAAAGCTGCAACTAGAAGAAATTAGAATTAATCCTTAAGGGTCATCTTAACCAATTCTGATAGCGTTTCTTTTAAATCTTTACCTGCTGCTTTTAATTGTTGCGGCACAATACTCTCCTCTGACATTCCTGGGTTTGAATTGACCTCTATAATATGTGGAAGTTCATTTTCTAGCACGATGTAATCGATACGCGCCAATCCAAAAAGACCTAATCTGCGATAAACATTCTTGGAAATTTCATGAATATTTTTTAGTGTATCTTCTGATATTTCGGCTGGGGTGACCTCATTGGAAGCACCTTCATACTTCGCCGCGTAATCAAAAAACTCCTGCTCAGTTAATATTTCTGTTGGTGGAAGCGCTATAAGTTCAGATTCCCCTTGGTAAATACCACAGGTAATTTCTCTTCCCGTTAATGCTTCCTCTATTACAACCTCATTCCCTTCTTCGAAAGCTTTAGCAATCGCCAAAGGCATTTCCATTAGGGTTTTTACTTTAGAAATACCGAAACTTGAACCTCCATCATTCGGTTTTACAAAACACGGAAAACCGAGCTCATCTGCAATTTCAATTGGGTTGGGCGTATCTCCTTTTCTAAGCAAGATAGCTTTTGCAGTGCGCACGCCAAATTTATTTAAGAAGCTATTGCAAGCCCATTTATTAAATGATAAAGAAGCCGCAAAAGCATTCGAATTCACATATGGAATACCTAGCATATCAAAATAAGCTTGAAGTTTTCCGTCCTCTCCTGGAGTTCCGTGAATAATTATATATGCAAGATCGAAAGAGATAACCTCTTCATTTTTAAAGAAGGTAAACTTGTTTTTATCAATTGGGTATACCCCTCCACTGCTATGTACATGCCAAGAATTTTCGGTAATCTCAACCATATAAGGCTTGTAGAGGTTATCATCAATATTCTGGAATATTATCCCAGCACTTTTCTCTGAAATTCCGGCTTCAGAAGAATATCCTCCATAAACAATTGCAATCTTCTTTTTCATAAGTACACAGGTTTACCTCGCTGAAGTAAAGTTCATGATTTTGGTGGAAATAAATCGAGATTATCCTCTGTGAAATATCAACAAAGAGATTCTTAAAAGAATGACATAAACTCATCAAATGTGAGTTCATAGGTATAATCAAGCTGAAATTTTATTCGAAAAATCCCAACCCCTGCTTTCATTTTACCATTCATATTAAAATCGATTGGCTTACCTGAAAGCAAGTACATTACACTTGAAAAAGCACTTTTCACAAAATCTCCAGGATCACCTTTTAGCGCAAAGGGATAAGCCCCCTCACTTTTCCGTTTGATTTTGATTTTGTCTTCAATACGTACCCATCCACAATCAGACCCTGCAATGCTTAAAAACAGAGACGAAGGTTTGATTACTATCCCATACCAATTAGGATTATTGATAACATAGTCAAAACGAACAATAAGGTCTTCATCGGTTCTTTCAACCGAGAAATTTTCCATCGACTTAAATTCTAAATCTTTATAAAAGAAACCCGCCTTAGCCAGAGGACTAAAAGCTAGAAACGAACTAAAAATCAGAATTCGTGTCATCATTTCTTAAGTTCTGCGTAATGCTTGTAAAATAATGGAATAGTTTCAATTCCCTTATAGAAGTTGAATAAACCGTAATGCTCGTTTGGTGAGTGTATCGCATCAGAATCCAAGCCAAAGCCAAGTAAAACTGTTTTTAAACCTAATTTTCTTTCGAACATTTCAACCAAAGGAATAGAACCGCCACCTCTTTCTGGGAAAGGTTCTTTTCCAAAAGTCTCTTTCATTGCTAAGCTTGCTGCTTTGTACTCAATAGAGTCCATAGTAATCACAGCTGGTTCACCACCATGATGTGGTTTTACATTTACCTTTACAGTATCCGGAGCAATTTTTTCGAAATGGCTCTTAAATAGTTCAGTAATCTTATCAGAAGTTTGATTTGGCACTAATCGCATTGATATTTTAGCATGTGCTTTTGAAGGAATTACAGTCTTAGCTCCTTCACCAATATAACCACCCCATATTCCGTTTACGTCAAGCGTTGGACGAATTGAAGCACGTTCTCTTGTTGTGTAACCCTTTTCTCCTGTGGATTTAGGGATACCAATTTCATTACAATATGTCTCTTCAGAAAAAGGAGCTCCATCTAGCAATGTTCTGTCTGCTTCACTCAATTCCAACACATCATCGTACATACCATCAACTGTAATTCTTCCCTCTTCATCATGTAAAGAAGCAATCATCTTGGTAAGTACGTTAATTGGATTCGCTACAGCTCCACCATAAAGGCCAGAATGTAAATCTCTGTTTGGTCCTTCTACTTCCACTTCCAAATAACTTAAACCACGCAAGCCTGTGCAAATTGAAGGGACATCGTTTGCAATCATTCCAGTATCTGAAACTAGAACAACATCAGCTTCCAGGTTATCTTTATGTTCATCTACAAAAATTGGTAGGTTTACAGATCCTACTTCTTCTTCCCCTTCAATTAAGAATTTCACGTTACAATTAAGCGTGTTCGTCTTAACCATTGCTTCAAATGCCTTAAAGTGCATAAAAAGCTGACCTTTATCATCGCATGCTCCTCTCGCAAAGATGGCACCTTCCGGATGAATCTCAGTTTCTTTAATTATTGGCTCGAAAGGCGCCGAATCCCACAATTCTAGAGGGTCTGGCGGTTGCACATCATAATGTCCGTAAACTAAAATAGTGGGAAGGTTCTCTCCTATAATGTGTTCTCCAAATACAATCGGGTGACCCGCTGTTTGAAATTTTTCTACTTTTTGAACACCTAAATTCTTTAGGTGGTTTAATATAAAATCTGCTGTTTTATCAACCTCAGTTTTGTATTGATCGTCAGCAGAAATTGATGGTATTTTTAAAAGATCGATCAGTTCTTCTAAAAAACGTTCTTTATTGTCTTGTAAATATTGATTTATCATTCGGTACTAAGTCTGAAACGACGCAAAAATAGTGACTAATATGTTATTTATAGTAGGTAAATTTCGTTTTTTAGATCGAACCTTATTTTTACCCGTTAAAACTCAATTCTTCTTTTTCAAATGATGCAACTATCTTTGCCAAAACCTCGTTTTTAAAGAAGTTAACAATTCAAACTATGTTAAAGTCACTTAAATCCCTATTAAGCTTATCAGCATTCGTTGCATTCACAGGCTTTTCTCAAATTACAGTCACTAACGACATGACTCCTGAAGAGTATGTACAAGACGTGTTAGTTGGTTCAGGTGTAACCGTTAGTAATGTTACATTTAATGGTACCGTTCCTGCTGCAACTGTTATTCAAGCGCAAGTAGGTTATTTTAGTGCCGGTGCGAGTGGTTTTGCAATTCCAGAAGGAGTTATCATAGCGACGGGTGATTGTACAGTTGCTGAGGGTCCTAATGACAGTGGAAGTGCTTCGGGTGGAACTTTTCCTGATCCGTTTGATGCGGATTTAGATGCGATTTGTTCGGCAAGTTTGAATGATGCGGCTATCCTAGAATTTGATTTTATTCCAGATGGAGACTCGATTAACTTTAATTACATTTTTGGATCTGAAGAATATCTTGAGTTCGTTGATGCAGGATTTAACGATGCATTTGGTTTCTTCTTAAGTGGGCCTGGTATAGCTGGTCCGTATACTGGTGGAGCTGTAAACTTGGCCGTTGTTCCTGGTACAGGGACTCCTGGTACTCCTGTAACAATTGATAATGTGAATGATGTAGACAACGCTACCTACTTCATAGATAACGCCGGAGGCACAGCGGTACAATATGATGGACACACAGTGGTTATGACCGCTAGTGCGGAGGTAGAATGTGGAGAAACGTATCATATTAAATTAGCAATTTGTGATGCTGGTGATGGTGCTTGGGATTCAGGAGTATTTATAGAGGCTAACTCTTTTTCATCAAATGGAATACAAGTTGAAATTGCTTCCGCAACTGGATCTTTTGCAATTACAGAAAGCTGTGATTCTGCCCTTGTAACATTTATCCGTCCTGCTGATTCTGACACATCTGTTTTAGATGTAGACTACGGTGTCGGTGGAACAGCAACTAACGGTGTTGATTATGACTTTTTACCAGGTACGATTACTTTCCCAATCGGCGAGGATACTGTACAATTCTGGATTGTACCTAATGCAGATGGACTAACTGAAGGCACTGAGACCCTTATTATATCAGTTGAAATAGTGAATGCTTGTGGTGACACAATAACCACAGAAGCGACGGTCGAGATAATAGACCCCTTGCCCTTCAACGTCACCTTTGCCGATGTATTTATAGATTGTCCTGAAGATTTTGTGACATTGGCCGCCGCCACAGACGGTGGTGTACCAGACTTTGAATATCTCTGGAGCACTGGTGAAACAACGACAACAATAGACGTTCCAGGAGATGTGCCAGGAGTTACAACCTATACTGTGGATATTACGGATGCCTGCGGAGTATCCGCCTCTGCTGATATTGATGTGAATCTAACACCGGCTCCGGTTCCAACAATTGACTTTGATCAAATTACATATACTATATGCCCTGGACAGGATGCCGATATCGATGCAACCGTTAATGATCCATATTCAGTACCTGTAGATTATTCTTGGGCACCGACTGGAGAGACAATTGAAGACATTACAGTTTCGCCTGCAGTTGACACATGGTATTATTTAACCATTGACGATGGATGCTATGAAGTAACCGATTCAGTGAAAGTTGTATTAGGTGGAGTAGATATTACTTCGATTGATGTAGTAGATGCAACGGATTGTCCTGGTGGAGCAGGAATCCCGACTCCTGGATCAATTACAGTGAACCCTTCTACTGGATTAGGATGGAGTTATGAAATTATTGGATATGTACCACCTCAGCCTACAGGTGTTTTCCCAGGATTAGATGGAGGTATCAATTACATCGTCTCTGTTACAGATGATGAAGGATGTGTAACTGACACTGTTGTTTACGTGGGATTAGGCGCAAACGAAGTATTTGCTGATTTTGTATTGGATTCTCTTAGAGATGTTTCGTGTTTTGGAGCAAATGACGGAGGTGCCTTTGTAGAAAACATTACAGGAGGTTTATCCCCTCCATTTGACGTGGTATGGACACATACTTCAGGAGTACATGATACTGATTTTGCTGTACCTACCGGTAGTGATTCTGAACAAGACAACTTATTCGGAGGCACATGGGTAGTAACCGCAACAGACGGTTCAGGTTGTGCTTGGTCGCAAGTATTTGAAATTGTTGAACCAGAAGAATTAACACTTGACTTTACAGTTGCAAACCCAACTTGTTTTGAATTTACCGATGGTTCGGTAACGATCAACACTTCTGGAGGAGTTGGTGGATATATTTTCGTAATTGAAGATGATGCTGGCACTCTATTAAACCCTGGAAACTCAACTACTGCTAATACATTACCTGCAGGAACATACTACGCTTCAGTAACAGATGCAAATGGTTGTTTTGTTGATGGATCGGTAACCATTGATGATCCCGGTGAAATAATGGTAGATCTTGTAATTAACGATTTACTTTGTTATGGTGTTAATGAAGGAAATATCCTTGCAGATACCGTTTATAACTATACCGGAGTATATGACTCAATCGGTTATTTCTGGGCTCCAAACCCTTCTGGATTAAATGGAATTGGTGAGAACTATGCTCGATTTCTACCTGCAGGAGATTACACGTTAACAATTAACGACCAAAACGGATGTTCTAATGTATTTGACATTACAATTACTTCGCCTCCACCAATCGAATTTTCAGAGTTTGGTTACGAGCCAGCATATTGTAGACAATTTGGTTTCCAATCTGGAAATGGAGTCGTATTTGCGGCAGCTACTGGAGGAACACCAGATTTTACTTATGAATGGTTAAACTTAGAAACTGGAGCAACGAATACCTCTACAACGTGGGGAGGTCTAAACCCGGGAGATTACCAAATAAGTGTAAGAGATGATAATGGATGTTTATTAACGGATATTATTACTGTAGATTCAATCAATCCTGTTGCTGCATTTACACCAACTTCAGATCAATTCCTAACCATTGGTCAATGCGAGGGAACTGCCATCGTAGATGTTTTATTCACGAACAATTCAACAGGTTTCGCGAATCCAAATAACCCGAATGCGGATACAACATTCTTCTGGAATTTAAATACTCCAGATGCTCAGTGGATCCTATCTCAGGATTTATTTGAAACATTCGATACCACTTATGCCATAGGAGGAGTTTACCCTGCCTGCTTGGTGGCATTGAATAAAAATGGATGTTCAGATACAACTTGTAAGGACATGATCATTTACGATCCGCTTGCCTTTAGTCCTGTGAATGTATTTACTCCTAACGGCGACGGAATTAATGATGGATTTACCTTCTTTGATAAGTCACAAGCTGTTTCTGAATTCAAATGCACTATCATGAATAGATGGGGACAAGTAATGTATGAGATGACAAGCATTACAGATGTTTGGCTTGGAGATGATCCGAATGGGGACCCATGCTCGGATGGTGTATATTTCTATACCTACGAAGGAGTTGCCGATAACGGAGATGAGTTTAGAGGACAAGGCACCGTCACCATATCCGATGCTCAATAGAAAAAAATAATTATCAGTAAAGAAAAAGCCGCTTCACATGAAGCGGCTTTTTTAATTTTCATATTACGATTTTAGAATTGAGACAGCCATTCTTCAATAGCGTTCCAATATTCTTCACCGCCTATTTGATTTAGCCAAAGGGCTCTTGATCCGTGATGTCCCGATTTTTCCGGGATGAACTGCACCTGACCACCAATCAATTCCTTGCCCGCTATAATTGCAGAAGTTTGTTCCGATTCCCAGGACGCAGAAGTTAAAAAGAATGGTTTTTGAAAATCAGCATAAATAGGCACTAAACTCCCTAAAGTATCTGCAAAATAATCTCCAGGACTAAATGATACAACGGCCTTAACGTTCTCATTCTTTGCTGCTTCGTAAAGCACCAAAGTTGATGAATAAATACTTCCCCATAGAATCACTGGCTGCTGAAATTTATCACTTAAATAATTAACTCCAGCAGTAATATCTGGAATGGCATCCAAGTAATCAATTCCTTTATCTTGCTCTAAAGCCCTTAAGGTTGTTTCGTTTTGATAAGACCCTATTGGACCTCCAGAGCGCTGATCAATTGCCAAACAATTAAAACCTAATTCTACTAACCTTTCGGCTACACCGTCATATTCAAACTTGTTAAATGTAGCCTGATGGCACAATACAATCGACTCTGAACCCTCATTACCTGTTTCATAAAGATTACCTGAAACCAGTAATCCATCAGAAGCCTCAAATTCTACGGTTGTAAATGCAGAAGAAACTTCAACAATACTATCTATTTCTTTTTCAATTATGACATTTTCATTGGTGCTTCCACCACACGCTACAATCGTAAATGGAAGAATAAAAAGGGAGATTTTTTCATGGCTTTGTCGCTTATTTTCAGTTAAATACATGAATTAGAATACAAAAAAACGCCCCTCAAAAAGAGGAGCGTTTTCTTTACATATAATTTATTGTTTATTGCTTGATAATCTTCTTACTCTCAACAACACCGTTAGACTCTACTCTAACGACATAAACACCTTTCGGTAATTCAGCCATTGAATAATTTAGTGTATTAGCTCCGTTGCTAAGTACACCTGTGTGAATCACATCGATTTGCTCACCTAATAAGTTGAAAAGTGAAACATTGTATTCCGCATTACCCACAGAGTTAATTGTTACGGCAAAATCATTCGCTACAGGGTTTGGATAAACTGACCACTCAGCTAAGTTTTGTTTATCGTCTTCAATCCCCGCAAATGCAGCGTTGTATAAATTAATGTTATCAATAAAGATGTTGTTACCGTTATCATTCGTGAACTCTAACTTAAATCTGAAGTTTGATACAAAGTAAGACTCAGTAACATTGGTAATTGTGATTGTTCTCCAATCTCCTTGACCTTCCGGAGTATAACTAGTACTTTGAACAGTTTCCCCTAAATCATCGTCATCAACATTCTTTCTTAATGCCCATGTTTCACCGCAATCTTTAGACACGTAAACTTTAAGTACTTCATCATTTCCTGATGATCTTCTTTTATAAGCAATATCAAAAGTGAACGCTAAATCATCGTCAGCGGTTAAACTGGACAAATCGATTGTTGGTGAGATAATCGCATCTGAAGTACCGTTGTCTACTCCGAAGTTTGCTAAGCGCGCTGATTTCAATCCTGAAGAACCTGCACCACTGTATATATCGAATGCTTGGCCACCATCGTTATTTTCAATTAACATGTTATCATAGTCAGGTAATGAAGTTAATGACTCAAAACCTTGATGATATGGCAAAGATTCACCCGTGTTATCAAAAACAATGATATGATTTGTAATAGACTTTGTTTCAGTCGAACTTCCATCAGATACCTCTAAAGTAACATCATACACTCCTGGAGTAGAATAAGTAACGACAGGGTTTTCTGCTGAAGAAGTTCCTGGGGTACCTCCTGGGAATGTCCACGTTCTACTTGTCACATTATGATAAGACTCATCGGCAAACGTTACTGTTGATCCAGTACAAACTGTAGTTTCTGTAGATGAAAACTCAGCCTCACATAATGGTCCAGCGGTTAAAATCTCTTTATCATTTGCATTCGCAAGTGATACTAAGTTTGACATCCAAGTGTAAGCACTGAACGTCGCATAAGTTCTATCTCTTTGTCCTTCAGTAAACATGTACTGGCAAGGACTATAGCTCATAAAGTTTTCGAATTGATCTTTCGTATCAAATCCATACTCATCTCCAGGCGGAACATAAGAACAAGAGTTTTGAGAAGATGAACAAGACCAGAATGCTTCTTGCTGAGGAGGGGTATCACATACTCTATCTCCTTCAGAAGAACAGTTTCCTGTTACACATCCGTCCATTCCACTTGATCCTTGGAAGGTGTGGTATAAATTAAGACAATGACCAACCTCATGAGTTAACGTTCTATCTCCACTACTGGCCGTACCCATAGTTCCTGTTCTATCATGACGAATCACAATACCATAAGTTCCTGCTGATCCCCATCCTGGAAACTGTGCATATCCAAGAATAATTCCTGTACCACCGTCGTTATTAATTGAGTTTACCACCCAAATATTCAAGTACTCAGAACGTGGCCAGTTATCTAATCCTACAGAACCATCTTTAATTTCGTTTCCTGCATTGTAAGAAGCGTCTCCAATATCTCGTCTTTGAATTCCATTCGTACAATTCCCATCAGGATCTTTTTTTGCTAATCCGAAAAACAAATGATAGTCTCCTGCATTCGGTAAAAAAGGAGCATCCGCAGTGTTTCTGGTTGAGCTTAAATCAGAATTCGTAGTATTATAATCTTCGTTTAGCTGATCTATTGCACTTTGAATTTGCTCATCTGAAATGTTTCCGTTATCGCCATCGTGTAGGATATGGAAAACTACAGGAATGTAATAATTGGCATCTCTATCCATCGGGAGTATGGCACCTGAGGAGATTCGCTCATCCGTTTCATGCATTTCAGTTTCTAAAGACGGGTTCTCTTCAAACACCTTTTGCATATAAAGGTCAGTACCACATCCATAGTCATGTACGTGATCGTGTCCGTGGCCATCATCTTGGCCAAAAGTTAGACCACTAAATAAAGTAGCGATTAGTAAAATTTTCTTCTTCATGGTTGTTTTGTTTATTCTATTACAAGGCGTAGTGCCTCATTTTTATTACCGACGTTTACGTTGAGGAAATAAACGCCTGGAGTTACATTTGTCGTTTCAATTTGATAATACTTACTCGTTAATCCTGCTTCCTCTATCACTTTTACAGTTTGTCCTACAGAATTGAAAATTATAATCTGGAGATCATCGCTTGGAACACCCCCTAAATCTAAAGTTACGATATCATTGGCAGGATTTGGGTATAAACTCATCGTTAAATCTTCACCTCCATCTTGGATTCCTGCTAATGCGCTTGGGTAGACATTGATATCATCTATGTAAATGTTATTTCCTCCATCAGTATAGAATTCGAATCTATATCTAAAGTTCTCAACATAATAAGAAGAAGTAATATTTGTAACGGTATGCGTAATCCAATCATCCTTTGACTCTGGAGTGAACCTAGATCCTTGAGTTTCCTCACCTAGTTCATCGTTAAATATCTTTCTTACTACCCAAGTCTCGCCACAATCATTCGAAACATATAATCTTAATGCTTCATCCGTACTTGAATTTCTCTTTTTGTAAGCAGTTTTAAACACAAAATCCAAATCTTCACTTGGATCTATTCCACTAAGGTCTATCGTACCTGACGTAAGAATGTGCACCATTCCAGCATCTTCAGCAAAGTTATCTATCCAAGCTGAGTGCGTTCCACTATAGCCCGCCTCGTCAGTTAATTCCCAAGTATCTCCCGATCCTTGTACAAAAAACTGCTCATCAACGGTTAAGGCCGTCATTGACTCGAATATTTCTATATAAGGGCTAGGTGTACCAGGGTTCCCTAATACTGTAATATAGTCCGTTAACGTTGTTGAAATAGTTGTGGTTCCATCAGTAACTTCTAAGGTAACATCGTAAGTTCCGCCTGTGCTATAAGAAACCACAGGATTCTCTGCTGATGATGTTGCTGGCGTACCCCCTTCGAAAGTCCAAGTCCAACCGGTTACGTTGAAGTAAGAATAGTCAAAAAATTGAACATCATTGCCTGCGCAGACAAGTGTGTTTTCAGCCTCAAACTCTGCTTTACAAAGCTCCTCAGGATCGTCAACACCGGTATCGTCAATGTTACTTGGAGAAACAAGACTTTCTAAAAAACCTATATCTGTTAGGTTATTCAACATAATATTCTTCTGATCTTCCGAAAACATCATTTGGCAAGAATTGTAACTCATCCAATTTTCGTATTGATCAAATGCATCAAAGCCAAAAGGATCACCTGCAGGAACTTCGTCGCATGTGTTTTCAAGAGGTGAACACCCAAACATAGCAACGTTAGCAGGTGGAGTATCACAAACGTAATCTCCATTTGCGTCACAATCACCTGTATGACATCCAGTAGTTCCTCCCCAGCCTGCGTCAAAAGGATGTAATAGACCTAAAATGTGGCCCATTTCATGCGTTAACGCCTCTCCATCACTTATCGAAGTACCAATTCTTCCAAAATAATCATGACGATATAATATTCCATGATCGGCTCCAGAAGAAAAATATGGTAAATAAGCATAACCGATCGTAATACCAGCTCCTCCATCATTATCGATAGAATTAACGACCCAAATATTCACATACATATCTGATGGCCATCCATCCAAACCTCCGTTAGCCGAATACTTACAGGCATCATCTGCATTGTTTGTTAAGTGCGGTGCATATTTACGTTGAACTCCATTCGTACAATTTCCATCTGGATCGAGTCTAGCCAATCTAAATTCAATTCCAACATCTGCCGCTATAGGAGCAAATGGAGCATCAGAATTGTTACGAATGTCAATTGTATCAGGATTTTCTTTATTGAAGTCCTCGTTCATTACATCAATTCCATCTTGGATTTGCTCGTAAGAGATGTTTCCTTCTCCTCCATCATGAATTACATGAACCACCACTGGAATGATGAATGAACTTCTTTCACCATCATAAATGTTTTGAGCTGAACGTGAAATAATTTCATGTGCTTGATGCTTCAAAGCATTATCGCCGTGATAAAGAGCCTGGTTTTTCTCAGTAGAGCTACACCAATCTCCTTGTGCTTGCACAAGTGTTGTTAGACCCAATGCTGTGAGGAGGAGCAATTTCTTCATGGTCATGTTTATTTGATTAACGCACTATGTGCGCTAAAGGTTTGAAGTTAAATATTCAAACGCTAGATCACAAAGAATGAATTATCAGCGGTAGAATCTATTGATTAAATGGTAATTAATCTTCTAGATTACGTAGATCAATTAGTATGTCTGCATAATTTTTTGGTGCCGAAATGATTTTCATGAGTTTCCGGGCGACCTCTTTTGGAGAGGTTAATTGGTCAGTTTCTTTCAACTCCATAAACCTTTCGTGTACTTTAAAATCATTTGGATTGGACGCCCGTATTTGAGCCTGCATATCAGTGTCAATAACCCCTGGAGAAATCGTATGAACGAACCAATTCTTCATCTCTCTCAGCGTTAATTCTTCTTTTAAACACTCTTTGAATAAATTGACCCCAGCTTTACTCGCACAATAGGCGCTCCATGCATCTATTGGTCGCATACCTGCTCCCGATGAAATGGTTAAAACATGCGCATGCTCACATTTTTCGAATTCGTTCACAAACCAATTTGTAAAGGTCATTACAGAAGTGAGATTTACCTGTATTACCTTTTGGATTTGAGTAGAATCTATTTCACCAACAGGCTTAATATCCCCAATTAGCCCGGCATTACTCACTAGTAAAGCCTCTTCCCATTCTTTTTTTGGTAGGAATTTTTCAAGGAATGCAGGATTAAAATCTGCTAAATCAGCCTTTATGTGCCGATAGTTTTCGTTTTGAATTGGAGCTTCACTGCGTGCTATACCAAGAACGAAATAATTTTTTTCGAGCAACTCATCTAAAAGTGCTCGCCCAATACCTTTGGTAGTACCCGTTAAAAGGGCTAATTTACTTGGTTGGATGTCCATCCGCTTCCCACTGTAAAATTCCACCTTCTAGGCTAGAAACATCGGTGTAACCAACCATTGTTAAGTACTTAGCAGCGTTCATACTTCTAGCACCACTTCTGCACCCAACAACAATCGCTTTGTCTTTAGGAAATTCATTAATCCTTTCTTGTATTTGACCTAGCGGGATATTCTTTACATCAACATCATAGGCCAATTCAGCAACTTCATATTCTTCTCTTACATCAAAGAATACGCTTCCATTGTTCATTGCTTCAATTAAATCTTTTCCGGTTATTTCTTTTGGTTCCATTTATTTCAATGCTTGTTTTAAATCGTTAATTAAATCATCTACATCTTCTATTCCTGCACTTAATCTTATAAGTGAATCAACTACTCCAGTTTTTTCCCGCTCCTCCTTAGGAATGGATGCATGGGTCATTGTTACAGGGTGTCCTGCAAGCGACTCTACCCCACCCAAAGATTCCGCTAAAGTAAATATTTTGAGTTTTTTTAGTACTTCATGCGCTTCCTCTAATTTATCTCCAACTAAGGAAAACGAAATCATTCCACCAAAACCTTCCATTTGAGATTTTGCAACCTCATGCCCTGGACTATTTTCAAACCCAGGCCAGTACACCTTATCCACCTTAGGGTGTGATTTCAAGAAATTAGCAATAATCTCCCCATTCTCGCAATGACGCTGCATTCTAAGATGTAATGTTTTAATACCTCTTAGGGCCAAAAAGGAATCCATCGGAGTTGTTATAGCTCCACTTGAATTCTGAATCCTATGTATTTCTTTTCCTAATTGATCATCCTTACATACTAATGCCCCCATCACTAAATCTGAATGACCTCCCAAATATTTAGTCACAGAATGCATAACAATATCAGCACCTAGGTCCAATGGTTTTTGCAGGTATGGTGTAGCAAACGTATTATCCACTGCTAACAAGATTTTATGTCGTTTAGCAATTTTGGCACAGGCCTTAATATCAATGATATTCATCATCGGGTTAGTAGGAGTTTCAACCCATATCAGTTTAGTATTCTCGTTGATATAATCTTCAATATTATCAGCATTTTCCATTCCTACAAAGTGGAATTTAATGCCGTATTTTTCGAAGATCGTCTTAAATATTCTATAAGTTCCACCATAAAGATCGTTGGTAGAAATTACCTCATCTCCTGGATTAAGCATTTTCAATACACAATCAATAGCGGCCAATCCAGATCCAAAACAAGCTCCATGAGTACCGTTTTCTAACGCCGCAATATTATTCTCTAGGGCTGAACGTGTTGGGTTTTTTGATCTTGAGTATTCATATCCTTTATGCCCTCCTACCCCATCTTGCGCATACGTGCTTGTTTGATATATAGGTGTCATAATAGCACCAGTAGCCTCATCCGGTTCTAATCCGGCATGAATAGCTTTTGTACCAAACTTCATTTTTTCTGACCCCATAAATTCGTGAATAGGCAGCAAAACTAGTGATATTTTAATTATTTGAAGAGGTTGATTTGTGAACAAAGACCTATCTTTGAGCCGCAAAATTACGACTCATGCCAAAGAATTTTATTGAAGAACTAAGATGGCGCCAAATGTTGCAAGACATTATGCCTGGGACAGAAGAATTACTTGAAAAAGAAATCGTTACAGGTTATGTTGGGTTTGATCCAACTGCCGACTCGTTGCACATCGGTTCATTAGTTCCTATAATGATGTTGAAGCACTTACAGAGAGCTGGACATAAGCCTATTGCTTTGGTTGGCGGTGCTACTGGCATGGTTGGAGATCCTTCTGGAAAATCTGATGAGCGCAATTTATTGGATGAGGAAACCTTAAATAAGAATGTTGAAGGTGTATCTAAAGTATTGAAGAAATTTTTAGACTTTAATGATTCTGAAACTGGAGCAGTCCTCGTAAATAATTACGATTGGATGAAAGAATTTTCATTCATCGAATTCATACGTGATGTAGGCAAGCACATAACCGTAAACTACATGTCTGCCAAAGATTCCGTTAAAAAACGAATTGAAACTGGTATTTCATTTACAGAATTTTCATATCAACTATTACAAGGCTACGATTTCCTTCACTTATACAAAGAAATGAATTGTAAGCTTCAAATGGGAGGAAGCGATCAATGGGGAAATATCACTACAGGAACTGAGCTAGTAAGAAGAATTGGAAGAGGAGAAGGATTTGCTTTTACTTGTCCGCTAGTAACAAAGGCAGATGGAACTAAATTTGGGAAAACTGAATCAGGTGCCGTTTGGTTAACTGCTGATAAGACTTCGCCTTACGCGTTTTACCAATTTTGGCTCAATGTTTCTGACGAAGATGCACCACGATTTATAAGAACATTTACATTGCTCGAGAAAGAAGAAATCGAAGCAATTGAAAAAGAGCATGCCGAAGCACCGCACTTAAGATTAATTCAGAGAAGATTAGCCGAAGAAGTAACAAAAATGGTGCACGATGAAGAAGCTTTGGCAAGTGCTCAAAAAACAACGGCCATTCTTTTCAATAAGAAAGCTACAGTAGAGGACTTGAGAGAACTAAGCACCCAAGATATTCTTGATGGATTTGCAGGCGTACCTCAAGCTACGGTTAGCAAAAACGATTTGAATGATGGGCTTGGAATCATCGACGCATTGGCAGCAAAAACCGGTTTCTTGAGTTCCAATGGTGAGGCACGAAGAGAATTAAAAGGAAATGCTATTTCTGTAAACAAAGCGAAAGTCAATGATTCTTATGTAATTTATAAGGATGATTTGATTAATGATAAGTTCGTTCTTCTAGGGAAAGGAAAGAAAAACAACTACCTTTTAATCGTTGAATAATGAAAAAGCTAAGCCTGATACTCTTTTTAGGATTATTCGCTTGTACTTCAGAGGAAGGAGTAGATCAGGAATCTTCTGAGAATTCTGGACAATTGGTGGATACAGTAAAAGAAGTTACTGAAGAGGTAATTGACTCTATCGGTAGTACCATTGAAGAAGTAATTGAATATACCGATTCTATCGGTGATGAACTTGAAGAAATAAACCTAGAAGGCGATTCAGTTTTTGATGAATTCACGGACAAGTTCAAAGAACTCGAAAAGAATCTTGAAAAAATAGGACAATAAAAAAATCCCGCTTCACAGCGGGATTTTTATTTTACTATAGACTGATTAGTTCTAGCTAATCGTATCGATAATCTTATTGAATGTTTCTGATGGTCTCATGGCCGCCGTTTTCTTTTCCTCATTTGGAAAATAGTATCCAGCAATATCAATAGCTATACCCTGCACATCTTTTAATTCACCAAGTATTTCATTTTCGGCCAACTTTAACGCTTCCGCAACAGGAGTGAATTTAGTTTTTAGTAATTCGCTTTTCTCTTGCTTCGCTAATTCTTCAGCCCAATAGCGCGTAAGAAAATAGTGCGAATCTCTATTGTCTAATTCATGAACTTTTCTGGACGGTGATTTACCGTTCTCTAATAGTCTTCCTGTTGCATCATCCAAACATTCACCAATAATGGCAGCCTCTGGATTCTCGTTAACCTCAGAAAGGTGCTCAAACGAAACGGCTAATGCCAAGTACTCTCCTAAAGAATCCCATCTTAAGTGGTTTTCCTTATCGAACTGTTGCACATGTTTTGGTGCAGATCCACCAGCGCCAGTTTCAAACAGTCCTCCTCCGTTCATTAAAGGAACGATTGAAAGCATTTTAGCACTCGTGCCTACCTCTAGAATCGGGAATAAATCAGTCAAATAATCCCTTAGAACATTTCCAGTAACTGAAATTGTATTTTCTCCTTTTACCAATCGCTGAAGTGTATACTCACATGCTTTAACCGGTGATAAAATTTTGATTTCTAATCCAGTTGTATCGTGATCTAATAAATATCGGTTCACTTTCTCAATCAGTTCTTTGTCATGCGCTCTCTCCTCATCTAACCAAAACACTGCAGGCCAACCCGTTGCTTTAACCCTAGTAACAGCCAACTTCACCCAATCCTGAATAGGTAGGTCTTTCACTTGACACATTCTCCAAATATCTCCTTCATTAACTTCATGTGACATTAAGGTATTACCTTCTTCATCAATCACTTTAACAGTTCCCGGTTCAGCTATTTCAAAAGTTTTGTCATGCGAACCGTATTCCTCAGCTTTTTGTGCCATTAAACCTACGTTAGGAACAGTACCCATTGTTCTTGGATCAAATGCTCCATGTGTTTTACAGAAGTCAAAAACAACTTGGTATAACCCTGCATAAGAACTATCAGGAATAACTGCTTTTGTGTCTTGTAATTCACCGTATTTATTCCACATTCTACCAGATGTTCTAATCATTGCTGGCATAGAGGCATCAATTATAACATCGCTCGGCACATGTAAATTCGTAATTCCTTTATCCGAATTAACCATAGCCAAGTCAGGCCCAGCCTCTATACACGCCTTAATATCTGCTTTAATTTCTGCTTTCTTCTCAGCATCTAAGAATTGGATCTTCGTAATTACATCTCCAAATCCATTGTTTTCTTCTACACCAATTTCTCTGAACGTGTCAGCATGCTTTTCGAATAAATCTTTGAAATAAGTCTTTACCGCGTGCCCGAAGATAATTGGATCAGAAACTTTCATCATGGTAGCTTTCATGTGAAGAGAGAAAAGAATTCCTTTCTCTTTTGCATCGGATATTTCTCTGTCAAGAAATTCAATTAATGCTGCTTTTCGCAAAACTGTAGCATCAATAATTTCTCCCTTTAATAAAGAGATTGAATCTTTTAAAACCGTTTCTTCACCTGAAGATTTTTCTAAAATAATTTTCACACTCCCATCATTAGAACAGGTATGAGAAATTTCATTTGAAGCAAAATCATTTTCTCCCATTGTAGCTACATGAGATTTTGAATCCTTACTCCATTCTCCCATAGAATGAGGGTGCTTTTGTGCGAATTTTTTTACTGCCTTAGGTACTCTTCGATCAGAGTTTCCTTCTCGTAAAACAGGGTTTACAGCAGAGCCTTTTACGCGATTGTACAATCCTTGTACCTTTTTGTCCTCATCTGTAACGGGCTCTTCTTTGTAGTCAGGAATTGGATAACCTTGATTTTGAAGTTCTTTGATCACCGCTTTGAGCTGCGGTACTGAAGCAGAAATGTTAGGTAATTTAATGATGTTTGCCTCTGGCTTCTTTGCTAGTTCACCAAGATAAGTCAGGTCATCATTCACCTTCTGTTCATCGCTTAAATAATCACTGAATACCGCTAGAACACGTGCCGCTAAAGACAGGTCTCTCGTTTCTACCGATACGCCGGCTGTGCCAGCAAACGCCTCTACTATTGGTAGAAAAGATGCGGTTGCTAACGCGGGTGCTTCATCAGTTTTCGTGTAAACGATTTTGGAATTAAATTTTGCCATGTTAAGGGATTGATTTCTTTAATTCCAAAAATTTTTCAAAGGTAGTAAATCAATTATAATCAGCTAGAAAAGGCAAAAAAATAATTCAAAATTAAATTTATGTTAAATACTTGGGAAAAGTTTTGGTAATCATTTTTTATATCCTACCTTTGAACTGTTTTTTCATGGAAACATAGTTTTTTGAGGTGAAAATACCAGTTAGCAATTACTAGCTGGTATTTTTATTTTATACCTATCCCAAATTCACCGTATGGAACTTTACAATCGAGAACTTAGCTGGCTAGCTTTTAATGAACGTGTATTAAAAGAGGCAATGGACGAGTCCAACCCTTTAGTAGAACGTTTCCGGTTCTTGGGTATTTACTCCAATAATTTGGATGAATTTTTCCGTGTTCGTGTCGCTTCTTTAAGAAGGTTAATTGAAATCAATAAAACGAAAGTATCAGGATATAAGGCAGGAGCACCTGCTCTTCATAAGGAGATCAAAAAAGTTGTACTTAAACAGCAACAACAATTTGAAGTTATTTATAGAAAGCTTATTGCAGAACTGAGACAACATCAGGTCCTACATATCACCGAAGAACATGTAAAAGGTGATGACATTGAAAAGGTGGAGCAATATTATGTTGATAAAATTCGACCTGTAATAATGCCTGTGATTTTAAGTTCTAAGCGAAAAATCCCCCATTTAAAGGATAAAGGAATTTACTTGGCGATTAAGATGATAAGCTTTAGCAAGAATAAGGCGAAATATGCCATCATCGAAATCCCAGATACCATTTCAAGGTTTAAGGTATTCAAATCGAAAAGCGGGAACGTAAGGAAGCTAATGCTCATTGACGACATTATTCGAACGCAGTTAGATGAAATATTTCATGCTTTTGAATATGATGAGATTAAGGCCTATACATTTAAGATTACGCGTGACGCTGAACTCGATGTAGACGATGATTTATCGAAAAGCTACATTGAAAAAATGGCGGACAGTGTAGCAAATAGATCTGAAGGAGATCCTGTTAGATTTGTTTATGATTCCGCCATGCCTCAAGATTTATTAAGGTTCTTGATGGATAAATTAGATCTTGTTGCTGGTGAAAACCTTATTCCTGGAGGACGTTATCATAATAAGAAGGACTTCATGGGGTTCCCTGATTTTGATGAGCCAGATTTTGTATATCCTAAAGTAAAACCAACAATCCATCCCGATTTTAAGGACAGAAATACTTCTATCATTAAGAAGATTTTGAAGAAGGACATACTTTTATCGTATCCTTATCAGTCCTTCCAACATTTAATTGATGTATTGAGAGAAGCCGCCATTGACCCCAAGGTTCAATCAATAAAAATAAACCTTTATAGAGTTGCCAGTAATTCTCAAATTATAAACGCATTAATTGCTGCCATTAAAAATGGTAAAAAGGTAACTGTTGTCATAGAGTTATTAGCCCGATTTGACGAAGCCAACAATATTCATTGGGCGAATTATTTAGAACAAGCTGGAGCTAAATTGATTTTCGGTGTGCAAAATTTAAAAGTGCATTCAAAGTTAATTTTGATTAAACGAATGGAAGGATCAAAACCTCAACTTATTGCCCATGTGGGAACGGGTAACTTCCATGAAAAAACAGCAAAAATTTATACGGACGTTTCTTTACTGACCTCAAATCCAAAAATCACCAATGAGGTAGATAAGGTTTTTAAATTCTTCAAAAACAATATTGAACGAAGTTCTTACAAGCATTTATGGGTATCTCCTTTCAATACTAGAAGGAAAATCAATTCTTTAATCAATAGAGAAATCAAATTAGCCAATGCAGGTAAGGAAGCCTATATATACCTCAAGCTAAACAACTTGGTAGATGAAAGAATTATAAAAAAACTCTACGAAGCCTCTAAAGCAGGAGTTAAAATTACCTGTGTTATTCGTGGAATATGTGCTTTGATCCCTGGAGTTAAAGGCTTATCCGAAAATATAGAAGTTGTAAGTGTGGTTGGGCGTTATTTAGAACATACGCGCATTATTATTTTCGGAAATGGCGGTAAGGAAGAAGTCTATATTTCTTCAGCTGATTGGATGACTAGAAATCTTGACCGTAGGATTGAAGTTACTACACCAATCTACGATGAAGACTTAAAAAAGGAACTTAAAGAAACTATTTTAAAGGCTTATAATTGTTCATCAAAAACACGAATTATTGATAAGTTTCAAAAAAATAAGTACCGAAAATCAAAGACAGATGGTAATTTAGATGCTCAGATAGAAACATTAAAGTATTACCAATCGAAAAGTCAGCCGAAAAATTAAAATTTGGTGCCATTGACATAGGAACCAATGCTGCTCGTTTGCTCATTGGTGAAGTGATTGAGAACAATAGCAAGGGCAAGCAAATTAAAAAAGTATCCTACACCCGTATACCTTTAAGGTTAGGGTTCGAAGTTTTTGGCAATGGTGAAATTTCTGAAAAGAAAAAAAAGGAATTCACCAAATCTATAAAGGCTTTTAAATTGATTTCAGAAGTTTTTGAAGTTAAAGAATTGAGAGCTTGTGCTACTTCCGCAATGCGTAACGCTAAAAATGGAAAAGCCATTCGTGATTATATCGAAAAGCAAACTGGTGTTTCAATTGAGATAATTGATGGTAAAGAAGAGGCTGACATTATCTTTTCCAATTTCTCTGATCGCACTGAAAAAGATGACTTTCTGGTAATTGATGTTGGTGGAGGTAGCACCGAAATAAGCGTGTTCCAAAACAATTCGCTTGTCGCTTCGAAGTCCTTTAAGCTCGGAACGATTAGAATTCTTCAAGATAAAGTACCAAGTACCGAATGGGATACTTTAGAAAGTTGGCTTAAGAAAAATATTGATCGAAAGGAAAAATTCGACGTTATAGGCACCGGGGGTAACATTAACAAGATTCATAAACTCCTGGGTAAAAAGTCTACCGAACAAGTTAAAGTTGATGAGCTTTCTGACCTTTATAAAGAGTTAAAATCATTGAGTTTAGAAAAAAGAATTACAAAATTCAAGCTAAAACCTGACCGAGCCGATGTAATTATTCCAGCTACAAAAATATTCTTAAAAGTCTGTGATGAGTTAAAAATCAAAGAATTGGAAGTTCCAAAAATTGGGCTATCTGATGGGATTATTTTTGGATTAGACAAAAAACATAGGTCTAAGAAAAAATAGTTTGTGAAAAACAAATTTCATATTATATTTGCAACCGCTTTTAGATAAGGAAACGACCTTTGAAAGCAAAAGTTGACAGCTTAGTCCGAAACAGCAACGCGAGAGTAGCTCAGCTGGTAGAGCACGACCTTGCCAAGGTCGGGGTCGCGGGTTCGAATCCCGTCTCCCGCTCGAAGAAGTGAGAGAAAGGGATCGTTGATAAACACTCCCGTCTCCCGCTCGCAGAAAAAACTACCACGCTCGGGTGGTGGAATTGGTAGACACGTTGGACTTAAAATCCAATGGCCCTTGGGCCGTGCGGGTTCAAGTCCCGCCCCGAGTACAAAGCCCCGTTTTTACGGGGCTTTTTATTATTTAAGAGTCTAGTAAAAGCTTCCAATTTTTACTAGTAGAAAAGGTCCAACCTTAGCAGTTGGACCTTTTTGTTTTTAAGATTTTTACATTTAAAAAGAAAGTTCCGGATCATCATGTAGCAGGGCTTTATTGGTTCGACAATTTTGTCTTTTATATCATTTCACCTCTTGCTGGGTATCCTGATTTGACGATATAATCAACTGCTTTTACAAAGGTTGGTAGGTAAGGTCTTCCCCATGGGTTACTATTGATATTGGAGTAGTACACCTCATTTTTATTATCGATTAAAAACAACCCCGGTTCACTAAAAATTGCGGGCTCACCATCTTTAACGGCTTCACTTAAGTACAATCCCCACTCAACAGCTGATTCTTTACTTAGCTCATAACCGAGTGTAAGATTAGGTAGTTCCCAATCCTTTCTTGAAAGGCGTGCTCTTTTTTCGGTATCCATGCTAACCGCCACAACATTTACACCTCTTTCCTCAAATGCAGGAATTAATTCATGTAATTGCTGGAGGTGTTTTTTACATATAGGGCAGTGCAAGCCTCTATAAAAAACTACCATTGAAAAGTTCTGCGGACGTTGGTCATCTAAAGTCCATTGCTCACCATCAAGCGTTTTAAATGTTAGGCTCGGAGCTGAATGTTTTGGTGTTGGTCTCATAATTGTACGTGTTGTTTAAGATGGTTATCAAATCGTTTAAAGTCATTCTCTATTTCTGGATTCTTCATGACATCATATGCAAAAAAGGTTGGGAGCTGCTCCAGTCCAAACCATTTAAAGTTTAAATGCAATGGAAGTAATAAATCATCTTCGCTTATTCCATTAAAGAACTTCTCATTTGGGTCATTAAAAGCTTCGCTTGGAGCATTAGCCGTTACTGAAATCATGTATTTACCATTCAGTTTTCCTCCAAGACCATAATTCTTCTTTGGTTCAGTTCTGGTTCTTCCATCTCCATTCGACATCTCACCCATCATTCCTGTCGAGAAAACTTCATCAATGTACTTTTTGAATGACCAGGTAACACCCATCCAATTAAGGGGTGTTTGAAAGAATACTAAGTCAGCCCATTTGAACTTTTCGATTTCCTCGTTTACATCATAATCGTCCTCCATTGTTGTTACCTTAATTTCACATCCGTTGAATGAGAAATAAACTATTGCCTTATCAACAAGACTGGTGTTTAACCTTCCTTCAGAAAAGGGGTGTTTTTGATGCCCATTTATAATAAATATGTTCTTCACGCTTGTTTTTTATTGATTGGTATCACAAAGAAACTAATAAAGGTGTATATTTGATACTTATTAAATAACAACCTGATAAATTAGTGGTTACCAAAAAGTAACTTATGTCGAGAAAGTACATTGAAAACCCAAATTCTTGCACCTTAGTACATACAATGAATATCATTGGGAACAAATGGAAACCAATTGTTCTGTACTTACTTTCAAACGGACCTTTGCGGTTTGGAAAGTTGCGTGTTCTGACCCCAACCATATCAAAGAAGGTGCTGTCCACGCAATTAAAGGAGCTGGAAGAAGATGGATTGATTCTAAGAGAGTCCTTTGCCGAGACTCCTCCAAGAGTAGAGTATTCTTTGACCGACAAAGCAATTGGACTATTGCCTATTCTGGTCCAATTAAGCAAATGGGCTGAAAAGAGTTTTCCTGAAGTAGAATTTGAGGAATGCAGGATTCATTTATCAGATTGAAATTGGTTCGACAATGCAATCATTGCGAGTATATTTAGCCCTGTAACGTAGAGTTGCAGGGCTTTTTATTGCATTAGTTCATTCAACCACGCCAATCCCTCTTCTTGAGTTGAGAAAATCCTCATTGGGAATTTTGGTTTAAAAAATTTTGAAAAGAATTTTGCTAATAATCGATTCGGAAGACTATCAATAACAACAGCTGAGCCTTTTATTTTTTTATTCTGAACGATTGATGCTTCATTTGAAAGAAATTTCTGAGCTTCATTAGTATAATTATTGAACCTGCCAGAAGTATCCATTAAACAGTAGATATCTCCATTTGAAGATAGTTCGATAAAAGCCCGTTCTACCTGCTTTACATCTTCTAATTCCACCACGTAATCTGCTTTGTATTTAAGGATTAATATTCCAGAACGAAGTAATGCAATTTCCGAACATTCAACATTTAGCTTCTTCGTAATTTAACACATTCCAAAAATAAATAGATCTTTTAAAACATTTAATTGGTTTTATAATGAAATCATTTTAAGTACAAAAAACCGCATAAAACGGGGCTCTCTATTATTTTAAAATCAATAGAGAAATTAACCAATAATCTATTCGGAAAGCTATGATATACAATAGCTGAATCTCTATCTACCCTCAACATTTGAGACCTCATTTTTGCAATTACTTATGCTGCCAGAAGTATCTATTAAATAGTAGATATTGTAATTTTCAAAGAGCTAAACAATCTTACTATATTACCGTAACGTCTTCAAATTCTCATTGACAAACAGGTTTGATTTCAAGTAATCTCATTCCTGAATACTTTAGATCAATTTCAGCACAACTGCACCTATGCATTTCTTAACCATCACATTAAAAAATCAATTGTTGCTACTCATCATTCTCCTTAAATCAAGACCTGAAATACAGCGAACAAATAACAGAAGACTTCGCTACACATGCATTTTACGTTTTGAAATTAAAATGAATTACTTCTTTATCCAATATTGTTTTGAACCCATTTGGAACTGTTATAATCTTCTGAATGATTTTCTATCGTAGGACGATTAATGATATCTCTTTTTCTTAAGAATTCACTAAACATTTTTTTTAGCAATTTCTTTTCCATAGGATTCAGACAATCCGAGACTAACAACATTTTAAAATTTTCTTTAAGAGTTTTCATAATTCTTTTTTTTGAAATATTGCTATTAAAATCGTACCAAACTCTTAAAACAATCTATTCAGTGGTTATTATGCCAAAAACTCTGTCCCAAAATGGGATTGTTTTCCAATTTAAAGAAGATGAAAGCATCATCTCATAATATTTGGATTCGAAGCAATAGATTAATGAACCTAATAAAGGTTATTGGAATTGTTAAGGATCTTTTCTTTAATAACCGTGGAAGTACACGCGATTTATTTAACTCATCTTTACAGCTGTATAGGACTATAAGATGTAAATGAGATCTTGAACATCTTGATAAAGGACGAAGAAAATAGAATAAGAAAATTTCTAGATTTCCATACTGAAATGATGCTAGCAGATAAATCTACCAAGGGATGTTTAATTACAAATCCTACCAGTGAATTATCACGCGACGAAGAAATTCAAGCTTTTCTATAGGACCATAATCAAGTAGTGCAATCATAAATCACAGCGTCCCCAATTAAGAGTGAATACGCGGATCGAAGTGAAGCGATACCAGATGCCTTGATGATTCATTTCGCAGGAATAGGGTTAATTTCAAAATTCATAAAAGATAAGGATTGTTTCGACTCTTCTAACCGAGAGTTTTTAAAGATCTTCGAAAACTAAATAATTCACTTCCTTAGAATTAGAATTCTATTACTTTTAGTGTTAAATGACCACAATCGAAGTAAAAAAAGGGGACATTCTTCAACGTGCAGGAGAAAAATGCAAGTACGCTTATTATGTGAAAGAAGGCTTACTGCGAAGCTACACCATAGACAGCAAGGGGAAAGAACATGTTTATATGTTCGCTCCAGAGGGATGGTATATTTCTGACATTGATGCCCAAACTTTTGATGCAGCATCTGAATTATACATTGATGCCATTGAAGACTCTGTTTTAGAACGCACCCTAAGCTCAGAAATTCAATTGAGTAAAATGGAACTGAACCAAGAAGAGGCTTTAAGAATCTTTAAAAGAGCTTCTGTCTTGCAAAGAAGAATCATCATGCTCTTGAGTGCATCAGCCCGGGAGCGATATGAACATTTTATTCAAACCTACAGCGATATTGTGGATCGCGCTCCCCAAAAAATGATTGCCACATATCTTGGGATCACTCCTGAGGCACTCAGTAAAATTCGAGGAGAAATTGCAAGGGGAAAATAGTCATTTCTTAATCTAGATTAATTTTTTGCTGATTTCTATACCAGAACTTTGTTCTATAATTTTAAAACAGAAATCATGAAAGCAAATAAAATCATCTACTGGATTATAACAGGATTATTCTCATTTATGATATTAGCAGGAGCCTCATTCTACTTTATTGGTCACGACGAAGTGGTATTATCCTTTATAGCATTGGGCTATTCACCAGCTATAATTTACCCGCTAGCAGTTGCTAAAATATTGGGGATTATCGCTATCACAACTAAAAAATCAAAGATTTTGAAGAACTTGGCCTACTTAGGTTTCGCAACTAATTTGACTTTAGCGGTAATCGCTCACCTATCGGTGGGAGACGGAGAACAAGGTGGAGCTTTAATGGGCTTAGCCTTATTGGTTGGTTCAATTTTCTTTGAATGGCGAATGAATACATCGAAAGAATTAGCCTTAGCGACAAAGTAAAAAGATGAAAAAAGCCTTGATTAAATCGGGGCTTTTTTATTTTCTTCCAGTTCATTCCTATCTTAATTCAATGAATCTTCAACCTAAAATCCACGCCTCATTTAAAACCGACCGTTTATCGGTAATGCCTTTAAGTAGTGATCTAAATCTGGAATTACTCGCTCTAGAGACGAAAACGATATTGTCTCCAGAAGTTACAAAAGCATTACCGTCTGGCTGGCAAAATATTGATTCAAACGATAAGGCAGCTGCATGGATTGAAGACAGACTTGGTGAAAGTATAGTTTTGTTGATTCATTCACAGGATGACGCTGATCTATTAGGTTTCATATTCCTCTATATGGATGATGATTCAACTGAAAATTCTATCGTGATACGCTTTGGTTATTTATTGAGAGAGGGAAACTGGGGAAAAGGAATTGGAACTGAAGTAATGAGAGGATTTATTCAATGGTCAAAAGAAACCAATTACATTAAATCGATTTCTGGTGGTGTTGAAAAATCAAATATCGGCTCGATTAAAGTTCTGGAAAAAGTGGGGTTTATAAAATCTAATGAAGAAACGGAAGATACACTCTTCTACTCCTATTCTTTCTGATTAGAATTTCAATCAGCAAGTTGTTCCGAAATCCAATCCAAATTATCCTCAATAGATTCTAAACTTTTTTCTGGATAAAGGCTGTACCATAAAAAACTTTGTTGCCAGTATAACTTATGTCTTTCTATATTTTCATTCCAATTGGATATAATAGCTTTTGACTTTTCTTTAATAATACTTGACAAATGAGCTTTTAACTTAGAAAAAAACGTTGAATTACTCAGCACAGCTTTATAGTAAGAGAGAACTGTACTGCTTCTATCCAAAACCGCGTGATTATAAGTAATTAAGGCATCCTTTAGGTCATCTTTATTATACAAAGGATTAAACACAGGTTCTCGACTAATTGCTGGATAGAACTTCATAGTGATCGTGTCTAAATACATATGAAAATTTGCCGGGTAACATTCGTGTCCAGAAAACCCATAAATCGCTTTCACCGCAAAATAATTCAAAAGATATTCCTCTTCTGAAACACTCAATACATACTCTGAATTATTCTCGTCAATAGCTTTTTGAAATTGCATGTATTCATCCTTAAATCGGATATTATTTAGTTCATCCTTATCAATGTCAACATCATTTGACATTGCCGAAATACCTGACTTATGTACTCCTACCTCTTGTAATATTTTGTTGTTAGATTGGTTAGAGGTAGCCAAATCATTAAACTCTAAAAAATAAAGATGTTCTAGATTACCGTTCATTGAAACTTTAACCATTTCATTCCGTTTAGCTCTGAGCAATTGGAAATTCTCTTCCATAAAAACCAAGTGATCATTCTTCTCTTTTATGCGTTGATATATAATAAACCTCAACTTTGAAACTCTATAATACTCTTTTAACTCATCTCCTTTTACCTGAAAGGAAAAGTTCTCACCATAATGGTGGTTATCTGGCAACTTTCCATGGCTTCGGATTTTAACTTTAAATGTTCCCGAAGGAGTAGTAATCATGGCTTTTTGCCATTTTCTGTTTTCGATGTAATACTCTTGGCCTTTTTCAGAATAGGTTACACCATCAAATCCCTCCTCATATCCTTTCCACAGATCATTAAAATAATCTTGAACATCATCATCAAACGACACAGAATAAAACGGAATATCGAGCGAATCAACAACCTCCTGATTTAAAAGATCATTGGGATTTTGACCCTTAAATGAACTCTTTTCTATAATGCGAGATGCCTTAATCCTAAAAAAGTCAAGATAACTATAGTTTGTGTTTCCATAGGGAATAAACTCCGACACAAAAAGCAATAGAACAAAAATAATTAAGGCGTAAAAACACCATTTAATAAGTCTTTTGAACATAATTTAAACTTCCATACTAAGATATAAAAACTTAAATCATTGAACTAAGAGCAACTTTAGAAAGTAAGATCATCAATAATCCCTCAATACAGATTTTACCATATTCATTTTAGAGAGTTCACCGCTTGACAAAAACTTAATGGTCTTTAGTTCTTTAAGTTTCAAAAGCTTAAAGATCTCTTTCGGTTGGTGTCCTTTATCGCTCAACTTCATCACATCTTTAACGAAGTCCTCTAGGAAATCAAGTTTCTCTTTCAACTTTACCTTACCGTTTGTTAGCTGGGGATTATGGCTGCAAAACATGACATCAAAATCCAACTCTAAAATCCTATTTATCGATTCGATTTGTTCTTTGATACTCTCGGTGGTGATGTAATATCCTATTCTCGAATTAATATATAAATCAGCCGAAAACAACCATCGTTTGTTCGGCTCATACAACGCCAGCATATCAGCTGCATGTCCTGGTATTGGGATTAATTGAAATTCATAATTCTCAGTTTTGAACGTACCCTCCAATGGAATTAAATCATGGTATGGCCCTCGAATACCCCAATACAGTTTTTGAGCAAAGGTCAAAGGAGGTGGGTCTTTCATGTATTGCGCGCAAAGTGTAGAACTATAAACTTTACAATTGAATTTTCGCTGTAGCTCAGGTATGTTACCCGAATGATCTTCGTGGTGATGGGTAATAAAGATCTGTTTTACTGGTAAACCATCAACAGCTTTTAATACATCTTTTCTTTTTCTGGGATGACCTGTATCGATTAATAAACCATCAACATAATAAATATGCGAATAAGCCCTCGACTGCCCCATTAATGAAGTTGGAAATCGAAGTCCAAGAACCTCTTTGTATGTAAACCTATTCTCGTTCATTTATCTTAATCCTACAATTCTAAGATCTTTATTCTTATATTTTTTAGTTGTAAGAAGAGGTTCAATTTCTCCTTTTATAAAACGAGCCAAATAATTCACCGATGTTGATTTTTGAGAAGGCCCGTAGGAAACAATACTCACCTCACGCACCGGAATTGGCTTTTTAAATGAATTGGTTTTTTTTCTTTTTTCCTTGGACATATCCAAATAATAGAGTTCCGGAATCAAGGTATGACCTCCAAAAGAGTCCACTATTGAAAGCAAAGTCTCAAATGAGTTTCCTTCGAAAGAGAGGTTCTCTACTTCGTTACTCTTCTTTTGCAATCCACAAAGTGTTACTACTTGATCACGAAAACAATGCCCCTCCTCCAACAACCAAATCTTATCATCCAGCAAATCCTCATTCAATAAAAACTCCTTCTTTTCACTTTCAGAACCATAAACCATCATCGGCTCATAGTACAATATTTCCTCCTCGATATTTGGATCGTTTAAAGGTGTTGCGGCAATACCCAAATCAATCTCCTTTCGTTTTAACGCTCTAATAATTTCATCAGTGGTAATTTCCTTTACTTTGACTTGTAAATTGGGATTAGCATCTATTAATGCTGGAAGAATTCGAGATAGTAAGTTATTTGCTATTGTTGGGATAACCCCAATTATGATCTCCCCATGTATCTCATTAGGGTCCGTATTTCCAATTGTATGAATAGTATTTCGTTCGGCCAATATTGTTTTTGCCTTTTCGATCACTTCTTTACCAAGATCAGTGGATGTTATAGGTTTTCTAGATCTATCGAAAATTTGAAAACCTAATTCATTCTCTAACTTAATGATCATAGCACTCAATGTGGCTTGGGTCACATTACACGAATAGGCGGCTGCTGAAAACATTTGATGCTCGTCAACAGCAATAATATATTCCAGTTGTTGAAAATTCATTATAGATATTATCTATTAAAGATATAATTTATTTCGTTTTTATCTAACACAAGTAGTCGGTAAATTTGTTCTGTATTAAATCTTAAAAACAAAAAAATGACATTAGTAGGAAGACAATTCCCATCAATCAAAGTAAACTCGATCAACAATCTTGGTGAAGAGAAAATGATCGACATTAACGCATTAGCGAAAGAGCATAAGTCAAAGGTCTTATTATTCTGGTACCCGAAAGATTTCACTTTTGTTTGCCCTACAGAAATCCACGCATTTCAAAATCGATTACAAGATTTTAAAGACAGAAACACCATGGTTATTGGAGCTTCATGCGACACTAACGAAGTACATTTTGCTTGGTTAAACACAGCAAAAGATGATGGTGGAATCGAAGGAGTTGAGTTTCCATTAATTGCAGACACTAATAGAAATTTGTCAGAGGCGTTAGGCGTATTGGATTCAACAAACGAATCTTGGAACGAAGAAACTGACTCACCTCAACGCGAAGGAGATTACGTAACGTATAGAGCAACTTATTTAATTGATGAAGAAGGACAAGTCTTTCATGAAGGAATCAACCATATGCCTTTAGGAAGAAACGTAGATGAATTCTTAAGATTAATTGATGCGTTCACACACGTTCAAGAAAAAGGAGAAGTATGTCCTGCAAATTGGACTGAAGGAGACGACGCAATGAATGCTGACAGAGCTGGAGTTGCTGAGTATTTAAAGAATCACTAAAAAGAAAGTAATGTTTACAGAATTAAAAACAGATACTTTAAAAGAAGAAATTAATGAAGGTATAAGCATCGTCCAGTATTCGGCTGGATGGTGCGGAAACTGCCGCATGATGAAACCTTCTTTTAAACGTATGGGAGAAGAAAGCGAAGACAAAAAGTTCATCGTTATTGACGCTGAAAAAAATCCAGAATCTAGAAAACTAGCGACAGTAAATAACTTACCAACCTTCGCCATATTTAAAGATGGAGAGTTCGTTGAACAAATTCAAACGAATAAAATTCCAACACTGAAAACTTTTATTGATGAGACTACCGGTAATTAAACGAGTGAATAGTTTCATACAGGAGCACGATCAGGACTATATTGAAAAAACGATAGAAGTCCTAGAATACATTTGTGAAAGTAGAGGAATCAAAGATGAAGAATTAGACACCATTGGAGAGTTACTTTCTAATATGTATGGCGCCCTTGAAGTGAATAAAGACATTAAAAGTGGAACACCTGAGCGAGAAGCACTCAACGCTTTTATGCAAAGAGTACTTGGCTCAATAGACAAAGAATAAAATGAATAGAATTGGACTTGAACAAGCGAAATCCCAAGAATTGGGTAGTGAATTAAATAAGCTGTTAGCTAATTATCATGTGTTTTACATGAACGTAAGAGGTTTTCACTAGAACATCAAAGGAGAGAAATTTTTTGAACTCCATGTGAAATTCGAAGAGCTATACAACGATTTACAAATTAAGATAGATGAAATCGCGGAGCGTATTTTAACACTTGGCGAAAACCCAGTTCATGCTTTCAGCGACTACCTTGGAATTGCGGAAATTAAAGAAGCGAAAGACGTTAGTGATGCAAACGGCACTGTGTCTTCAATTCTAAGCAGTCTTGAGAGCATGATCAAACTACAACGCGAAATTTTATCGTTGAGTGATGAAGCAGAAGACGAAGGAACAAATGCATTAATGAGTGATTATATCCGTGAACAAGAAAAATTGGTTTGGATGTACTCGGCATTTTTAGGATAAAAACAAAACCGTTGTTAATTAAAAGCCTCAAATTTATTTGGGGCTTTTTTATGCTCATTTCAGAGAAAAACATGGCCGTGTATTCGTCTAAATAAATTGACCTTTTTGACTAAAAAAAGAACTCCAATTTATAACCTCTCGAAACCTAAAAAAGAACCCAATTTTGAGCTAAAATGACCTCCGCAAATCATTTCATGATCCATATTAAATAAATCTTATTGACAGGTGATTTATTTTTAATGAAGCGATAGAATACCGAGGACAGAAATCCCCCTCAAAACCTAGTAAATCAAGCGATTGAGCACGAAACAGTTTAATTCTCAAGAACATTACTAAACCACATAAACCGTTGATTATATACACTTTACACCGGAAACAAAAAACTGACTCAGCTCCATTTTTGGCCCTTATGATTATTTCTTAATTAAAAATGAATTTCTGGAAAAATTATTTCAATTTTTTTCTCAAAATTTTGTTCAAATCGGCCTAATCATAATACGAAAAAAATCTAAAATCCCGTCATATCTAGGGTTAAAAGTTATTGTGAAAATAATGTTAGCTTTTTTTTAAATCCAGGTTAAAAACGAATATAATTACTATGAATATTTGTTAAGTTAATTTTATAGAAAAAAGAGGAGGGTAAAAAATGGAGATTAAGCAAATCGTAAAAAGAGATTTTCGACTAACAGATTTTGATTTAAGCAAAGTTTCTAATGCTGTTTTCAAAGCAATGAATGCTGTAAACAGAGGAGACGTAAATGCATCAAAAATTATTGCTGAAAAAGTAAATCACGAGTTGATTAAACGCAAGGAGGCAGACGCTGAATTCGTTCCAACTGTAGAGCAGGTACAAGACATCGTTGAACTTCAATTAATGGAAAGTAATTTTCCTGAAGTTGCAAAGGCTTATATCATATACAGAAACAAAAGAGCAGAAGACAGAAAGACAGATATTTTTGAGAAGCGCGTCAATCTTAAACCCTATGAATACCCTCAACTTTACGATTATGTCCCGGCAATTAGACATTCATACTGGATTCACACGGAATTCAACTTCACAAGCGATATTCAGGACTTTAAGACACGTTTAACCGATGTTGAAAGAAATGCAATCAAAAACACGATGCTTGCTATTTCTCAAATCGAAGTTGCCGTTAAATCTTTCTGGGGTGATTTGTACCACAGAATGCCAAAGCCTGAAATCGGATCAGTAGGATCGACTTTCGCAGAAAGTGAAGTACGTCATGCCGATGCTTATTCTCACTTGTTAGAAATTTTAGGGTTAAACCAAGAGTTTCATCAGTTAAAGAGAAAGCCGGCAATTATGAAACGTGTGAGTTATTTGGAGAACTCTTTAAAGAACTCTAAAAGCTCAGACGACCAAGAGTATGCAGAATGCGTGTTGCTATTCTCTTTATTCATCGAACATGTATCCCTTTTCTCTCAGTTCCTAATTATTATGGGGTTCAACAAGCACAAAAACATGCTTAAAGGAATCTCTAATGTGGTTGAAGCGACATCAAAAGAGGAGCAAATTCACGGAGATTTCGGAATTGACCTTATCAAAATTCTACAAGCAGAAAAACCTGAATGGTTCACTGCTGAATACTTCGAATCAGTAAAAGACATGTGCCATAAAGCTTTTGAAGCTGAATGTGGATTATTGGACTGGATTTTCGAGGACGGAGAACTAGAATTTTTACCTAAATCAGTGATCATCGAATTTATCAAGAATAGATTCAATAACTCACTTGAAAGCATCGGAGTTGAAAAAATATTTAAAGTAGACGAAGAAGCCCTTAATGCAACCCAATGGTTTGACGATGAAATTACCGGAACAAAACACGGTGATTTCTTTGTAAAACGCTCGATTAATTATAGTAAAAGAACGCAAAGTATAACCAACGAAGACTTATTCTAACCATGGAAGAAACTAAAACCATTTACCAACAAGAAACCCTAACATCTAACGCACAAGAGCAGTTATTAAACACTCGCTTAGATTCACTTAAAGAAATTAACCGCTCAACCACTGGTGGTTTTGAATGGTTGAATGCCGAAAGCAGACAGTTTTTACAAGCTGGTTACTTATCAGAAGGTGGTACAGCTGAAGAAAGAATTGCAGAAATAGCTCAAAGAGCAGAAGATATCTTAGGTATTGAAGGATACGCAGAGAAGTTTTACAACTATATGTCGGAAGGATTTTATTCACTTGCCTCTCCCGTATGGTCAAACTTTGGAAAAGAAAGAGGTTTACCAATCAGCTGCTTTGGGTCTCATATTGATGATGACATAGGAAACATTCTTTATACACAGTCAGAAGTTGGAATGATGTCTAAGTTAGGCGGAGGAACCTCAGGTTACTTTGGAAACATTAGACACCGTGGTGCCGCTATTAAAAATAATGGTGAAGCATCAGGAGCTGTTCACATCATGCGTCTTTTCGAATCTATGGTGGACGTGGTTAGCCAGGGCTCTGTAAGACGTGGTCGTTTCTCTCCTTATTTACCCGTAGAGCACAAAGACATTATGGAGTTCCTTGAAATTGGTACTGAAGGAAACCCTATCCAAGAACTTACGCATGGTGTTACTGTGACGAATAAGTGGATGGAAGAAATGATTGCTGGAGATAACGACAAACGTACGATTTGGGCAAAAGTTCTGCAAAGTAGAGGTGAAATGGGATATCCATATGTGTTCTTCACTGATAACGCAAACAATAGAGCTGCAGACGTATACCAAGATAAAAACTTAAAAATTCACGCGAGTAACCTTTGTACGGAGATCATGTTACCATCTAGCGATCATTGGTCATTCGTATGTGTACTTTCGAGCGTAAACTTATTACACTACGACAAGTGGAAGGATACCGATGCAGTAGAAACATTGGTTTTCTTCCTAGATGCTGTCATAACTGAATTTATAGACAAGTTAGAAGCGTATAAGGATTCTGCTGATCTAGACGATAGACAAACATTCTTGTTCATGGAACGCGCTTACAATTTCGCGAAAGAAAACAGAGCATTAGGAATGGGAGTTTTAGGATGGCACTCACTTTTACAATCGAAAAGATTATCATTTGATAGTTCTGAAGCATTCAACTTAAATGACACTATCTTCAAAACTATTAAGGAACGCTCTTATTCGGCTTCTGAAGAGCTTGCTGATAGATTTGGAGAACCTGAAGTATTAAAAGGATACGGAAGAAGAAATGCAACGCTAAACGCAATTGCACCAACTACTTCTTCAGCATTCATTCTAGGACAAGTATCTCAAGGTATTGAACCGATTTGGTCAAACATATATGTAAAAGATATCGCTAAAATCAAGACAACAATCAAGAACAAATTCTTACAAGAATTACTTCAAGAAAAAGGTCAAGATACGCCAGAAGTGTGGAGAGATATTCTGAAGCACGATGGTTCTGTACAGCATTTGGATTTCCTAACCGATCAAGAAAAGGCGGTATTCAAAACTTACTCGGAAATTGACCAAATGGATATCATTTACCAAGCGGCTGGAAGACAAAATTACATTGACCAAGGACAATCAGTTAACATAATTGTTCACCCGGATATGCCTACAAAAGAAATCAACAAGATTCATATTAAGGCATGGGAGCTTGGTCTTAAATCACTTTACTATCAGCATAGCATGAACGCTGCTCAAAAGTTTAAGCAGAAGAAAGAATGCGCAAGCTGTGAAGGATAATAACTTACTCTAAACAAAAAAAGCCACCTGCAAAACAGGTGGCTTTTTTTATGAATTAATATTCCCTGTGATTTGATCTTAGTAGACAAAAAATTTTCCCGTTTGGGATTATGAGCTATTCTTTTAATAAATCCTGAACTTTTTTAATCTCATGGTCTACCTCACTCAAAAACGTATAGGCATCTTGCTTAAGATTAAAAATATTTTTCGGCGAATTATTATCCATCGCTTCGGACGCCACTTTTATTTCCGGATCAAAACGAAAATAAGGTACTTCTCTCGCATTTAAAACCTCAAAAGAATATTGGTGTACCTCTTGAACATAATTCTCTACCTCATCAACCATACTGAGTTTCCCTGTGCCAAAGCTCAACACTAAATCAAGATCATTCGGTGCTTTTTGAAGCGCTAATTTTGTCGGATTTTTTGCTGAAACATAACCATCTATATAACGGCGATCTCCAATAATAACAGGTGGGAATAAGCCCGGCACCGCACAACTCGCTTTAAGTGCTTCGGAAAGCGGAATGTTTTCATTGGAAAAAACAACAGACTTTAAAGACTCGATAGCTGTAGAAACGATATTTAAATTGTCAAAATCTTGCAACGAATAAGCACCAAAGATTTTATTCATCAATAAATTAAATGCTCTATTATCAATCCTTTGTTCTTGGTGAGGGATTAAACCACTCGATCTTAATTCAAAAAAGTCTAAAGTATTCTGAGCCCCTTCAAAATAAGTAGCTCCATCTACCCTGTTTAAACAAATTGATGAAGATATTAAGGCCCCTGCTGAAGTGCCCCACCACTCTATTTCAAGCTCTGGATTAAATTCATCTTCGTACTGAAAAATCTTTTGAAGAATAATAAGCGGCAAGATTCCTCTAATTCCACCACCATCGATTGAAATAATGACTTTTTTCTTAGCCACTATTTAACTTTTATTTTTTGCCCAATATGAAGAATATCAGTAGCCTTTATCCCGTTTAATTTACACAACCTATCAACACTTGTCCCATACATCACAGCAATTTTCGAGAGTGTATCCCCACTTCGAACGGAATGGAACGATGAGTTTTTATCTACTGTATACGTTTTAGACCCTGAGCTAGAACTCCTACGGGAGCTGTGACTAAACACTCCTGCGTAGAGCAATAAATTCGGATCAACAATAGTGTTATTCTCAAAATCAAATACCAATTCAGGATCAAAAGGATTATCATAAAAACGAATTTCAAAATGTAGATGAGAACCTGTAGATCGTCCAGTATTTCCACCTAAACCAATCGGGTCACCAGCCTTAACATCTTGATTAGGCGAGACAAACAACTTAGAACAATGCCCGTAATATGTTTCTAAACCGTTATAATGGCGGATAATTATAAGATTCCCAAATCCTTTTTCATGGTATTGAGAGTATCTAATTTTACCGTCAAATGCAGCATAAATAGTATCTCCAGTTTCTAAATCAATATCAATTCCATTATGATTTCTTCCCCTTCTTGGTCCGAAGCGTGAAGTCACCCTTCCTTCAAAAGGTATACAATAGTCTGAATGCGTTGTATCAATTGTACAAAGCCAAAGTGTATCCGTCATTTCAGAAACATCATTGGTTGTAGTTGTAATGGTTACATCACACCTCCATGGTGATTTGTACATGTAATTTGAATCATTGGAAACCAAGTCATGTAAATCAGGACAAAGAACCCCGTCAAAATCTCTTTCTTCAATATATTCCCAATATCTATTAGGATAAATCAACAAGGTACCTAAATCTGTCTCCACTGTATCAATAGGCTCATAGGGCTGTTGCCCAAAAACACCTATTGAAGTCAATGATAACAAGAAGGTTAGAATTAATTGTAACTTCATGGAAACCGTTTTCTAAACGCAAAAATACGTCTAAAATTAGATTTTAACTAATCATTAATTTATACTTAAAAGAACTTAACACTTATTAACTTGTACCCTCGGCAAAGCACACTACCAGCTATTTTGACAGAATATCACATGTTAAGTTGTCAGTATTTACAATTAGCACTACTAACAGGAGGCTGAATTTAAAGTCTTGCGTTAGACACAAAGAACAACAACAGGCTAAATAATTGATTATCATATATTTTTATCGTATCTTTTAGGTGGAGAGAAATAAATAAATTGCTATTGAAGTCAATAAATGATGAATAAACGTAGTTTTTTGTTCAAAAGCATGTTAATAATATATGCTCTTTGGCTCGGTATTGGTAGTCCTTAATTGTATTTTTGTTAGAAGCCCTATTGGCTAGATTTTTATGTTTGAGGAAGAAGACGACATGTATGACTCAAGCTTTAACGAGGAGTTAGAGCGTTTTGAAAAAATGATTGAGACCCATAACCGCTATTATTTCGATTCTGAAATGATTGAGCAAATTATTGATCATTTCATCATTAAAAATCAACTTAAGAAAGCGTTGTATGCAATCGATCTAGGAAAAGAACAGCATCCTTCTCATCTTGTTTTTGAGCTTAGAAGAGCACAGGTTTACACCGCTACAGGCAGTCTAAAAGAGAGTTTGCTTATTCTTCAAGAATTGGAGAAGACTGATCCCTACAATCCAGATGTATTCATCACCAAAGCAAGTGTATTTGGTCAGTTGAAAGATCCAAGCAATGCGATTCGTTATTACGAAAAAGCAATAGAACTCGTAGCAAAATTTGATGACTTGTCGGAATTTGAAGATGTTCTCTTTGATCTCTCAATAGAATACCAAAATATTCATAAATATAACGACGCTATTGGCGTATTAAAACAGATACTTGAGTTTTCACCAGATAATGAATCGGCTATATATGAAATCGCTTATTGTTTTGAACGCCTAGGAGATTTTGATAAGTGTATAGAATTCTACGAATTGTACATTGATAATAATCCGTTCAGCTTCACGGCTTGGTATAACTTAGGAAACATCTACTTTCTCAAAAACAATATTGAAAAAGCACTATGGGCATACGATTACGCAGTGATCATTAACGAAGATTTTTCTTCCGCCCACTTCAATATGGGGAATACCTACATGCAAATCGGCAATTATGAAAGCGCTATAGAATCTTACCGTCACTGTTTAAGAATTGACGGAGATGATGCGATTACTAATTGTTATATAGGAGAAGCCTATGAGAGATTAGAAGAATATGATACAGCACTATTATTCTACAATAAATCTCGAAAACTAAATGAAGATCTTCCTGATGCATGGCTCGGAATAGGAATTATATCTGATGTTCGAAAAGAATACAAGGAAGCTGTTGCATACTTAGAAAGAGCTGTTTCCCTTGCCCCAGAAAATTCAAACTATAAACTAGTACTTGCAGAGGTTTTGCTGAAACTAGAGGATTTTGAATTAGCCAAAGAATATTTGCAGGAAGCCTTAAAGCTTGACCCTGAGTACAATGATGCAATAGAACTTTATGCAAAAGTTCTATTTGAATTAGAAGGATTAACGGAAGATGCCATTGAATTTCTTGAAAACATACCTAATCTGGATAAAATTGATACGAGAATACGCGTATATTTGGCCGTTATGTATTATCAATTAGGAAAACACTCCGAAGGTTTGATACGATTCCAAACGGAGTTCTTAAATGATGAAAAGGCTGCTGAAAGCTTATTTAAGTATTTCCCAGAAGCTAAGAAATTAGAAGAGTTTATTCAAATTATTGAATCAAAATAATGACCAAAAATTTTAACCTCACGCACATTCCAAAACGACCAAAAAAACCTAGAAAAAAAGGTGTTACTATGGTCATGGACAAAGGACTAAGCCTTAGAGAAACAGAGAATTTTATCGAGGCCAATGCTGGATTATGTGATATTGTGAAATTTGGATTTGGAACAGCATATGTAACTCCAAATCTCGAAGATAAAATCAAGCTATATAAATCTGCGAATATTCGCCCATACTTTGGAGGAACACTTTTTGAGTTGTTCATTGCGAGAAATAAATTCAACGAATACAGAAAGCTATTGGATAAGTATGACCTCGATTTATGTGAAGTGTCTGATGGCTCTATTATCATTCCTTCCGATCAAAAACTAGATTACATACATAAACTATCGAAGGATAGAACAGTAATGTCCGAAGTTGGTTCGAAAGACGCTGGGATCATTATTAGTCCAGGCAAATGGATAAAAATGATGAGTACTGAACTGGAAGCAGGTTCTTGGAAAGTAATTGCAGAAGGTAGAGAAAGTGGTACTGTAGGAGTATTCAGACCTAATGGTACAGCACATACTTATCTTATCAATAAAATTATTGCCAAAATTGATCCGAACGACATTCTTTGGGAAGCACCAAAGAAGACACAACAGGTTTGGTTCATAAGACTTTTTGGTCATAATGTAAATCTTGGAAATATTGCTCCTAATGAGCTTATCCCTCTTGAATGTTTACGTTTAGGCTTGAGAGGAGACACATTCTTTGAATTCCTTCCAAAGAAAATTGGAGAAACCTTGAAACAAACTTCTGACGAAAAAGTGGAAGCAGAATAAAATGAAATCTATTCTTCTTTTCCTTAAAGGGATAGCCATGGGGGCTGCTGACGTTGTTCCCGGAGTTTCAGGTGGTACTATTGCATTTATCACCGGAATTTATGAAGAGCTTTTAGAAACTTTAAGCGGATTAAATTTTGGACTTCTTAAAACCTGGAGAAAAGAAGGATTTAAAGCTTTTTGGACAGCATTGAATGGAAACTTTCTGGTAGTTCTTTTTGCAGGCATTTTTGTTTCCATCCTCTCTCTCGCTAAACTGATTGAATACTTACTCGAGTATCATCCTATTCAGTTATGGGCGTTCTTTTTTGGCTTAATCATAGCTTCGGTTTGGCTTGTGGGCAAGACTGTTGAAAAATGGAATATCACAACAATTATTGGTTTGATTGGTGGAGGTATTACGGCATTCCTAATAACACTTTCAACTCCGGCTGAAGGAGAATCTGCTAGTTTAATATACATATTCCTATGTGGTATGATCGCTATCTGCGCAATGATCTTACCTGGAATTTCAGGAAGTTTTATACTGATTCTTCTTGGTGCTTACAAAATTATATTAGGATCGATTAGTGATCTCATGTCAGCGTTAAAAGCAGGTGATTGGGATTTGGTGATGAGTAACGGAATAGTTATAGCCGTTTTTATTGTAGGATGCGTTGCGGGGCTCATTAGCTTCTCGAAATTACTGAATTGGCTCTTCAAAAAAGCGAAGAACTTAATCATAGCTATTTTAACCGGTTTTTTAATTGGGTCTCTTAATAAAATATGGCCATGGAAACAGACACTTCAATTCTTTATCAAACACGAAGGTGAACCAAATGAAGAAATTGTGCCAACAGTTCAAGAAAATATTTTACCTAAAACGTTTGAGAATCTTAATGGAGAAGAAAGTTTTCTCTGGCAAGCCCTTATTTTCATGGTAATTGGCTTAACACTAGTTGTTTCCCTAGAACTTATCGGAAAAAGATCCGCCAAATAGCTAGAATGTTAAAATTCTGATCGTTCGTACATCTAACGTGAAATATCAATAAAATCAAAGATTTTCCCACTTTTCTGGCAACTATACCTCTTCGAATATCGTTTATTTTACAGTGTGAATAAATTGTTACTCTATAGCTAAGTAAGATTAAATGAAAAACTCGGCAAAAAATCAAAGATATTTACTCTTAACACTAATGCTCTTTATGTCCTATGGAGGTGCCTTTGCACAATGGTGTATTCCAACATATGGAACAACTTGTGTAGGCCCAGGTGTAAACGACTTCGTAAACACAGTGGAAACTACAGGAGGACTTACTGATATTTCAAATGTAGGTTCAGGATGTTGTCTGCTTCCAGACAACTATATATTTAATGCTGGAATGCCATTAATTTCTGAACCTGGTGCAACAATTGATGTTCACCTTGAATCTGGGGCTATTTATTCGCAGGGATTCTCTGTTTGGATTGACTGGAATAACGATTTTACTTTTGACGCTGCAGAAAAAATATTTTCTTCACCCATGCCAGGGGCTGCGCCTTCTATGTTTGATTTTAGTTTTACAGTTCCTTCTGGAATAGATTGTGGAACATACAGAATGCGTGTTCGTTGTGAATATTTCCAAAGTGGTGCAACAATTAATCCATGTGATTACAACTTCTATGGAGAATGTGAGGATTACCCAGTGATTATCGATAACTGCGAACCTACAATTTGTAGAGGAGACAGTACAACATTAGACTTCACAGCTTCTGACCCAGGCCCTGGATCAACGTATTCTTGGAGCCCGGCAACGGATATCTCTGATCCTTTCGGTGGACCGTTAGTAGATGTTTGGCCAACTGACACCACTACTTACACTGTAACAATTACTGATCCTACAGGAGCTACTTTTACACTTGACTTCCCTGTTAACGTAAATGTGCCGCCAAACCCTGACGCTGGTTTAGATGATACTTTATGTCATGATGTTTTAGCAGGATATCCTTTAGTGGGTACCATTGAAAATCCTGACAGCGATGTACTTTGGGATATGGTAGATTACACTGGACCATTTGCAGGTACACCTACATTTATCTACAGTGGAGGCGCTGATATTTTAACACCAACAGGCACGGTAAGTGAGCCAGGATCTTATACCCACGTTCTTTATGCTACCGACCCTTTAGGCATTTGCCCTGATGAATCTGACACTGTGATGATTCTTTATTCGCTAGAAGAGCATACAACAACTTTTACCGATCCTTTATGCTTCGGATCTGCTGACGGAACAATTACAGTTACTTCTACGGGTACGGTTGGTGCTGATCAATACAGTATTGACGGTGGTGTTACATGGCAGGCTTCTAACTTGTTTACGGGATTAACTTCAGGAACGTATACTGTAGTATCAATGGATCCTGTTGGTTGTACTTTCGAAAGTACAGTTGACTTAACAGATCCAACTGAAATTGTAATTACGACAAGTCCTGACACTACGGTCTGTGAGAATGGTTCGGCTACTGTCTATGCCTCAGCTACCGGAGGAACAACATATGATTTCCATTGGGATTTTACGCCTGATTTAGGATCGAGTCAAACTTTACCAATATTTGCTGATCCTACCTTGGTAACAGTTTATGCAGAAAGCGAGTTAGGTTGTGTTTCTACGACTGAAACGATTACTATCAGTATGCACCCTCCTATCACATTAACTATTTCTGCAAACGATACAGTTTGTCCAGGCTTTGCTTCTGGAGCTGAAGTATTCCCTACTGGAGGATTCATGGGCTATACTTACTCATGGACTGAAAACTCAAATCCAATGACTGAAACGGGATCTTCAGTTTCTACCAATCCAGATGTTGAAACGGTTTATTGTGTTACAGTTGCTGATGGGTGTGAGACTACTCCAGTTACAATATGCACTCGTACTGCAATGAGAGAAGTACCTTCACCAACCTTTACTTCTGATACTACTGAAGGATGTAATCCATCTACAATTACTTTCACTAACCTTACTCCTTCTCACCTTTTAGGAACAGTTGTTTGGACAATAAACGGAGCAGAATTAACTGGAGTAAACACGTTCGATTATGAATTTAGTGAAGTAGGTTCATATGATATAGGTCTTGAAGTAACCTCTCCTTACGGATGTTATGGTTCAATTATGGCGAGTGAGTACATTACTATTCATGATAATCCTGACGCTATATTTTATGTGTTACCTAACCCAACTACCATATTCAATACTGAAGTTACAATGAGTAATTTGACAGACGGGCCTGATAATGATTATCAATGGTTTTTCCCAGGTGGCTCACCTGCGAATTCTACGGAAACAAATCCAACTGTTCTTTACCCTGAAGGAGTAGCGGGAGTTTATCCAGTGCACTTATTGGTTACTGATGAGCACAACTGTACAGACTCAATAACTGCGAATGTTAATATTATGAGTGATGTGCTGATCTATGCTCCTAATACCTTTACCCCTGATGGTGATGCTTTAAATCAAACTTGGAGAGTATATATGGACGGAATTGATATTTATGACTTCCACTTAATGATGTTTGATAGATGGGGTAATCCAGTTTGGGAATCATTCAACTCTATTGCAGAATGGAATGGAACATATGGAAATCAAGGGCTTGTGCCTGATGGAGTTTATGTGTGGGTAGTCACTGCTAAAGATGCCAACTCCGATAAACTTTACGAGTTTAGAGGCCACGTTACCGTTCTTAAATAAGCACTAAAACATTACGTAAAAAACGCTCCTCATTGAGGGGCGTTTTTAATTTATAGAAATTAAGTAAATCTTAAGGTTTATCATTTGATTAGTACGTTTTTTCGTAATTCAATTAATTTCTTTATTTTCGTCTTATAACCAACACTTACTGGGTATTACCCGCTTTCCAAAATGGAACAATTTAATATTAAGCCTCTGTCTGGTGTGAACCAATTAAAATTTGGAAAAACAAGAGACGAAATTATTGAGGACTTTGAGGACCCTACCGAAGAAGAAGGTAGAACCGACTATTATGAATTTGAATCGTTTTCTCTAGCTTTGAGCTACGATAGAAATGACAAACTTGAATTCATAGAATTCAGCAAGGTTTCGGAAGGAACTCCCGTTTTATTGCATGAAATAGATGTTTTTAACCTTGAAGGTGAAGCACTACTCAAGGAAATTGAAAATATTTCAAGCGACTCTTTTAATCAAGAGAATTCAGAACCGCCTTATACTTATATTTTTGATTCTTTAGAAATTGCTATTGATCGTCCTACAACTCCTGAAGAATATGAAGAAGGTGAAGCGGAAAGTTCTGATGGTTACGAAAATGGTAAATACTTTAGATCTATTGGAATTGGATGTAAAGGTTATTTTTCAAGCACTGATCTAGTAGACTAAAGCTCAAATCAACGTTATTAAGTCATTAACTTTTCTTAGAAGGCATTCGCACTCGATTAATGCTTTGTAATTTTATTGCATGAATATTCTGAAGGGGAAAAAGGTATTAATTACTGGAGGAGCCGGGTTTATTGGATCAAATCTCTGTGAACACTTTGTTAGGGAGAACGAAGTAATATGTCTAGACAATTTGAGTAATAGTTTTGAAGAGAATATTACACACTTAAAGAACCTTCCCAACTTTTCTTTTATAAAGGGAGACATTCGCGACGAAGAGTTGGTTAATGAAATACTTTCTGACGGTATGTATGTTTTTCACAACGCAGCCCTTGGGTCAGTTTCACGTTCTGTAGAGAATCCCTTAAATACCAATACACATAATATTGATGGCTTTCTTAATGTTCTAAATGCAGCGCGGTTAAATAATGTAGAAAGGTTTATTTATGCTTCGAGCTCTAGTACATATGGAGATCATCCAGGACTTCCTAAGGTAGAAGACAAAATTGGAAATCCTATTTCACCCTATGCGGTAACCAAACTTTGCAACGAACTTTATGCAAATACATTTCACAGATCCTATGGTACACCTGTGATTGGACTGCGTTACTTTAATGTCTTTGGTAAGAATCAAAACCCTCGTGGAGCTTATGCAGCGGCTATACCCAGATTCGTTGAAGCTTACATCAATAATTCAGAAATCACCATATTCGGTGATGGAGAGCAAACAAGAGATTTCACCCATATCGAAAATGTGATTCAAGCGATTGAATGTGCAGCAACTTCATCCAATTCTGATATATTTGGAAATGTGTTCAATATTGCTTTTGGAAGCAGGATTTCTTTGAATGACCTCATCGCATTGATTAAGGAAGCTGGTGAAGAACTCGGGCTAAAAAACTCATTTGAGATTAAATACGGAGAACCTCGTGTTGGCGATATTAGAGATTCGTTCGCCTCGATTGAAAAAGCGAAATCTTTGTTAAACTATTCTCCTAATATCTCCCTAAAAGAAGGCCTTCGGAAGCTTATCGCTTTAAAAATTAGCGAATAACAAAACCCGTCGTTGATCTACTCGAGCTAGTTGTAACCACTAAAGTATACACTCCTTCGGCGAATTGACTAGCGTTTATATTTACAACATTTGCATTATCATAAACTAATACACCCAACGCATTATAAACCTCAATTCTATACCCTTGATTTGTGTAATCATCCGGTAAAATAAGCTGAAGAGATTCTATAGCAGGATTTGGATAAACTTTGATCTCTTTATTCGCAGAAAACTCACCATTGCTCAAAATAGCGCTGTTCGTTCTAAAAACACCTCCTCCATAAGTGCCCACCAACAGCCTATTTTCATTATCATGCGCTATTGCATTAAGTCCAAAAATATTTGAATTCGTTAAGTCGCCGGTTAGTAACTCCCAAGAATCTCCCTTATCAGTGCTAAACCAGACATCACCATTCAAATTATGAAGCGTATCCTGTTCTGCTCCATTTAAGCCAACAAATATTGCATCAGTCGTTGAATATATATTTCTAATTTCCATTGGGTGAACTCCATTCCATGGAACAGTAATGTGTTATTTATTACTCCAGTTTCATCAATCGTCATCAGTTCACCCTCTTCATTACCTGCATAAAGCAATGAGTCGTAGTAATGCAGCGCAGTAACATTATCGCCATCTAAATAGCTCGGCGAACTACTCCATGTATCACCGTTATCCGAACTCATAAAAAGACCGGTTTCTGTAGCTACGTAAACCTGATCATTGTCGGAATTATATTCAATACTTGCCCCAAGTATATCGTCCGAAACACTTGTCCAGGAATCACCTCCATCTATACTTTTTAAAAGACCAAAAGAAAATGCTAATAAATCGTACTCGGCTATTATTATTTCATTTGAATTGTTTGGGTTAATAGTAACATCGAACACCAATCGATTGGCTGATCTTATATTCGTCCAAGTATCAAATCCATCCTCTGTCTTAATTAGGCCATCTGAAAAGGTAGAAAAGTAAATAACATCAGGATCAGTAGGATCCATAGCTAATGACATTCCATGAGCCTCTGGACCAGTATACTCCCAAGTAATTCCTCCATCAGTTGTTCTTGCTATTCCAGGGTATTGGTACACCGTTGGATCAAAGCTATAACTGTGTTGAATTGCAGCATACATATAAGCATCATAATTCACTACTAGAGATCGTATTTCAGCTGCGGATGGATTATTGGACATTTCCGAATAAGAAGCGCCGTCATCTTCTGAAATCACAATTTTACCGTTGATGAATCTGCACATCAAAACCATTTCGTTTTGAGCTCCAATCCCCATTAGAATATGATTATCCAATAAGGGATCAAGAATCACAGACCAAGTTCCTGAAGCTGAATTGTACTTTGCTGGTTGGGCAAAACCTGAAACATAAATTTTTATATCGGGATCGATATCCGCAATGGCAATGTCAAAGTTATACTCACCAACACGTCCAATATTGAAAAAATTATCCCCCCAATCAGTACTTAAATACACACCATTATCTGCTGCAGAAACAACAATTACTGAGTCTCTTTTATCAATTTCTAGTACCAACGCCGTGTCGGGAATGTCTGGATGAAGAGTCCAGGTCATTCCAACATCATCCGAATAATAAAGACCTTCTTCGAAAGTTCCTGCTAAAACCCTTCCAGTAGAAACAGACTCTATACAAGGGGCTGAAAATCCCTGAAGTCCAGAATATGTCCAGTTGTCTCCTCCATCTACACTTCTAAAAATACCGTTACCTACTCTACCATGCTCCGGACCTTCTCCAGTACTGCAATAAAGTGTATCACCGGTTCCACCATGTTTGGCTACTTGGGAGATTTGTTTATCTCTTTCTAAAATACTCCCAGGTAATAATTGCGTGAAGCTATCACCCCCATCTGTAGTTTTAAGAATCTGATTTCTTCCATAGATATCGGAAAAATAGAGTACTTCCGGATCATTTTCATCCATAGCTATGTGCCATCCGGTAAAATTCACATAGTCACTCGTTAAAAGGGACCAGTTAGCCCCCATATCAGTAGTTTTCCAAACACCACCTCCATCATCACTTCCCGCATAAATTATGTTCGGGTCGGCTGGGTGAATAATGAATTCCTTAAAGAAACCTCCTTCTGGTCATATTTGATCCCATGTTTGGGCATTAATCGTCAACGATAATAAAATTGATAATTGGCGTAGTATTAACTTCATAGGGACTTTATCTTGAATCGAATTTAAGTCTCTTTACCCCTATTTGCAAGTTAATTAAATGTGTATCTCAAACCAATCCCATTCTGATTGAAACCCAATTCAAGTGGAGCGTACAATTTTTTTCGATGGTTAGAATGTATGACTGCCATAACCAAGTCAAAAACAAAGAGGAAACCGCCTTGTAAAATCACGGCGTTACCGAAACCATTGAAGCGCTGAAAATTTTCAGGATCATTTTTTGCCCGCTCTTTGAGCAAAAAACCACCGGTTATATAAGCAACATCTAATGCGGTATTAAAAAGAAATACTTGTTCGGTCTTAATCTGTCCTTTAAGGGTGTTTTCTGGACTTAAGTCAAATTCTTTATTTCGATGTGCCTTCACAAGCCCTGGGACAGATAGGCATAGATTTATGGCGCTCCATCCAATATTCATTTGATGAAAGTAGCGCGCCTCTCCTTCGGCAGTTGCTGCACCGTAAGCACTGATACCTAAATTAAGCGTTGACCAAGAGGTAAGACTTTGCATTCCTCTCTTATTGATTGTATTCTGCTTCTTATTGAATTCGATGAGATTCTGTGAAATAGAAACTCCACAGAAAATCAAAAAAAACGTTAATAACAAGGTCTTCATTATTCCCAGCTTAGAGCTCCCGAAGGGCATTTCTCGATCTGGTCAATAATTTCCTGTTTTGAAGCATTATCAGATTGAATCCAAGGACGATCCTTGGGCTTAAACACAGCCGATAACCCTTTTGCACTTTTTCCTGAATGGATGCACTTTTTAGCATCCCAAATTATTTGAATATCCTCTTTTGGATACTTCTTGACCTTATCCATTTCCTTTTTTATAGTCTGCCAAGAACTTTTCTAGACCGATATCAGTCAAAGGGTGATTAAGTAAGCCCACAATCGATTTCAACGGTCCTGTCATAACGTCTGCACCAATTTCAGCACATTCAATTACGTGCATGGTATGACGTACAGAGGCAGCTAGTATTTGAGTATCAAACAAATAATTGTCATAAATGTTTCTAATCTGAGCAATTAGATCAAGACCATTGGTTGAAATATCATCTAAACGACCAATAAATGGTGAAAGGTAAGTAGCTCCAGCTTTGGCCGCCAAAATTGCTTGACCAGGACTGAAGACTAAGGTACAATTCGTTTTAATGTCTTTTTCTGAGAAGTACTTGATTGCTTTAATTCCATCCTTAATCATAGGAATTTTTACTACAATATTTGGATGTAAAGCTGCAAGCTCCTCTCCTTCTTTAACCATTCCTTCAAAATCTGTAGCAATGACCTCAGCACTTACATCACCATCAACAATATTGCAGATATCTACGTAATGCTTAAGAATATTCTCTCTTCCAGTAATCCCTTCTTTTGCCATTAATGACGGGTTTGTTGTAACGCCATCTAAAACACCAAGATCATTGGCTTCTCTAATTTCATCTAGGTTTGCTGTATCGATAAAGAACTTCATAATTTATGATTAAAGATTAAGCCACAAAGATAAAGCACATGAAAGTTCAAGAGATAAAATCTTATTAACAGAAAAGGAAGTTTACTAAGAAAGGAGAAGGGAAAAAGTGGGCAAGCTACCTATATCGCACCGCTACAACCGCCTACCCTTGCTATGTTCCCATCCTGGGGGATTCAGCAGGAGCTGGTCGTACAGGACTTGCCCGCTGCAAATTTAATAACTTCTTTTATTTAATAGGTCTATAAAACAAAAAAGAGGCTCAAATGAGCCTCTTTCCCTTAGATTTTATAATTCTCTGATTAGAATTTCGTAATCTTTTTCGTGTGAGCATTATTCTCAGTATAAACCGTAACGAAATATATTCCCTTCGATTCATCCCTTAAATCAAGCTGCATAAATTGTTCCGGAGTGTTTATGGTACTAATCACTCTACCAGTGATGTCTGTAATTACTATCTCAGTAGCTTCACCATTGAATCCTGATAAATCGACATTAAAGATGTCCTCACTTGGATTAGGGTAAATATTAAAGTCTATTACATTATCTCCTAAGCCAAGTGGATCCGTTATTGTAATTGTATAATCCTCAACTTCTCCCCAGTCGGTATCACCACACGGCTCTATTGGGCCATCTTCAGGTTGGTAAGAAATTCTCGTTCTCATAATAACATCACCTAACTCTGTCGTCGTCGGAACAGTGAATGAAAAAGTAGTCGAAATTGTTCCAGAAACAAGCACATATCCCACTTGCTCACCGGCGTCATCAAAGTCCATATCCTTATTAAAATCAATCCAAACAGCTATTTCATCATTCGTGTAGGCGCTCGGTGCGGTGTTACCAACAATATTAGGTACAACAGTTACATCGTAACTAGAACCTCTAGTAACAGAAGTGGAAATAGAGGTATAATCCGTGTACTCCGAACAGTTTGAAGCATTATCAATTGAACTTAGTGACACCTCAGCAATATACTCATTTTCTGTTCCTGCCGAACAATCATCGTTTCCAGTTGCCGGACATGGACCAGAAACTGATGAAACCGTGATATAAGTTGTTTTTGTTTCAGTATCTGAGCCTGTCGCATTCGTCGCTGTCAAGGCAACGGTGTAAGTTCCAAGGTCTGTAAAATTAACTTGTGGGTTTTGCGATGATGCCGATGTTCCACCTGTGTATGACCAACCTGTTGCAGGTGAAATTGACCATGACCATGAAGTCGGTCCACCTGTAGACAAATCAGTGAATGTTACCGTAGTCCCCGGAGTTACGGTTGTAGCAGATGCCACAAAATCAGCTACTGGCGCTGCCGGCGCGCATGGCATAGAAGTACCAGTCAATGATGTAGGATTAGTACCTGCTGGGTCTAACCAATGCTTTAACTGTGCATTAGTGCTGGAGCTTTCTTGATCCCATGCTCTATCAAATTTTCCATATAAGTCCGGATCAGTAGGTGCTGAACAAAAAGATGATCCTCCTGAAAGGAATCCAACGATTAATCCTGAAGAGTTAAAGATTGGAGACCCTGATGAACCTCCCTCGGTAACTCCATGACCGTTAGTTGTTGAAACCCATTGCACTCTCCAATGTGCTCCAGTCCAACCAGAATTATAGGTGGCACTCACCAAGTTTGAAGAATATGTAGATATTTTCTTTTCGTCTCCTGAAGGATGATGAATTCCAACACCACTGCTAGAAGCACCAGTTGCTCTACTCCATCCTGCAAAATAAGGATCATAGCTTGCGGGAATATCCGTACTCATTTCAACTAAAGCAAAATCAGAACCATCCACTTGATAAGAAAATGAAGCCGGGTGATCACCATAAGACGAAGATGCTCTGAAAATTCCTCCCGTCATTGTTTCTGAAAGCGCCCCAGTATACTTAGATGTATTACCAGGCACACATGAAGGTCTTTGATAATTAAAATACCATACATTACTTGAAATATCTGAACTTGAAGCGGGTTCACCACAATGATTAGCAGTTAAGATAAAAGGAGTACAATCAGTATTTGTATTATTTACTACTGATCCAGAACAAACATAAGTTCCACTTCCGTCTGAAAACGAATAATGTACCACTGAATTTACCTGATTAGTCCAAGAATCCCCTTCTGAACATTCTACATCAACCTGACAAGAACCGTGAGCTCTAAATTCATTTTGGGTACTTCCATCTCTAAAGTATGCAATTCTATTTTCAACTCCTCTGTAAAAATGTGCAATTGACTCCACATGAATTATTGGTAATTCAGTGCTTCCTGCAGGTTGAAAATATTCAAGTATTATAACATCTCCTTGAATCATTTCCATTGCTTTAAAAGCAGGAGTGTTTGAAGTATATGCTCCAATGTACTGCGACTGCTTTTCATTGTATGCATGCAACTTACCTCCCAAAGGAATTTGAACATCCTCTGCGAAATAAAGCCCCACTGCTTCTGCTCCTGGAGATTCTATAGCGACTCTCCAAATTTTATCACCTGTAGGCATTTCGTGCCAATTACCATGTGATAATATGTTCACATCAACAGGGGTATTGATCGCAACACGATATCTTTCTTTACCAACTGTAGCATCCTCTGCATGAATCTCATCCATATTAGGACTTGGAACCGTTACAGTTTGGTAGTATGTTTGATAAGGACTTGCGTCTCCAACAGCAACGCGAACAAAGCTGGTTGGTTTTCCGCCTTCCGAAATTTGGGAATGCCCCAAAAGCCCGACCATTAGGCCGAGACCGAGTAGTTTTAACTTCATAGTTTTTTGATTTGAGATAATGAAAATAAGGTTTTCCGTTTAGAAATGAACGCTTTAGCGGTATAATTTATTCAAGGTAACTATTGTATTCTTAAGGTCATTTCTGAGTTTAGAAGGTCCAACCACTTCTAACTGATCACCATAGGATAAAAAGGTTCTCTTTAACTCCTCTGATAAGATAACTTCTAGTCTGAATGTATCTCTTTTATTACCCTCCTTCACCATTTTTTGACTTGCATGCAACGGTAAAGACTGAATATATTTCGAACCCACTTTATCTACCTTAAACTCTATAATCTCAGGCTTATCTTCGTTGGCAGTGATTCCCAAGGAATGCTTAAAGAAATGATCAGCATTGAAATCAGTTTTTAGAGTTCCTACTTCTTCTAGAATTTCAAGATTCTTGATACGATCTAAGCCATAAGTTATAATCTTGCTCTTTGAATTATCTTGTGCTATTAGGTACCACCTATTTCTAAATTCCTTCAATAATAAAGGTAAAACTTCACGCCTTTTTGATTTACCACTTTTAAAGCTTGCGTAATCGAACTGCAGTAATAATTGTTCTTTAATAGCCTTTAAAATATCTGGGAGAAACTCATTCCCTTGAGCCTCTGGAACATTTTCAAATTGCACGAATTCTTCAATCGCTTTGTCAGTTGGATTATTTGCAATGTGAACGCGATCAAAGATCTTATCAATAGCAAACGAGAATTGTTTGAATATTCCTACATCCTTAAATTGCATTAACGTTTGAGAAGCGAATTTAATGGCTTCAATGTCGTCTTCCGTTAATGGGATATTCTCAATTGTAAAATCTTCATCTTCATAATAATACCCTTTATCTCTTTTGCTATACTTAATCGGCGCATCAAACTCCATACGCATAGCAAACATGTCTTTTTCAATTGTTGAATCACAAATATCTGTTCCTATACTCGAACCGAAGATTGCCTCTTCACAGGCCGTTCTTAAATCTTGCTTTGTCGGAAAAGGTTTATACTTATTGCGCAATGCTCTATCGATTATACGGTATCTAAGTTGTGCATTTTTGATTCTTGACATGTAGTAACGTTTAAGAATCTTAAAGTTATAAAATAAGCGTAATTTTGCCATGTATGAGAGCAATTGTACTTTTTACCATCATATTTTGTTCGAGCTACGCCATATCTCGAGACTCTGATGCGTTGCGCGATAGCATAGTTGATTATTCACAAACCTTTATCGGAACTTCCTATGTATGGGGAGGTAGCAGTCCTGAAGGTTTTGACTGTTCAGGTTTTGTTCATTATGTATTTAAGAAATTTGGAATAAAAGTGTCACGTGCAAGTTCTGGTTATGAAGATAAAGGTGAAGAGGTAGCATTAGAATCATGCGTTCCAGCCGACTTAATTCTTTTCACAGGAACGGATCATACCAGGCGAAAGGTAGGACACCTCGGAATTGTTATTCAAAACAATGAAGGAATTGTAGATTTTATACATAGTAGCTCTTCCAAAAAGCATTTTGGCGTATGCATTACCCGTTATAACGAAAGCGGTTATACCAAAAGATTTTTAAGAGTAATCAACGTTTTATGAGAAAATTAATTTATCCAATTATTGGACTTCTCCTCTTGGCATGTGGAGAAAATGTTGAATTGACTGAATCGACTGACACAGGTACAATTAACACGATTGATCAAGAAAGAGAATGCGCCTGTGAAGATCTTGGTGTGAATGCGGATAGCTTGTTTACGTTAGAAGACACACTGTTTACTGGAATGTGCTTCTCTAGCTATCCGGGAACTGACATTAGATATATGGAAAAGCATTACCTAGCTGGGGTGCTTCACGGAAAGGTATTCATTTATGACAAAGAAGGGAATGTAATCGCAGAAGAAGAATATACGAATGGAATAAATACACTTTCTGCATCGGAATCATTCGTTCCTTGCAAGTGTTCTGAGCTACGCGTTGAAGAAGGTGTTAACGGAGCTCCGAATAAGAAGTATAAAAACACCTTACCTTTTACAGGTGTTTGTCATGAGTATTTTCCGGGAACAGAGGATGTTTATATGGAAATATCTTACCAAAATGGAATTCTACATGGCTATTGCAAGTACTATGATGTAGAAGGGAATCAGCTTTATATGGAAGAGTACAACAAGGGTGTTCTGGAAGCGGTAATTAATTAAGCTTCCTTCTTTGTTTTTCTTCAAGTATTAGTTTTAGCTCTCTTCCTGTTTGACCAGCAACACTTGTATTTTCTTGAGCCCTACGCATTAGATAAGGAATAACTTCTTTCACTGGGCCGTAAGGAACGTATTTAGCAACATTATAACCTGCATGAGTAAGATTAAAGGAAATATGATCACTCATACCAAGTAATTGTGCAAAATACACTCTTTTGTCATCTTTAGAAATACCATGTTCTTCCATTAATTCGACTAAATACAAAGAACTGTTTTCATTATGAGTTCCAGCACAAATTGCTGCCTTGTCTATATTCTTAACTAAATACTCTAAAGCCAAATCGTAATCTCTATCAGTCGTAGCCTTGTCCGGTTGAATAGGCGAAGGATAGCCTTCTTCTTGCGCTACCTCTCTTTCTTTCTCCATGTAGGCTCCTCGAACTAATTTAATTCCTAAATGATATCCTTTGCTCAAGGCCTCTTCCATGGATTTCTGCAGGAATGCTAAACGATCATGACGATACATCTGGATTGTATTAAACACGATCGCTTTTTCACTGTTATAGCGCTCCATCATCTCAGTTGCAAGTGCATCAATTATATCTTGAAACCAACTATCTTCAGCATCAATAAATACTGGAACATTCGCATCAAAAGCCGCTTGACAAATCGCCTCCACACGCTTCTTAGCTATGGCAAAATTTGCTGATTCACTTTCACTTAAATTCTCAATTGACTTGTTTGCTTTCCTCAATACATCAGTCTGAGCAATGCCTGTTACTTTAAAAACACTAAAGGGTATTGAGTCATTTTTCTTAGCCTCTGTTATTGTAGCAATGATTTCATCGCGGGTCTTATCCAAATCTTCTTCCGTAGTTTTACCCTCAACCGAATAGTCTAAAATCGTCCCAACCTTATAATTGGCGAGTTCCTGAATTTTGGTTCTACATTCCTGAATATTTTCTCCCCCACAAAACTGTCTAAATATCGTTTTCTTGATTATCCCTCGAATTGGCAATCGTATGGCAAGAGCAAAATTGGTAAGTCCCTTTCCTAAACTCACAAGCCAAGGCTTCCCCATTAGCTTAAATAACCTATGCGACCATGCTAAGTCCTTATCTGATTTTCCAGCAAAGGCAATTTCTGTATTTTCAAATGAAATCATTATTCAAAGATAAATGTTATTCGATTTGAAAAATCATAAATAAGATAAGTTCGGTAAATCTGAAGACCAATTGAACTAGATAGATGATTACTTTTGTAGAGAAATGAGTTCATCCATAAACGATAGTGTGATTTTTACTTCAAGTGCATTTGAAGAATTAAGCAAATACCTAAATGCTCATTATAGAGATCATAAAAAGGTAGTGCTGATTGATGAAAATGTAAATGAAATCTGGGGTGAAAAATTCTTGGTGGATGTTCAACCGCTTTATGAAGCTGAAGTAATCGTAATTCCAGCGGGAGAAGAAACAAAGGACATTGAAATTTGCAAAGAGATTTGGGACACCTTGCTGAGTTATCAGATACCCAGAAATACTGTTATGATAAATATTGGCGGGGGGGTTACAACTGACTTAGGCGGATTCATTGCCAGCACTTACAAACGAGGAATCGACTTTATTAACGTCCCTACATCCTTAATGGCTCAGGTTGATGCTTCTCACGGCGGAAAAACGGGAATTGATTTTGCTGGTTTAAAGAACGTAATTGGAACTTTTGAACTTCCGAAAACGGTTATCGTTGACCCACAATTTTTACAAACCTTACCTGAGGAAGAAGTATTATCAGGATTTGCTGAAATGCTCAAGCATGGTTTAATTAGAGATAAACATCTTTGGTTATCTCTAATCGAAAGCAAAGGTAAACTTGAAAAAATCTACCCTCTTGTAGAAAAATGTGCTCGCGTCAAACATGAAATTGTAGCTCAGGATATCAAAGAATCCGGATTAAGAAAGGTTTTAAATTTAGGTCATACTATAGGCCATGGAATAGAGTCTTCCTATTTGGCTACTTCAAAAGCAATCACGCATGGAACAGGTGTAGCTTGGGGAATTTTATTCGAATCAAAGTTGGCATTAAATAAAGGTCTGGTCACCGCAGAAATCTTTCAGGAAATTAAGACAGGACTTGAAAGTATTTATCCATTACCAGCATTAAATGATTTAGATATTCCTCTTATCTTGAACTTTTTGCAGAACGATAAAAAAAATGATAACAACGCAATAAAGCTAGTGTTGCTAAAAGATTTTGGTGATTTGGAAATGGATGTAGAAGCGAGTACTGAGGAAATTATTGATGCGATTAAAACTTCTTATTGAACCGTTTCAATGTTAGGAGTAATTTTAAGAATATCCTTCAATTCTCCCCTTTCATATGTCGCGTAATACGCAGTATCTCCCTCTCTGGTATAATTGATTTGTACACCAATTTGAAAGTTCATATCAAACTCTCTAACCTCCGCAAGTTGACCGTCTTCAAAGTACTTCTTTTGCAAACCGTGGTTCTTCCCTTTTACTATCGTCTTTTCCAACTTTAATTGCCCATTGGGATAAAAATCTTCACACCTACCTTCGAAATACTCCGTTCTATCAAACCTGTAAAAATGATTATACGGCTCATCGAAAAGAAGTTCAACACATTGACAGTAATTTGAGTCAATCTTTTCAACTACTATCTCATCTGGAGTTCCTCCTCCACAAGAACTCATTGCAAAGAGGGCAAAAACCGAAATAATTAAAGCGAACTTTTTCATCATCTTAACTACAAATATAGTGTTTCATTAACGAGAAAACTGCTTAAAAGCATATAAGAAAGCCATAAGTATACAAATCAAAACCAAGTTTGTATTAAACGTTTAAACCCTACACTCTACTGAATAACAACTATATATACATTACAAAACATTTTTTCTAATTTACGCTAGGCTAAGAACTTTTAATAATATATATTTGCACACACAAATTGCGGGGTGGAGCAGTTGGTAGCTCGTCGGGCTCATAACCCGAAGGCCACAGGTTCGAGTCCTGTCCCCGCTACTAATGAAGCAGAAAGGTAGACATTTTGTCTACCTTTTTTGTTTATTCTACTTTCGCTTCTTTATTAGCCAATTCTATATTGCTATAAGTCTAAACCCTAGGATTATTCTGCTTCATTACCACAAAGCGATTGGAGTCGAATTAGAATGGTGCAATTATATTATTTCAATCTGCTTTGTCATTTATATATGCAGAAAGGTGGACATTTGTCTGCCTTTTTTGTTTGTTCTACTTTCGCTTCATTGTTAGCTTTCCGAGTTCGTTAAATTAGTCTCAAACAAAACTTGACTGCTTCATTATTCTGAAGTGATTAGTGCATATTTTGCTAACTTGGCTCATATGAATCAATCTACTTCAGAATTACCCTATTGTGTCTATATACTATTTAGCGAAAAAGATCACCTTCTTTATATAGGCTTCACTACAAATCTTGAAAATCGAATTAACAATCATAATCAAGGAAGAACCAAAAGCACGAGCTACCGTCGTCCACTACATTTAATTTTTACAGAATATTATTTATTCAAGGAGGATGCACTCAAAAGAGAAAAGTACTTTAAAACAACCGCAGGAAAAAGAGCCATAAAACTAATGCTCAGCAATACTCTTGAGAAGTTGAACTATAAAAAGCCTAACAGAAGAATAGAATTTCTTTTTGAAGAAACAGAAGCAGAAAGGTAGACATCTTGTCTACCTTTTTTATTTTAAAACAATCCCTTTTCTTCGTAAATTTGAATATGATTAAATTCACCTCTTTAGCTCTCCTTTCAATAATTGCAGGATTTTCATTTGGACAATGCAATGGGTTCGCTCCTTTATGCAGTAAAAAATATAACGAGGTGGCCTATTTAACAACCCACAATGCTTTTGCGAACACTGCTACGGGTTTTACATTACCCAATCATCATACCTCTATAACTGAACAACTAAACGGAGGAGTAAGAGCATTAATGTTAGACCTTTACGATGTTGGGGGTGTAGTTACTGTTTATCACGGTATAACCATTACAGGTACAGCACCTTTCACCTCGAATCTTAATGAAATAAAGGACTTCTTAGATGCTAACCCGAATGAAATTGTAACCATAATACTCGAGTCTTATGTTACGCCTGATGCAATTGAGGCAGATTTAACAGCAGTAGGATTAATGCCTTATCTCTTTGAAAAAGGAAGTGATCCCTGGCCAGCCCTTCAAGAAATGATTGACGATGGCCGACGTTTGGTGATTTTTTCAGATAAAGATGAAGCTTCTCCTAGTCAAGGTTGGCATCATTATTTATGGGATCACGCAGTTGAAACCGATTTTTCTTATGCTGACGTTAGTGAATTTAGTTGTGATCTTAACCGCGGAGATGTTAGCAATGAGCTATTTATTCTTAATCATTTTGTGACCGATGCTACTTTAGGAGTTGCCGCAGAAGCACAAGCAGAAATTGCAAATGCCAATCCTTTCTTTATAAATCGTTGCAATGAATGCGAAACATTACATTCAAAGATGATAAATTTCCCAACCGTTGACTTTTTCCCAATCGGCGACGAGCTTGCTGTAGTTAATGAATTGAACAACTTGGGAGATTTAAGTACAGAAGAGAATCTAAACACCACATCGGTCATCATTAATTCTAATTGGATAAACGAAACCATACAAGTAAAGACTTCTGCAGAAATTTCGGAAGGCAAGTATTCAATATTAACCCTTACAGGACAAACCATTCAAGCAGGATCGATTAATTCACTTGAAACGACCCTCTCAACTTCGAGTTTTAAAGCGGGAATATACATCATTAGTATTACCGAAAAATCGAGTATAATCAAGCATCAGAAGATTATCATTAAATAATTCACATAATTTTTTCAAAATATTATTTAGAATCATTCTAAAGAGATAAGAATAGGTCTTAAATTTGTTCTTAAATATTAAGCACATATGTTTCAAGAATTAGGAAAGGTAGGATTGATTTACGGCAGTGATACGGGAGCAACTGAAGATGTTACTCGTTTATTCGAAAGCTTTATTGGAGAAGACTTGGAGATTATTGAGGTATCTGAGGCGGAAGTTGAAGATTTTAAACGATTTGATGTCCTTATTCTAGGTATTTCTACGTGGTATGATGGTGATCTTCAGAGCGATTGGGAAGATTATTTTGAAACTTTTAAAACGATTGATTTTACAGATCAAGTCGTTGCCTTATTTGGACTTGGAGACCAACATGGCTATGCCGAATATTTTATAGATGGGGTAGGCTATTTGGCTGAAGTTGTATTGGCGAATGGAGGAACAATAATAGGAGAATGGCCAACGCAAGACTATGAGCATGCTGAATCGAAAGCTGAGAAAAATGACGACATGTTTTACGGTCTTGCACTTGACGAGGACAATGAGCCAATTCTTACCGAAGATCGTATACTCGTTTGGTTAGACCAACTAAAAGGTGAATATCAAAATCTTCATATAGCACAAGGCTAAAGTTCTATTGAGTTTTTCTATCTTTCGAATGTGAGAAAACCCCAACTCCTATTCATCGCGTTCATTCTATTCGCCTGTTTTAATGTTAATGGACAGCAAGATCCATTTCTTTATAGTACAGGAAGAATAACACCTACTTTTAACAATCCTGCAAGTTTTGGAGTCGAAAATAGGCTTGGCGTAAACATGGTTTATCGTAATCAATGGGACGGCATGGAAAGAGCTCCAAATACTTTTGCAGTATTAACTGATTTTTCGCACGAAAAAGATGATCATAAAATTGGTTATGGTGCGAGCTATTATTACGAAACTATAGGTTTCATGTACGTTCATTCTGCGCGTATTGTAATAAATTATGGATATACTTTCGGTGAGAATGAGATCTATGTTGGACTAGCTCCCGGCATATTCCATGTGGTATTTGACCCCAATTGGTTACCTCCTACCTCAACGCCAGACCCCAGCTTGCCTTTGGGGAGTGATGGTAGTTTTGATTTAGATGCAGGAATAACGTTTAGAAGGAATAATTTTTTCGCAGGACTTTCTTCCACACATTTATTGACACCAACCCTTACATACATTAACTTCCAAGTAAGGAGACATTATAATTTATTTACCCGTTATGATGCCAACTTTAATGAGTTCAAAATCCAGCCTATAGTAATAGTTAAAATGGATGGCACAACTTCTACTTTTCAACTTTTAAGCAATATTTCTTACAAACAAGACCTCATTGGATTGACACTAGGCTATCGCCGATCTGACTCCTTTATTGTTGGAGCATTTTCCGAATTCTATAATTTTAATCTATCCTATCAATATGGGATTATGACAAATCCATTAAACCAATATGGTAAAGGCACCCACGAAATTCGTTTGGGTTATAATCTTAGAAAATAAAAAAAGGCGGAAGCTCGCTTGCTCTCCGCCCTTTATACTGGCTTTGCATTGAATGGTTTCATAAATAAGGTTAACAACTCCTCATTTATCGCTTACGAAACCTAACAACCATGAAGAAAATTTGTCTCAATGCCGCCAATTTGATTAATCTGCTAGTCTCTATATATAAGAGTCATAAATCATCAAAAAGTTACAGCCTAGGACAAAAAAAATTTAACGTTTTTCTTTCAAACGGATAATTTTCCGCTAAAACGCTTATATTCATGTCACTTAAATCTATAAAGAATTGACTGATACTTTAGAAATAGCGATTACTCTTACAGATGTTAAATTCTATAAACACTGTGATGAAATACTCATTATAGAATTTGAAAACGAAGCAACGCTAGAGCTAGCCGACATTGCTGAATTTCAAAATCATCAAGTAAGTATTATGGGAGATGAACCCTGCAAAGTTGTCAATATTATCTGTCCTGATTTCTCTGTTACGAAAGAAGCAAGAGAATATGGAAATTCAGAGGAAGCCTACAAATACCTTAAAGCCTCTGCAATAGTATGCAATACTTTAGCGCATAGAATTTTGGGGAGTTTTTTCATTAAAATCCAACGACCTCCGCGCCCAACGCGTATGTTCAACGACTTAAAATCTGCCATCGCTTGGCTTGAAACAATAGATTAATCATTATTTCAAATTAACTTTGAAGGAATGATTCAAAGTATTGCCCCGTTCAATTATCAAGGAGAGCTATCAGCTCCTTATTCCAAAAGCTATTTGCAGCGTGCTATTGCCATTGCTTTCTTGAGCAAGACAAAAGTGGAAATTCATGGGTATACGCCAAGTAATGATGCAAAGGTTGCTCTACGAGCTGTGGAAGAAATGGGTGGGTCATTTTCTATTGAGGACAATAAAACAACCATTCTACCAGCACAATCACTAAAAGAAAGCGTCTCCTTAAATTTTGGAGAAGCTGGTTTAAGCACACGTATGTTTAGTCCTATTTCAACGGCACTTTTCGACCAAGTGACCATTAACGGTGAAGGTTCTATTTTAGTGCGACCGATGGACATGGTTATTGAAGCCTTAGATCAGCTTGGTGTTGATGTAAGCTCACAGAATGGGCTTTTACCATTGAAAACTAAAGGAAAGCTACAAGGAAACGAAATCACCATTGATGGTTCTGAAAGCTCTCAATTACTTACAGGTCTATTAATCGCCTTACCCCTGTTATCTGAGGATTCGATTATAAACGTACTCCAGCTAAAAAGCAAACCATACGTACAAATGACCTTGGACATCCTTGACCATTTTGGGGTAGAGGTTGTTAATGAAGATTTTAAACGATTCACCATAAAAGGGAATCAAATCCCAAGAGCAGACACGTATAAGGTTGAAGGCGATTGGAGTGGAGCATCTTTTCATGTGGTAGGAGCCTCAATTTCTGGAGAATTGAAATTAAAAAACTTAAACCCGAATTCAGCCCAAGCCGACAGTGCTATTCTTGAAGCCATTAAAAGAGCAGGTGCTAAATATTCGTGGAATGAAGGAGACCTACATATAGAAAAAGATAAACTCAATGCATTCGAATTTGATGCTACAGAATGTCCTGATTTATTCCCTCCTGTAGCCGCATTAGCAGCTTGTTGTAATGGTATTTCTAGAATCAAGGGAACGAATCGACTAACCCATAAGGAAAGTAATAGAGCTTTAACTATACAAGAGGAATTTGCAAAACTAGGGGTTCAAGTAGATTTGGAAGAAGATATTATGATCATTCACGGTGGCGGAGAAATTAAGGGGGGTAAAGTTGATTCTAGAAACGATCATAGAATTGCCATGGCAACTGCAATTTTGGCAACACAAACAACTTCACCTATCGAAATTGAAAACTCCAGTGCCATTAATAAATCGTACCCTGGGTTTTACGAAGATTTATCTAAATTATAGCTATGAAAACATTTAGCCTTTTAACCTTAATCATTTTTCTAACAGGATGTTACATGAGCAAATCGCTTGAACGAGAAGTACATGTAAGACTAGACGAAAATATTCCTGTATCTATAATCAATAATGGCAACTCGAATTTCACTGGCGCGGGAGATGAAACAGCGTACAGAACAAAATTCATTGAAGGCATGAAGGCTGAATTTACCACATCTAAAATTATTCCAGATGGGGTAAACCCCGAATTTGAAATAAAGGTATCTGAATTTAAAATTACAGAATCAACTCGGGAAGAAACCGTTGATGACACTAGTTCGTCTGATCATGGTAAAACATTTGAATTGACTAAACTTGAGCTTTATGCCCAAGGTACCGTTACCCGACTAAGTGACAATGTTGTTTACAACTGGACCGCTTCAAAAAATGAAGAAGAAAAAGTGACCTCATTAAGAAGTGGCGGACAAATTGTTACAGGACAAAACAAAGACAAAAACGAATACAGAGAAAAGGAGCTAAACGACAACGAAGCTGTTGACCTAGCGTGGAATTGTGGGCGCAGATCAGGAAATAGCGCCGTTAAGGAAATAACCAGAGCTCTTAAGTAAAGTCAGTATTTAATCTTTCACTATGTGAGTGGAGATACTCGGAGTCCCCTCGACTCCGCTCGGGATAAACTTCTCCTCCTAATTCATTTAACTGAAACCTTTACTCAATTAAAAAATTAATCCTCAATATTTCATTGCGATAGTGGAGAATACCGGAGTCCCCTCGACTCCGCTCGGGATAAACTTCTCCTCCTAATTCATTTAACTGAAACCTTTACTCAATTAAAAAATTAATCCTCAATATTTCATTGCGATAGTGGAGAATACCGGAGTCGAACCGGTGACCTTTTGACTGCCAGTCAAACGCTCTAGCCAGCTGAGCTAATCCCCCTCTTATACTCCGTAGCTTAAGCGCAGGAGTATTCCTAGCAAATTTAAAACTTCTAAAACCAACTCAGGTACTCTACTCCTGCATAAATTCCATCTTCTCTCTCTTCGACTGGATAATTTTCTAGATGTAAACCAGCTCCCCTTCCTGTTTTTAAATCAAAACCATACCTGTGATAAGGACAAATGATATGACCTTCACTACAGACAGCATTGGTGAGCGGAACCCCTTGATGCGGGCACTTATTTTTCACCATGTAAAAAGAATCCTGATGTAAAATCAACAAAGCAGCTTTACCAGATAAATTGAACGGGATAAGTTCTTTCTCTCCTAATCGCTCAAGCAAGTAAGCTCTACTCTCTGCTATTTTAATCCACCTCGTTTTTAACTTAAACATCTAAATCAAAAATAATTATTTGTAACCAAATTCTTCATTTCGTTATACAAACAGAAGAGAGGGGTTTTGAGGGCCAAGCCGGACAACGTTTTTAGTAACTTGTTCGGCTTTTTTCTTGCAATGATTTCTGGATATCCACGTTTACAATAAAGGCCAACCCTTTATTCATGTTGGTTTATCTATCTTTAAGAAAAAATAAGGTACGTCGCTATCGAGATCCATATTGCTCCTTTTGGCCTTTTTTAACTGTCAAATTTTTGCACAAGAGGCATTTACAAAAGAATTCAAGTTAAGTAAGGATACTATTTGGGTTGATACCGCTTCTTTTTATAGTTCTACCTGTGATTTTAGAATAAATGGTGAAAAGACTGATGAAAGTAACTTCCAAATCAACGGAATTGACGGATGGATAATTTATAAAGGGGATAAAACAGGAACACTCTCTATTTCTTATTATCGATTACCTGTAAACTTTAGTGAGGCACTAAAAAACAAAAATGAAAACCTCATTTCAACAGACACCACTGCTCCACCGCAGTTTTATTCGGTTTCAAGCGTAAATACCTCCAACGATTTATTTGGAGCCAACAACTTAAAAAAACAAGGTTCCATTTCTAGAGGGGTGACTGTTGGTAATGCGCAGAGCCTTTCTGTACAATCTACACTTAACCTCCAGCTCGATGGTCAAATTGCTGAAAATCTATTTTTAACAGGGTCTATTTCTGATGATAACATTCCTTTTCAACCCGAAGGAAGTACTCAAAAATTGCAAGAGTTTGACCAAGTTTATTTAAAGATATACAACGATAAATTCGCATTAATAGGTGGTGATTTTTGGCTTAGAAAACCGGAGGGATTCTTTTTGAACTATACTAAAAGAACACAAGGAGCATCTTTTGAATTTAATCACGATATGGCTTGGGTAGGGATGAAAGGTGAGGCCAAACACAAAATTTCAGGGGCGGTTTCGAGAGGTAAATTCTCTCGTAACATTATACAAGGTGTTGAAGGAAACCAAGGTCCTTACCGACTCACTGGAGCAGAAAATGAACCTTTTATAGTGGTACTAGCGGGTACGGAAAGGGTGTATATTGACGGGGTGTTGATGACTCGTGGGCAGGAATTTGATTATACCATTAATTACAATACTGCTGAGATTACTTTTACAGCGAATCAAATGATTACAAAGGATAAGCGTATAATCGTGGAATTTCAGTATTCTGATTTAAATTATGCGCGATCTCTATTTGCATATAATGCAGAATTTAAGGGAGAAAAACATCTTACTTATTTCAATTTCTACACCGAACAAGATGCGAGAAATCAAACCATTCAACAACCTTTAACATCAACCGAAAAACAAATCTTGGCAAATGCAGGCGATAATCTTGCAGAGGCCTTTGCTTCTAGTATTGACAGTGTGGGCTTTTTTGAAAATAGAGTGATGTACCAACTCATTGATACTCTTACCTTCGATTCGATATTGGTCTTTTCTATCGACCCAGCTGTAGCCAAATATCAAGCAAGTTTTCAGTTTGTAGGTGCAGGAAATGGTAATTACATTCTTGATCAATTCACAGCAAATGGAAAGGTATATCGATGGGTAGAACCCATAGGCGGAATTCCTCAAGGAGATTTTGAACCCGTACAAATCTTAATTGCACCTCAACGGAATCAAATGTATACACTTGGAACAACCTATCGATTCACAGATAACATTACCTCGAGCTTAGAAGTAGGACTTTCCAATAAAGATTTAAATACCTTTTCTAGTCTAGACAGTCGTGATAATGTGGGGACCGCGTTAAAATACAAGTGGAGAAGTAAACATCCTTTCAAGAATAATGAGGGAATTACCTTCTCTACGGATGCTAATTTTGAATTTACCGAGTTCAGTTTTAACCCTATAGAATGGTACCGGCCATCAGAATTTGATAGAGATTGGAATGTAAGAAACAAACCTTATGAAGGAAATCAATACCTCTCCAATGTTGGGTTGACCTTAGCTTCGCGATCTGCTGGATCTCTGCGTTATAACTTCGAGAATTTTAATTGGGGGAATGATTATTTCGGTCTAAGACAGAACTTATTACTCAACTTCAATAAAAAGGGATTTCGCGCGAATATTGATGCGAGCTATCTGGATTCAAGATCAGAAGAAAATTCAAATTTCTTACGTCATATCGCCACTATTTCTCAGGAATTAGGGAAATTCAAGATTGGATTCACCGACAATCATGAACGCAATGCTTTCACACCAGAAGGAGGAGATTTTCTTGCGTTAAACTCCTATCAATGGTATGATTGGAAAGTCTTTGTAGGCACAAGTGATTCATTAAAAAATCAAGCGCAAGTTTTCTATCAAGAGCGTTATGACTGGTTTTCAGATTCCTCAAGTCTTGTTCAATCTACCAAAGCTCAAAACATTGGGTTGGAAACTGCTTTTTTGAAGAATAGAAAAAATATAGTGAAGGTTAATGTGAATTATCGTCGACTTGACATCATTGACACAAGCTTATTTGCTGGTAACCCGGAGAACACTATTCTAAACCGTATTGAACACATAATGCGTCTTTGGAAAGGCGCAGTACAAGCAACTACTTTTTATGAAATAGGATCAGGGCTGGAAACAAAAAGAGAATTTGTATTTATTGAGGTCAATCCTGGACAAGGAGCTTATACATGGAACGACTATAATGGCGATGGAATTAAAGACCTAGGCGAATTTGAGCTTGCAGTATACAGTGATCAAGGAAATTACATTCGTACCTTCTTACCTACCAATGAATTTGTAAGAACCTATTCGAATCAATTCAGTACTTCCTTAAATCTACAACCATCTCGTATTTGGAAATCTGAGAAAACTGGGCTTAAGAAATTCATGACAAAATTCAGTAATCAAACAGTTTATAAAATCAATCGAAACACCAATTATGAGGATCCGGCTCAACTCTTCAATCCATTCGTTTACGAGCTCGCCGATACTAATTTGGTTTCCTTAGCCAGTACTTTTAGAAATACCTTTTATTTCAATAAAACCAATTCTGTTTTTGGCGCAAATTACACGTATCAAGAAAACGGTAGTCAGATTCTATTGAGTAACGGATTAGATCGTAGATTACTTACTTTCCATGAGGTACTTTTACGTTGGAATATAAGCAAGGTATTCAACCTTAGAGTTATCTCTGAATTAGGTAGAAAAAAGAACTCCAGTGATTATGCCACCAATAGAAACTTTTTTATCGAATACTTTTCTACTGAACCTGAATTCTCATACCAACCTAACAGTCAATTGCGCATAAGCATAAAGGGAAAATATTCACTCAAGGAAAATAACTCAGAATTGGCCGAGGAAGCAGAACTAAGAGATGTTGGAATAGAGTTTAGGTATAACCAAAAATCGAAGGGTAGTTTTTCGAGTGAATTCAACTACATTAACATTACATACAATGGTGCACCAAACACTTCAATTGCCTTTGAAATGCTTGAAAGTTTACAAGCAGGAAATAACTTTACATGGCGGTTTTCTTACCAGCGAAAAATTGCGAAAAATCTGCAGCTTAACTTCAATTATAACGGACGTAAATCACCGACTTCAAACTTTATTCATGCCGGCGGTATGGAATTGAGAGCTTTCTTCTAAGAAACCAATACTTTACCTGTCATATCTGCAGGGATTGCAACATCCATCAATTTTAATAAGGTTGGAGCTACATCCGCTAAAATACCATTGGTTATGCAGTATTCGTTTTCTGAAACCAAAATAACCGGCACAGGGTTTAAACTATGTGCTGTATTTGGACTACCATCAGGATTAATTGCGAAATCTGCATTCCCATGATCTGCTATGATAATAATATTGTAACCGTGATCCTTTAAAGTACTCACTACCCTTCCCAATTGGAAGTCAACTGCCTCCGCAGCTCTAACAATAGCCTGATAAACACCCGTGTGTCCAACCATATCTGTATTGGCAAAGTTCAAGCAAATAAAATCAGGCTCATTTGAAGTGACATTCTCGATAATTTTATCCGCAATTTCCGGAGCAGACATTTCAGGTTTAAGGTCGTAAGTTTTCACTTTTGGAGAAGGAACCATAATTCTACTCTCTCCTTCAAATTTATCTTCCAAACCTCCCGAAAAGAAATAACTCACATGTGGATATTTTTCAGTTTCAGCGATTCTTACTTGAGTTAAACCGCTATCGGCAATCACCTCTCCAATCGTATTCGTCAAATTTTCTTTCTCATAGATTACCTCCACCCCTTTAAATGAACTATCGTACATAGTCATGGTAAAAAGTTGGATATCTAACTTATTCATTCCGTGTTCTGGAAAATCTTCTTGCGATAATACTTGAGAAATTTCCCTACAACGATCCGTTCGGAAATTAAAACAGATTACTACATCACCTTCATTGATATTGCCGAAATCTTTCGCTCCAATTTTATGAGGAAGAATGAACTCATCCGTAACATCATTCGAATAACTTTTCTCAAATACTTCTTTTCCTGAAGATACCTGAGCACCTTCTCCATGAACCAATAAGTCATAGGCCAACTTGATTCTTTCCCAGCGGTTATCACGATCCATTGCATAATATCTACCGATAACCGAAGCCAACTGAACATTTGTTTTGGACAATACCTGATCAAGATTTTGAAAATGATTTAAACCCGTAGTTGGGTTACAATCTCTACCGTCAGTAAACCCGTGAACAAAGGTTTTTGAGCCAATACCCTTACTTTCTGCCAGTTTAATTAACTCGTATAAATGATTTTGATGAGAATGCACTCCACCGTCAGAAACCAGTCCTATTAAATGCAGACGTGCATTCGAATTTTTTACTTGTTCAAAGGCTTTAAGAATTTGAGGATTCTTTTGAAACTCACCTTCATTTATGGCTTTGTCAATTCTAGTTAACTCCTGGTACACTATTCTTCCTGCACCAATGTTCATGTGACCAACTTCTGAATTCCCCATTTGTCCATCAGGCAAACCAACGTTTAAACCGTCAGTAAGCAATTCCGCCGTTGGATGATTTTGAACCAATTTATCAAATACAGGAGTTGAAGCATTATGGATAGCATCCGAAACTGACTTATCGCCATTTCCCCACCCATCTAAAATTAATAGTGCCGCTTTATTTGCCATTCTTGAATACAATATTTGCTATTAAGCCGTTTTTATCTTTTCTATTTTTTAAAATGAATTCCGCCCCTATAGTTTCTGCCATTTCAGCGACTATATACAATCCTAAACCAGTGCCTTTATGACTTCTGGTCATTTCACTTTCCATTCTAAAAAATTTGCGTGTAACATCTTTTAACGAATCTTCTGGTATGCCATCACCTTCGTCTTTCACAGAAATTTTTATCTCTGAATTATCCCCTTCTATACTCACTTCAACGTGACCAGTAGTATATTTCAATGCGTTATCTATAAGATTAACCACAATACTCTGTAAGGCTTGGCGATCGGTTATCAAAGCCAATTGCACATCGCCGTTAAAAGAAATTCTCTCTTTCGTTTTGGAAAACTGAAACTTGATGAGCTCTTGCATCATGTTCGCCAAATTAATCTCTTCCTTGTCCGAGAAATAATTTTGATTCGAAATTGACTTAGCCAATAATAGATTATTAACCAACTTATCCAATCTATTCACTGAAGTTAATGCAGAGTTCATTACTTCTTGATTTTTTTCTTGAGGAAGATTAGGACGACTGAGTGTCTGTAAATTCAGCTTCGCCGATGCTATAGGAGTTTTTAATTCATGTGTTACACTCATTAAAAAGTTCTCCTGGATTTTTAAAATCTTCTTCTCTCTATTTAGCCCCCTTCTGATTAAAATTATTCCGAGAATCAGTACAGAAAGGAATACCATTCCCTCGCCCACTACCATCATCAATTTGGAACCAACTATATCAGCTGCGTAGAGTTGGGTATTTAAGTCGTAAATTAAATACAACCACCAACTAAATTGCACCATAATGTAGGCCACTAAAATGTAAAAGATCCAAACGGGTGACTTTAACAATTTATCCATATACAAATTTCCTATTAATAATTGAAAAAGGCGAACCTTTCAAGAAGATTCGCCTCAGTTTTTTTTATGATTTAGGATTTTATTTCACTATCAGCTTTGAGTTTTTTTCTGAATGCTCATTTATCAATTGCACCAAATAAGCTCCTGCAGGCCATGACGAACAATCAATAGTTTCTTTTCCGGAAACTGAAAGATTATAATATACCTCCTCTCCTAAAAGATTATAAATATGAATATCTGTTTCAAAGAATTGCCCTTCTATGGTTACGAGATTATTAGTTGGATTCGGGTAGACATTGAGATCAAAATTATTTTCTCCTACACTCAAGTCATTAATATTAATTGTCATCATTGTAGAATCTGTATTACAAGGTCCGTAAGCATAAAACCATACGTCATAATCACCTAGCGCAGAGTAAACATGTGTTGGCGTATTATTATCACCAGCTGTTGTTCCGTCACCGAAATCCCAAGCTACCGAATCAATTACTTGAGAGGTTGTATTCGTGAAGTCGGCTGTGAAACCAACTGAAGAAGAAGAAAAATCAGCCACTACACTATCAAGAACATGAATATTCTTTGTGATTGAAACCCTACAAAATGGCGCTGGTACAAAGTGTCGACGCAGTGAATCATTCAATACAATTCCATAATCTCCTGAGTCGCCGTAAGTGTGACAACCTGAAGTTATAGAGGTATTCTGAAAACCATCCCCCCAAAGCCATTGAATATTGGTAAGTGGAGTCGTTGCGTTATTATTATAATGAGGATCCGCAAAAACTGGCATTTGCGTGTAATCAACACATCCAACCCCGACAGCTGTTGGACAAATTGTGTCGTTAACTAAAGTCCAATCATCATGCAAATCATATTTCACAAGTGGTGAAATCAAATAATCAACATTATAACTTGGACCATAAGTTCCTAAACTTTCGTACCATGCAATCGACCCTGGAAATGCTGGATTTGTATAGTGTGCAAAAGCCAGTGCTTCACCAGCTCCATCCCCACCTGGATCATTGGTATAAATTTTTAATGAATCGTCTGTTTCTGTCTGAATCGCCACAATATAATCTTCTGTAACTGTTACTGGATCGAATGTACTATTGACTTCTCGGTTCGGAAGTACGGCATCGAAAGTAGTTTCTTTGACGTACACAGTATCTCTAGCTAACTCTGCCCCAATATTATCAGCAAGATCATCATAATCATATAAAACAGTGATCACCATTATCGAATCTACTGCAGGATTAGTTTGAAATGCATAAAATTGAATTCCACTTACCTCTATGGGTTGCGGCGCGTGAAAACGCTGCGCCCTACCAGATAAAAATCCTGTTTCTGTAGCATTACCAACACGCATAGACTCAAAAAATAAAGTTGAAGTTTTAGTTAATCCAACATAGTTATTGTAATAGGCTCCACAAGAGTCAACTGCAGCACGCGATTTCGATGAAGTAAATATTGGTGCCTCACCAGTGGCTATTGATCTAGGAGCTTCAGTAATTTGTCCGTAAACTAAAACAGAGCAAGTCAATACTGTAATTGAAAGTAAGTGTTTTAACATAAGTCGCTATTTTATAATGGTCACGTTTCCTTGCTTTGATATTTGTTCCCCAAGCACAGTTTCGCCAGAGAGCATATACACAAATGTTTGCGGTGCTAGCTCTTTTCCATTAAGGGTTCCATCCCAATTATCTTTTTGGTCCGACGTTTCAAATATCTTTTTTCCCCATCGGTCAAAGATCTGAATATTAAAATTGTAAAGTCTAGGCCCTCTAACTAATAACACGTCATTATGACCGTCTGCGTTTGGTGAGAAAATATTTGGAACAAAGACTTCCATATATCCGTCAATATCAACGAGCACAGTATCACTGGAAACACAACCATTCGCATCAGTACCCACCACTACATAAACCGTAGCTTGATCGGGAACATCATAAATAATTGAACAATCATCTTCTACACATTCGTCAACATCAGGAGTCCAGGTGAAAGTTACAGGAATATTACTTTCAGCCCATAATTCAACTTCACCACCAATACCCATTGTAGTATCATTGCCCGCAGTAATTATTGGAAGATTATTCACGATAAGTTGAATACTATCTTCAGCAAACCCGCATAATGGATTAGTTGCAACAATGAAGAACCATGTAGTAGTATCTGCTACTAGCCAAGTACTTTCATCAGTATCACCATTACTCCATGTCAATGGATAGTCATTGTGCACGGCTGTAACAAACACCGAATCGCCTAAACAAATCTCAGCCTCTGTTATTACGTCAACTTCAGGAGCAGGATCAACGATTATAGTGAATATAGTAGGGTCAGAAACACAACCATCCAATTCTTCATAAATGTAATAATCTGTACTGCCTGGAGGAGGAGATGGCGTATAAGTAGTTCCTGTAAATAAAGAAGTGCCAACCGCATCTTCCCAATTAATATCACCACCAAGCCCTGGTGTTGCTGTTAATGCAGTAAAAACATCGCCTTCACAATATTGATCATCTCCCGTAACCGCAGGAGCAGCAGGTCGTGGCTTGGTCACAAAAGGAACAGGTGTAGCAGGGCCTTCACACCCGGCTGCAGTTTCGGTAATGTAATAGGTTACAGTTCCAGGAGTAAGCGTAGAAGGTACGTATGTTAATAATGGCGATACCACAGTTGCAGGCGGTGGTCCATCATACCAAGTTATTGAACCTCCTAAAGCGGGCTCTGCCACAATTGGCACAGGAACTTCTCCTTCACAATATTCTAAAACACCAGTAAATAAAGGTGCTGGTGGAATTGGATTCACTGTAATTGTTACCATATCAGCAGGGCCTTCACAACCAAGCACACCCTCTGTTTCAGCAGCATAATAGGATGTCACGCCGATTCCTGGAGTGGGAGAATACGTTGTTCCTGTAAATAATGGTGGACCTGTTAATCCTGCATCAGCATACCAATTTACGGTACCTCCACCGCCAGAAACTACTGTTAAATCCGTAATCGGATCACCATCACAGTATGCAGCGTCAGCTTCAATATCCACAGTTGGTGGAATAATAACATCAATTTCTCCTGTTCCGCTGAACGTCCCCACACATCCATCACCGGTAACGGCCGTGATTGTATAAATTCCATCCTCACCAACGGAAAGGGTATACGGACTAGCTGAAGTTGTAATCGTAGGTAACGGACCTGAAGGACCAGTAACATCAATATCGAAAGGTGGTGTACCTGTTAACGTGATTGTCAAATCACCAGTTGCACCGTCGCAAATCGTTTCCAAACCTGAAATAACGGCATCTACAGGAGGATGAGTATCGACAAAAACAGAATCTCCGATAACACATCCATCATCAGGATTTGTAACGACAACATAAATCCAAGTTCCCGTGGTTAATGTTGCAGTAGGATTAGGCACGGTTGTACTTGATAAAATTCCTCCTGGACTCCATGAAAAAGTATATGCTGGTGGTGTGAATCCACAATCAACCGTATAAGTTTCTGTGTGTCCATCTACCCATGTTGCACCAGCAGCAACCGATAAAAGAGTAGCACCTCCAGCGTCCAAGAAATTATAATAACATTCGAATGGGAAAGCGTCACCGCTAATTATTAATTCAACTACAGCATCATGATCAAAACAGAGGTCTATGGTTTCCTCGTACGCACCGCCCATTCCGGAGGCCGCAGGTGCATAGGATCCAGTCAATACTCCATCTACCCAAACCTCTACTTCATTTCCGGCCCAGCCATCATCCCATAAATCTCCTAGAACTAGCTGAAAACAGCAATCAGAACCTGTAAACGGCTCTGCAGTAACTTCTAAATCTGCGGTTTCTCCAATACAAACGATAGGCGCCGAAGTAGTAATATCAGTAACAAAACCTACTCCTATCTCAATGGTCACTGAGTCTTGGCAACCAGCAGCATCAGTCACCACCAATTTAACAGGATGGTTACCCGCATCAGTAAAGGTAAAGCTTGGGTTTTGTAAAGTAGACGTTCCGTATCCATCAAAATCCCATAACCAATCAGTAATTGTATTTTGAGCTACTGTTAAGTCTGTAAAATTAATTAAGTCTCCTGGACAGGCTGTAGCTGAATATGAGAAGTCAGGTTCTAAAGCCACACCTACAGTTTGAGTATTTGAAAAAACTCCAGTTGAACCAGCCCAACCCCATAGGACGTTTGAAACACCTCCAAAACGAACATTAATAAAATCTTCTGTATGAGTTAATCGCGTTACACCATCAAATTTTACTTCTAAAGTTTGTGTACCACCACCAGTCCAAATAATTTCAACCAAGTGATCTAAACAATCTTCAACATTGGCAGATGTGCTTGAAATATTATCAAGCGGTAAACCCGTTATGCAATCTGTTGAACTATGGTCTATACTACCATTAGTCATTAAAGATATGTGATCACCATTGGAATCCCAGTTTGTAACTTCTCCTGAGGTCTGATTATCCCTGGTATCAAACTCCACCGAAATTGAATTTCCAGAAAGACCTTGATAACCCAGTCCAAAAGCACCAGCACCTGTTCCCCAAGCACCTGTTTGCATAATAAAAGACATACCTTCGCCTCCAGTATCTTCACAACCAAAGTTTACAGTGAAAAGTAAATTAAAAGAAGAAGTAAGGTCTACTGTCGCAATTTGGTTCATTGAGCCTTTCATAGCACCAATATCAGGTGTCAATTCAAATTTGCTACAACCAATAGTTGTCGCATCACCCGTTGTTGCGAACTGAGCAGTTGAAGTCCCCGCAAATGCTAGTGCAGCAAAGACAAATACTATTTTAAAAATATTTAAACGCACCTTAACCCTGTATAAAAACAAGTTTATACTCTTTTGTTACGTGTAAAACCCGCCAAAAGTTGTTTATTTTGCCATAAAAAATGGATAAAGTTCAAATACTACATAATAATCGTTGCAGTAAGAGCAGAAATGCTTGCAACTGGTTAACAGAATCAAATAAAGAATTTGAGGTGATAAATTACCTCGAAAACCCTTTAACCGTTAAGGAAATAAAGGACATTCTTAAAAAGTTAAATCTACCCGCTTCTGCCATTATTCGAAAGGGTGAAGCTGCTTATAAAGAAAACTTTAAAGGAAAGGACTTAGGCGAAGATGAATGGATTCAGGCAATGGTAGATTTTCCAAAACTCATTGAGCGACCAATTGTAATAAAAGGAGATAAAGCTGCTATAGGCAGACCCTTAGAAAATATTATTGAATTGTTCTAAACAAAAAAAGGGAGGCCATTTGGCCTCCCATTCTCTATATCTTTGAAACAGGACTATTTTTCTTCTGCCTCTTCTTCTGTTAAACGCTTTGGTCTTAGCATTTCAATTGATCCAATTGTAATCCAATAAGGAACCGCAAATCCTAAAAGGAAAGCAAGTACCCAAAAGGCCATCAAACCGAAGATAATAAAAAGCGAGAATCCAAATATTAAGCCCATATTTAATTAAATTTGTTCAATAAGTTGATACAAAAATAATACTATTCTTTAAATAAAAAACCAAAATGGAATATAGAATTGAAAAAGATACCATAGGTGAAGTTAAAGTTCCTGCTGACAAGTACTGGGGAGCTCAAACTGAGAGATCTAGAAATAATTTTAAAATTGGTCCTGCTGGAACAATGCCTTTAGAAGTGGTTTACGGATTTGCTTATTTGAAAAAAGCAGCTGCCTATACTAACTGTGAATTAGGTGTTTTACCAGAAGAAAAAAGAGATTATATCGCAAAGGTATGTGATGAAATTCTAGCTGGTCAACACGATGATCAATTTCCATTAGTGATATGGCAAACTGGTTCGGGAACGCAATCCAACATGAATGTAAATGAAGTTATTGCGAATCGTGCACATGTAATTGCTGGGCATAAAATGGGAGAAGGTGAAAAAACGCTTCAACCTAACGATGATGTGAATAAGTCACAATCAAGTAATGACACCTTCCCTACCGGTATGCACATTGCTTGCTATAAGGAAGTAGTAGAAAGAACGATTCCTGGTGTAACTGCATTAATGAATACCCTTAAAGCTAAATCTGAAGCATATAAGGATGTTGTAAAAATTGGACGTACGCACTTAATGGATGCCACGCCATTAACTTTAGGCCAGGAGTTTTCAGGCTATGTTTCTCAATTAGATCATGGGCTTAAAGCTTTAAACAATACGCTTGAACATTTATCAGAATTAGCATTAGGTGGTACCGCTGTTGGAACCGGATTAAATACACCTAAGGGATATGATGTTTTAGTAGCGAAATACATTGCAGAATTCACAGGTCTTCCATTTGTTACTGCGAAAAACAAATTCGAAGCATTGGCTGCACACGATGCAATTGTAGAAACACACGGAGCTTTAAAGCAATTAGCCGTTTCACTAAATAAAATCGCAAACGATATTCGTTTAATGGCATCTGGTCCAAGATCAGGAATTGGTGAAATTATTATTCCTGCAAACGAGCCAGGTTCTTCTATTATGCCGGGTAAAGTAAACCCAACTCAATGTGAGGCTTTAACTATGGTATGTGCTCAGGTAATGGGTAATGACGTTGCCGTAACAGTTGGTGGTACCCAAGGACATTACGAGCTAAATGTATTTAAACCAATGATGGCTGCTAACTTATTACAGTCGGCAAGATTAATAGGTGATGCTTGTGCCTCATTTGACAAGAATTGTGCTCAAGGAATTGAACCAAATAATGGAAGAATTCAAGAGCTCTTGAACAATTCATTAATGTTGGTAACAGCGCTAAATACAAAGATTGGTTATTACAAAGCAGCTGAAATTGCAAACACTGCGCACCAAAACGGTACAACACTTAAAGAAGAAGCAATTCGATTAGGCTATGTTCCTGAAGAAAATTACGACGAATGGGTTGATCCTAAGAAAATGATTGGTTCTTTAGATTAAACTCACCCTTCGAGAGCCTCAGCGGACTCAAGGCGTTCGAAAAATAAACAAAGTCCCTGTTTCCTATGTGAGGCAGGGACTTTATATTTGCAAAACATTTATGGAAGAGCGCACAGAAATAAACGATTTAGGAGAGTTCGGTTTAATAGATCGATTAACCTCAAAATTCAAGATTGAACAAGATTCTACAATCACAGGCATTGGTGATGATTGTGCTGTAATTGATTGTGGAGAATCGTATCGATTAATCACTACCGATATGTTGGTAGAAGGTGTACACTTCAATATGATGTACGCGCCTCTTAAACATCTGGGGTACAAAGCTGCTATTGTAAACTTCTCAGACATTTACGCGATGTACGGAGATGTTCAACAGATCACAGTTTCCATTGCCGTTTCAAGCAGGTTTTCTGTGGAAGCCTTAGAAGAAATTTACGAAGGAATTCGTTTGGCATGCGAACTTTACAAAGTTGATTTAGTCGGTGGCGATACTACTAGTTCTTTATCAGGACTAGTAATTTCTGTTACTGCGATTGGTGAAGTTCAAAAAAATCAAATTGCGCATAGACACGGAGCAAGCGAAAATGAATTATTGGTGGTTACCGGTAATTTAGGTGCCGCTTACATGGGACTCCAGGTATTGGAAAGAGAAAAGGAAGTATTTAAGGTAAATCCAAATGCACAACCTGAATTCACACAAGTGGATTATATTCTCGAACGTCAGCTAAAGCCTGAGGCAAGAAAAGATATTGTTCATTATCTAAAATCTTTAGGTGTTGTGCCAACTTCTATGATTGATGTATCTGATGGATTAGCTTCAGAGTTAAAGCATTTAAGTAAAGCCAATGGATTAGGTTTGGTTATCTACGATGAGAAATTGCCGATTGACCAGGAGACGTTTTCTACAGCACGATCTTTTGAATTGGACCCTACAATGTGTGCGCTGAATGGCGGGGAGGATTATGAATTATTATTCTCAATTCGTCAGGATGATTTTGATAAGATTAAGGATTCTGAACATTTAACAGTCATTGGGCATTTCACCGAAAAGAATGCTGAGTGTTATTTGGCTGATAGAGCGGGTAAATTAACTCCACTTCAAGCGCAAGGCTGGGATCATTTTACTGGAGAGGAAGGATAGTATCATTTTACAAAGCAGCCAATTCTTCTTTCAACTTTTTAGTCAATGATTTTACTACTAAATCGTAAGAATGGTCTACCCATTCAAATATTTCATGGTCTTTCGCATCATCGTTAAAGGTCACCGTATTCCAATGCTTTTTGTTCATGTGAAAGCCAGGCTTCACCGCATGGTATCGATCCCGTAAATCAAGTGCTAATTCAGGATCGCATTTTAGATTTGTAGACACAAAATTCTCAACTCCAGTTAATGCATACATCTTATCCATGACTTTAAAAACAAGGGTTTCCTCTCCGAAAGGAAAGGATTCTGTTGTTCCTTTTTTAGATAGACAATAGTCTCTGAATTCTTCGATGTTCATGAAATCAAATGTATTAAATATCTAACTTTAAACTTCAAATGAAAGACTATAGAGTTTTAACCTCTCCCTTAATAACACTATTGTGTTTCGGCTTAATACCTTTTAAGATTTGGGTCACCGGATTAATTCCGGATATTGACAAGGCTTTTGGAGGGATTTTTATTTACTACTTCCCAGGATACTTATTAGTTATAGGCTTTTTAGTAGCAATATCAATAAGAATTAGTCTGGAAAAGGTGAAAAAAGTCTTAGAGCGTAAATCAATATTAATACTCTTATTCTCAATAATCGTGATAATGTTTGCTCCTCCAGTTGTAGAAACATTGGACGATTATGTTTTAGGTATTATGCTTGTTTTGTGCGGATTACTGAACGTTAATCTTTTATTGAGAACTTGGAACTAAGTTATGATTTCGCGTGAGGGATAGCAGCAAACTACCGTGTAGTGCGAATAGCCCGCCCTAAAGCATTACGCTTTAGGGCACGCCCTGTAAAACCTGCAAATTGAGAAGAACTTCGGGGACACGCCCAAAATAAAAAAATAGCCTTCAAAAAATCACTTAAATGCCTGAAAACATTAGGCGTTAATATTGGAATATCCTTATATTTGCCGCCTACTTTAAAAGAAAAAACATGAGTTTAATCACAGTTGGAAGTGTAGCGTTTGATGCTATTGAAACACCATTTGGAAAAACAGATAAAATTGTTGGAGGCGCAGGAACGTACATTGCCCTTTCATCATCGTACTTCACAAAAGACCAAAACATAGTTTCGGTTGTTGGTGGAGATTTCCCTGACACATTTATCAGTGAATTAAAAGCTAGAGGTGTAAACACTGAAGGACTTCAAATTAAACAAGACGAAAAAACATTTTTCTGGTCAGGTAGATATCACAACGATATGAACTCACGTGATACTTTAGTTACTGAGTTGAACGTTTTAGAACACTTCAACCCGATTGTACCAGAATCTTATCAAGGAGCTGAGTACGTAATGCTTGGAAACCTTGCACCACAAGTTCAAAAACAAGTGATTGACCAAATGACAGAACGTCCGAAGTTAATTGCCATGGATACCATGAACTTTTGGATGGATATCGCTTGGGATGCCTTAATGGAGACGATTGCAATGGTTGATGTTTTAATTATTAACGATGAAGAAGCAAGACAACTTTCGAAAGAGTATAGCTTGGTAAAAGCTGCGAAGTGTATAATGGACATGGGACCTAAGTTCTTGATTATCAAAAAAGGTGAGCACGGGGCTTTATTATTCCACAGCCACCACGTATTCTTCGCACCAGCATTACCATTAGAAGAAGTTTTTGACCCAACTGGAGCTGGTGATACATTTGCTGGAGGATTTGTTGGTCATCTCGCAAAAACAGACGATTTATCATTTGAAAATATGAAGCGCGCCGTAATTTACGGTTCTGCAATGGCTTCATTCTGCGTTGAAAAATTCGGTACTGAGCGTTTAATGAATTTATCTGAAGAAGAGATTGATGCTCGTGTTCAGAAGTTCGTTGAACTTGCCGACTTTGATATGGAAAAAGTACTTTAAACTCAAAAAATATGAAAGCTGAGTTAATTCAAAAACTAGAAGAACTGGCAAAACAAGAAGTTGTATTGCCTTTAGAAGAGGAATTTAACGAGTTGGTAGATGAATTCGAAAAACTCCAAAGTGAAGAGGAAAGAAACTGGGAATTAAAAAAGCTCGAACGCATAGAAGGAGGTGAAAAACCTGAAGCGATTGAGAAGCCAGTTTTTGAGTTATTTGAAGAATACAAAGCAATCAAAACGCTTTTCCGCGAGAAGAAGAATGCTGAAATAAGAGCAATCAAAGAAACGGAAAAGAAAAATTTAGAGCAAAAACGCACCTTAATCGCTGGCCTTAAAGACCTTATTCAAAATGAGGAAAATATAGGAAGAGCGATCAACCGTTTTAAAGATATTCGTGAGTCATGGAATGAGGTAGGACCAATTCCAAGAGATAAGCGACAAGATATTCAAAAAGAGTACTCTGCTTTAGTAGATACTTTCCAATACAACATCAACATATATAAAGACATTAAGGACCACGATTTAAGTCGTAACCTTGATTTGAAAAAGGGGATTATTGAAGAGCTGAAAGGCTTGTTGGAAATGACCCAAATTAGAGATGTTGAGAAGAACTTAAACGCTCTTCAAGACAAGTGGAACTCAATTGGAGGCACACGCCAAGAAGATTGGGAAGTAGTTAAAGAAGAGTATTGGAATATTGTCAATAGCATTTACGATAAAATTCGTGCTTTTTACGAAGAGCGTAAGTCAAAACAAGCCGAGAACATTGTACTCAAAAAAGAGATCATTGTTAAAGCACAAGAAATTTTGGGAAGAGAGCGTTCAGAGCATAAGCACTGGAAAAAATCAACTGATCAGATACTTGCTTTACAAGAAGATTGGAAGAAAATTGGATACGGACCTAAAGAAGAAAACGATACCGTTTGGGAAGAGTTTAGAGGGGTTTGTAATCAGTTTTTTGATCAGAAAAAAGCTTTTTACGACGTTCGAAAAGAGGAGTTTAGTGGCGTAAAGGAAGCAAAAGAAAAGTTAATTGAAGAAGTAACTGCTGTTTGCGAATCAACAGACTGGGGTGCTGCTACCAAGCAAATTGTTGCCATTCAAAAGAAATGGAAAAACTTAGGTTCTGCTGGACCAAAGCATGAAAACAAATTATGGAAGCAATTTCGAGCTCCAATTGACAAATTCTTTGAGGCAAAGGATAGCAGCTTTAAAGAAAAGGATGAAGCCAATGCCGCTAATCTTGAAGCGAAAAAAGCGTTGATTGCTGATTTAGAAAAATATACACCAAACAAGGATGCTAAAAAGGCAATTGAAGAGCTTCAAGAATTTTCTAAGAAATTTAAGGAGATTGGAAATGTTCCTTTCAAAGAGAAAGACGGAATTTACAAAGCATACAAAGCGGCACTTGATGAAAAGTATTCTGCTTTAGATATGGATAAGAAAGAGAAGAACAAAGTGATGTTTCAAGCAAAACTTGACTCTTTCTCAGGGGATCGTCGTGGAGATATGTTGGATAAAGAGAGTAGCTTCATTCGCAAGAAGATTGGCAATCTAACGAACGATTTAAGTAAATACGAAACGAACTTGAGCTTTTTTGCCAATGCAGATTCTTCAAATCCATTGCTTAAGAATGTTCACGATAATATTGAGAAAACAAAAAAGGAAATTGACGGTTTAAAAGAACAACTAGCAATGATTAGAAAGGCCGCGAAGAGTGAATAGAATCATCAACATAATTTCCTTATTTGCCGCAGTTATCTACGTGCTTTTTGGCATAGGGATAGTCTTCGATTATTCCCTTTCAGCCCTAGTATTTAATAAGGTCCCTTTTAAGAGCGAAATTCTTTGGGCGCTGGCCTTAGTGGTTTTTCTCTTCGGATTGTTAAGAGCAGTGCGAAGATGGCAAGGGATCAAGGATATGCGGAATTTCAAAGGATTCTCTAAGCATTTTAAAACCTCTGGAATCACAACCCAATACGCAGTCATTAGTACAATCCTTGAACTTATATTCATGTTATTCATCGGTACAATTGCGTTGATGTTTTTCATGGAATATGCCGACATTGCTTACCCGATACTTGCCGTGACAGGTTTCGTTTTTGTAGAGTCAATCGTATACCTACTCTTGCGTGTTAAAAATGGTGACGGGTTCGGAATTGGAGTAAACAAAGAGGTAGTCGCCTACTTTAACCGTGAAATGAAGCTGTACTACTTTACCGGACTTAAGGTAGTAGAAATTCACTCTGAACTTATTCACTTCAAGTACAATAAGAACTTAAGTTTATTCCTCCCGACTGCGGCAATTAAAAAAGAAGACGTACAGGACTTCAAAGCACATTTAATAGAAACATTATCCGACAAGAACGTATACATTGATGAATCGTTCAGGAAATGGGAATAATTCGCTTTTTAAAGAAATATAAAGTGGCCGTTGCACTCACCGTGCTAATGGCATCCATTCATTTCATTCTTCCCCTTTCTAAAGATCAAAAAATTCAACCCATTAAAGGCGATGCTCAGGCATATTACGCTTATTTACCAGCAGCATTCATTTACCAAGATTTTGATTTTAAGTTTATAAAAGAAATCAACAAAAAGTACTACCGCCCCAACGATACAAAAAGCTTTCTAATCCCTTCAGAAAAAGGAATTGTAAATAAAACCTTTCCCGGAGCCGCCATTTACTATTTACCAGGTTTTTTAATTGCACACGGGTTAGCAACAATTGTGGGAGAAGCTGATGGTTATTCCAGCATTTACCAATGGATGTTTGATTTGGGTTATTGGTTGTATGTATTTTTAGCTCTACTCTACTTGCATAAGGTATTGGCTTTATTAAAATTTAACGAGGCGAATATCTCAATAGCACTTGTATTGACTGCCTTAGCTACTAATATTTTCTTTTATTCCGTTTTTAATCAGTCTGTTACCCACATACTCAACCTTTTCACCATAAACCTCATCGTTTATCATCTACTTTGCTATCTAGAAAATAAAACAGCCAAACATTTATTACTTGTTATTCCTTTACTCGCCTTGCTAGGAATCACCCGTCCAACCAATATTTTAATCTTCTTTTTTCTCCCCATTTTCCTAGATTATCGCGTATTGATTTCACAGGTTTGGATTGATTTAAAGTCTATTAAAAACTTAGTAATTGCAGGGGTTTCGAGTTTAATCATTCTCTCAATTCCATTCCTTTTATGGAAAGCGCAAACAGGACATTGGATCGTCTATTCTTATGGAGAAGAAGGGTTCAATTTTTCCTCACCTGAAATTCTAAACTTTCTATTCTCTTATACCAAAGGTTGGTTTCTTTGGACACCTTTTGCACTAATTGTCGTGGTATGGGGTGGTGTTCTTCTTTTTAAATCTTCAACAAGAAAATTTGGCTGGATGGTCGTTTTTATAGCCTTAGCCATATACATTTTCTCCTCTTGGTGGTGCTGGTATTATGGTGCAGGCCAAAGCCAAAGGGTGATGATTGACTACTCATTACTACTTGCATATTTAACGGTGATCATTTTGAGAAATATTCAGTTTACTACGCCCAAGGTAATTGGATTGGGGGCAGTTTTTTTCGGATTAGTTCTCCTCAACATTACTCAAGCTTTTCAGATTTATAAGGGTATTTATCCTCACGGCAGTCCCACTGCGACTCAGTACTGGGATAATTTCATGTCATTAAATAGAAAGGCAAAAGTATACCCCAAAAGTCATTGGAAGAAAGAATTACACGAAGAATTTGACTTAAAACAAGCTGTTGTAAAAGGTAACTACTATGAGGTGGAAGGTGATAAAATTGTTCACGTAGCTCCTGGCGAGGAATACTCTGGAAACATAGCATTACCTGAACTCTCATTATCGAAAGACAGTCGTTTAATCATTGGATTTGAAGCAAGGTCACGCACAGACATTAGCTCTTCCAGAGCAGTAATAGATTTTCAAGAGAAAGCCGAAACGCATGTGTTCTCTATTGCTGAATACGTTGAACAAGATGAATGGGTAAATATTGAATTTAAATATGAGCCATTTTCTATGTTTAAAGCCTCACCTATTTTGTATTTCTGGAACGGAGGGACAGACGAAAAGGTGGAGATTAGAAATGTAAAATTATCCCTTTATACAACTGGAGGGTATATGTAGAGGTAGAGCCGTCTATCTTATTTTATCCATTTTTAGCACGATTCTGTAGATTCTATACCTTTGCCTTAATGTCAACACCACTTTCAGTCGTCATTATCACCTTTAACGAAGAGCGTAATATTGAGCGCTGTTTAAAGTCTGTTCAAGGCGTTGCCGACGAAATTATTGTGGTGGACAGTTTTTCTAAAGACCGTACCAAAGAAATTTGCGAAGATTTCGATGTTACCTTTATTGAACATGCTTTTGAAGGACACATTGAACAAAAAAATTGGGCGCGTTTGCAAGCCACAAATAAGCTGGTTCTTTCTTTAGATGCAGATGAAGCGCTTGATGAAACACTGAAGAAATCAATTCTTAAAATCAAAGAAAACCCAAGTAAGGACGGGTATAAAATGAACCGTCTAACCAATTATTGTGGCACTTGGATTAAACATTGCGGCTGGTACCCAGACACTAAACTTCGTCTTTGGAAAAACGATAAAGGAGAATGGACAGGCGAGAATCCGCACGACGAGTTTAAACTCTTCCAAAACAGCGAGAACGCCAAGCATATTGAAGGCGATATTTTACACTACAGCTATTACACGGAGGAGGACCACGACAAACAAATCGAATATTTTACAACCATTGCTGCCAAAGCGCACGTAAAGAACGGTAAGAGCACTTATTTTTTGAAACCACAACTTTCAGCGACCATGAAATTCATTAAATGTCTAATCGTTAAGGCAGGATTTCTGGACGGGAAAGCAGGTTGGAGAATCTCAGTAAAATCGGCGTATGCAGCTTACTTGAAATACAAAAAAATAGGCGACTTAATTAAAGGAAAAGAGATTTGAACACAATTAAAAGAATAGTAATTTCTAGGACTGACAGCATAGGAGATGTTGCTCTTACACTGCCTTTAGCGGGAATATTAAAAGAACAATACCCTGAAATTAAAGTGATTTTTCTTGGTCAAGGATACACTGAACCAATTATTCGATGCTGCGCCTATGTTGATGAAATTTGGAAGTGGGATGAGATTGAAAAGAATCCGAACAAAACGGAATGGTTAAAAGAACAGAAGGTAGATGCTTTTATACATGTGTTCCCGCGTAAAGAAATAGCTAAATGGGTAAAAAAAGCTAAGGTCAAGAACCGAATTGGCACTTCTCATCGTCTTTTTCATTTTCTCACCTGTAATAAAAGAGTCAACTTCACACGTAAAAATTCAGACCTACATGAAGCGCAATTAAATACGAAACTTCTTTTACCTATTGTTGGTTATTCTGCAGAACTCTCTTTAGATAAGTTATATGAATTGGCTGGATTTAGCTCTCCTAAACCTACTGACAATCCTGTTTATGATTTATTGAATAAGGAAAAGATCGATGTTATTCTTCACGCTAAATCACAAGGATCTGCCATTGAGTGGGGAGTAGAGAGCTTTATAGAATTAGCTAAAGCATTGCCTGCTAACCAATTCAATATCTTTTTTACGGGAACCGAGAAAGAAGGAAAGTTATTCCGTGAAAGAATTCCTTCAGGGAATCACATCCATGATTTAACAGGAAAAATGACCTTGTCAGAGCTTATTACATTTATTTGTAAAGCCGATGCACTTGTTGCAGCAAGCACTGGCCCACTGCACATTGCAGGACTTTTAGACAAGCTAACAGTGGGCTTATTTGCGCCACAAAAACCTATTCATCCAGGACGATGGAGACCTCTCGGAAACAAAGTAGAAATTCTTGAAGCAAAAAAAATTGCTTCACCTACCCAACCATTAAATATATCTGTGCGTGATGTAGTACAGAGAGTGGAAAAACTTACTTCCTAAAAAGAAGACAAGCCCAATATAAAACTAGGCTTGCCAACTTTTGAAATGAAAAAAACTACTTACTCCGCATTAAAGTTACGGAACAATTATCGTTTTCGCAAATTATTCCTGTCCTAATTTCTGTTAAAAGTTTACATTTCTAAAGCAGCTCATTTCCCACTATTTACAAGCGTTTGTATTTTTTTTGAAACTTCTGTACCTTGTGTTTTAGTTAGATGCAAGCGCAAAATTTAGAGTTTAATCGTTTTAGATTTTTTTGGCATTGAATTTGTTTTCTAACTAGCACCGAAACATCTCGCAAGAGAAATTAAAATTCTGAACCATGAAAACATTTAGAATAACATTAATAGGATTTTTGTTCGCCAGCTCACTGGCAGTTGCAAATACAACGCCTGAAGCTGAAGTGTCTGAAAAGTCGTTCACCTCAGTGAATCAAAAAGCGTTTAAACCCGGTGAAAAGCTTGTATATAGAATGTCTTACGGACCTTTTGATGCTGGTGAAGCAACACTAACAGTTGAAGAAACAGATAAAGAAGTGCAAGGAAGAAAGCTTTGGAAAATGAAGGGAGTTGGACAAACGATCTCAGCTTTCGAGTGGTTTTATAAGGTGGACGATAGATATGAATCTTACATGGACGCTGAAGCAATGATTCCTTGGATTTTTATTCGTCGCGTAGATGAAGGAGGGTATATCATTAATCAAGACTATGTATTTCACCAACATAAAAACTTAGTGGACAATGGCGAAGGGAAAAAATTTGATGTGCCTGATATGGTACAAGACATGTTATCGAGCTTCTACTACGCGCGCACGCTAGACTATAACAAAGCCGTTAAAGGTCAGAAATTTAAGGTGGATATTTTCTTGGATGATGAGTTATTTCCTACAGAGATAAAATACTTGGGAAAGCAAAATGTAAGAACTAGAAGAGGGAAATTCAGATGCCATAAATTTTGTCCAGTAGTACAAGAAGGTAGAGTATTTGGAAGTGAAGAAGACTTGATTGTTTGGATCACCGATGATGAAAACAAAATTCCAATCATGGCGAAAGCAAGTTTAGCTGTTGGATCAATGAAGATGCACGTAGTAGATTGGGAAGGATTAGCAAATCCAATGGCGAGAGTGAACTAAAAAGCTAAACAGCAAACCGAAAAATAGAAATGGAACCCCTGGCAATAGCCGGGGGTTTTGTTTTGCTGACTAAGATCATGTTCGATACTCCGTATATTTCCTATTTTTAGGGCAAAGATTTTAATATGGATTTACCTGAAAGCACCATTGAAAGAATTAAAAAGCTTAAAAGCAAATATGCTTCAATAGGGCAAGATATTGATGCCTATTTAGATGGATTGATTTACGCTAATCCTCTGAAGTATTGGGATTATATTGAAGTGGATACTTTATTAAGCTTACAAAAGCCAAAGACTGATTTTCCAGATGAAAAGATTTTTATTGTTTATCATCAAATCACTGAGCTGTATTTCAGCCTAATTCAACATGAGATTGACCAGATCTGCTATAATGGAAAAAACATTTCAGAGGATGGGCAAGACCTTGGCTGGAATAAAGAGCTAAGTGTAGACTTTTTTATTGAGCGCTTAAAGCGAATCAATATTTACTTCAAAACTCTTACAAACTCGTTTGATATTATGCGCTTTGGAATGGAGCGCGAGCAATTCAAAAAGTTTAGAATGAGTTTATTAAGTGCAAGCGGATTTCAAACCGCCAGCTATAGATTTATTGAACTTTCATGTACCGATGTTAAGCACCTTGTTCATGCTAAACATCGTGAAGCTATGATGGGAAAAGACATGCACGAGCAGTTAGATCACATTTACTGGCGTGAAGGTGCCGTTGTTGAAGAAACAGGAGAAAAAACACTTACCCTTAGAGATTTTGAGGATAAATACCTAGCAGACTTTCATGAGTATTTAAAAAAAATGCAGCCCATTAATATTTGGCGCAAGTATCAAGCTTTATCAGAAGAGGATCAAAAGAATCCAGAATTAATAGCTGCCCTCAGAGCGGTAGATATCCAAGTAAACGTAAACTGGCCATTAGTTCATTTCAGAACAGCTACCCATTACCTAGCCATGAGTCAGGCATCAGACTCTGCGCACGAGCAAGAAGGTAAAGGAACTGGTGGATCTAATTGGCGCAAATACCTCCCTCCACATTTCCAAAAAAGAATTTTTTATCCAGAATTATGGAGTGCACAAGAAATTGAAGACTGGGGAAAAAGTTGGGTCGAAGAAGTATTGGCCGAATCCGTTGTCACCGGAAGACCAAGGAGCTGGTAATACACTAACATCTGATCTTTAATAAGATTTAACAGCCCTAAATTAAAAGGGAGACTCCCTAACCTATCTTTGCATTACCTATGTGGAGATTATATTCTTTTCTATTCAGTATTTTCCTTATCACTAACCTTATTTCCTGCGGTGAAGGCAAAAAAGATGAAAACGTAGATGTTATAAAAGACAGCGTTATTATCCCAGAACCAGTTATTGAATACGGTTTTGTATTGGATTCATTTGATGTAATTCGAGATACCGTTCAACAAGGGTGGACCATGTCTCATATGTTCTCAGGGTACGATATTTCACAATATGAAATCAATATAGCAGCTGAAAGAGCGGCAGATTCAACCATAGGACTTAAATATATCAAGGAAGGGAAACCATTCATAATTCTAAAACCATTAAACGATACAGGAAACGTAATTCAGTACTGTATTTACTCTAAAAATGTGGTGGACTACATCGTCTTTGATTTCACCGATTCTATTTATGTAGAGCGCAGGCAAAAGCCAAATGACATTAAACCCGGAGAAATTTCAGGTGAGATTGTGCAGAATTCAAATTTGAGTAATGCATTAAATCAACAGTATAAAGATTTAGACCTAACCGGTGAAATGGCAGAGAAATTGGCGGGTACTTTCGCCTGGTCAATCGATTTCTTTAGACTTCATGCGAATGATCACTTTAAAGTCTTTTATGACGAGAAAACTGTAGAAGGAACACCTTATGGAGTTGGGAATATTAACGCAGCTTATTTTAACCACGCTGGTAAAGACTTCTATGCTTTCCGATTTGTATTAGACTCAGCTAATAACAAAGTGGGATACTTTAACGAAGAAGGAAAGCAAATGAAAAAACCTTTCTTAATGTCACCAGTAAAATTCTCGCGTATTAGTTCTGGGTTTACCATGAAGCGTTTCCATCCTGTTCAAAAACGTTGGAAAGCGCATTTGGGAACAGATTATGCAGCTCCGCACGGAACACCAATTCTCGCCACTGCAGATGGAACGGTGATAGCAGCCAGCTATTCTAAAGGAAATGGAAACTATGTTAAGATTAAGCATGATGATGTATACTCCACCCAATACCTACATATGAGTTCATTTGCCAAAGGGATTTCGAAAGGGACTTATGTAATGCAAGGAGAAGTAATTGGATATGTTGGAAGCACAGGACTCGCTACCGGACCGCATGTTTGTTATAGATTTTGGAAAAACGGTAAGCAAATCAACCATAGAACGGAGCAATTTGAAGCTTCTGAACCCATGGTAGATTCATTATTACCCGCATTTTTAGAATACATTCAACCTATTAAGGCCAAAATCGATAGTCTTAAAATTACGCCATATGTTACCAAAGAAGAAATGGCGAACGATTCTCTTCAATAAATCTTTATCTTTATTCCGTGGCACGGATAGATAAATACTTGTGGGCAGTTCGCCTCTTTAAAACACGGTCGCTAGCCGCTAATCAAATCAAGAACAAAAAAGTTTTTTTGAATGATGAACCCGTGAAGACGGCTAAAGAAGTTAAGATTGGAGATCGTATTGGGATTAAAAAGAACACAGCATTATTCGAATATGAAGTTGTTGACCTACTTGAAAAGCGGGTCGGTGCGAAACTCGTACCAGATTATTTAAGAGACATTACGCGTCAAGAAGAAAAAGATCGGTACCAAGAATACCTCAACGCCCAAAAAGAATATCGTGCTAACGGTCTTGGAAGACCTACAACAAAAGAACGCAGAGCGTTAAAGAAATTATGGAAAAAAGGACTTTAAAAATCTGGGCAATTCTTGCCCTATTATTCATAGGGGTTTCATGTGGGTCTAATGAACCACCTGCCGAAGAGGTAGAAGAAATAGAGGAAGTTGTTTTGGAAGAAACTAATGACATGGTGGATAGTCCCGAGGAGGCTGAGGCCATAGAAGACGAAGTCTTTGATCAAGCGGTTGTCGGATATTCTGAATTTAATGTTGGATTATATTTAAATGATCCAGATCCTGAAGGTCCTACAAATGTGAGGGCAGAACCTAATGGCGAAGTTATTCTTACTTTACCCAAGGATGATTTCATGATTAATGTAATCGGAGCTGAAAATGGTTGGCTAAAAATTAATGAGATCTCATCAGCAGAAGAGGACTTAGAAATACCGGGAGGAGAGGCTTGGATTCACTATTCTGTCTGCGCAGGAGACTTAAGAAATTACGGAGGAACGCCTGTCGAAACATTCCAAAAACCAGAAGAAAATGGTGATATGGTTGACTCCATTATTGAGGAAGAAATGATGGTAAGGGTGGTAAACGGCGTTGGTAATTGGGTTTTAATTCGTTACGATAGAGACGGTATCGTTTATGACGGCTGGATAAAAGCCGATATGATTTGTGGGAATCCTTACACTACTTGTTCATAGATCATGGCGATAGGTTTCGGACCCGGGACTTCAATGAGCAAAACGGCAAAGGAAAACTCACGCCGTAGGCATAAGAAAACGCTAAAAGAAAATTCTGAGTCCACCGAGCACTCATCCAAAATAGAATTGTCATTTGAAAATAAAGCTTCTGAAGATGAGCTCATGAAAATGAGAAAACGCATGGAAGCCCAGAATGCTAAAAACAAACGCACGGCGTTAATTAGCGTGTGCGGTGTATTCGACCTCGTTGTAATGGCCGTTATATATTTTGTGAACTAGTCCAATTCTTCCAGCTCCTTTCTCAATTCAACGAAGGTTTCCAAACCAAGATTTTCTATTGCCTTATCGCACCAGATCATTGCTTCTTCTACCCTATTTAATTTAAATGCATAGAGCCAAATTATACGTTTAAACGACCACTCCCCTGGCTCCTCAAATACCTCAAAATGCGTTAGGTATGATTTTTCTGCCGTATGATATGCACCCATTTGTTCCAAAATTTGACCTTCAAGGAAATATTCGTCATGATACTCAGGAAAAAGCTCAGCATATTTCATGGTTGAAACCGATATCCCTATACTATCTTTCATAGCGATTTGCGCGTCGTATAGAAAGTTTAGCTCGTTCCATCCCCAGGTCATTCCAGTTCCATACTTTTCGTCTCGCCTTTTCAAGATATTCTCTGTGAGCGTTAATGGACTTACCTGAACTGAATCAAAATCTATTGAATCGCTCAAAAAACTATTGTAAGGTGCAAACAGCCTCTCAAGGGCATTAGCAATGGTCCAATTCACCATAGAAATATGATCCGCTCCTTCAATTGCAAGATGAGTGTAGTTTAAATTTAAAGGCTGAATGGAATCCAAATACTGCTCCAACTTGAACCCTGATTCATACCGAAAGGGAGCGTCTTCACTGGCGGAAGTAAAAACATAGTCCTTCTCCGAATGATCCTTATTAAACTCTTTATACAGAGTAGGGATTTCATACTGACTCATTCCAATATATCCTGAAAAAGGGGTTTCATCATCCAGCAACAAATCCTGGATATAAGTACTGGAATTTGAGTGGCCAACGACAACAGAATAATAAGAAACATTATAACTTGAACTCACCTCCTCATGAACATCATTGAATAAAAATTCTTTGAATGCAATTCCTTGAGGTCCTAAACTCCCATTTTCCCAATTAATCGTCATGTCATCATTGCGTTGATCAAAGAAAACTCCAACAACGATTACCGGTGGAATCTCACCAATTTCGGCCCAAGATAAAATCTCTGCATTAGCCCAAGTTACATTAAATAATAGGGAAGCATCCAAACAATAAATTGGAATATACTTTTGGCTTGGATCGTAATCTTCCGGGGTCCAAACTTTATAAGTTCGGTAGGAATTAGCACGCTCAAAATAGATAGAATCCTCTGATATATTTTGTCCGATAGAAGTGAATGAAAGAGATATAATTGAGATAAGAAAAAGAAATTTGTTCATGATTTTAATTTTGAACAAAACTCTCACTTACCCTCAGAATTGGCTTAATTATCTGGTTTGAAAAAGGGACTAGAACCCGTTTGAATTATAGTTTTTTCAATTCTTCTCGTGAAGAAACACCCTTCTTTTTATAGATAGAATTAATATGGGATTTGACGGTGCTCTTGCTTACAAAAAGTGCATCTGCAATATCTTGATTCGATTTACCTTCAAGCATTAAATGGAAAACCTTCTCCTCTTGAGTTGATAAAGCAATCTCTTGATTAGGTTTCTTAAGGCGTGGTTTAAACATGAAAAACAAAAAGATCAATTTGATAAATACCAGACCAAATATCACGTAATAAAGAATTCTATTTTCCTTTTTATAATCACTTAAAGATTGAGCATCTGCTTGCATTAATACAATGTCAAATTCATCGGTGAGTCGTTTTTGATGACCGGGATAATCGGCAGACTCAGAAATTAAGTTTTCAATAAAGTGTTGATGTGAAAGAATGGACTCAATATAATACGACTGAAGTCTGCCCTCTGCTTTCATGAGATAATAGCAACCTATGAATTTTTCAAGAGTGGTGGCTTCGCTTATTCGTTCTACAATATTAGAATGGAAATCTTTTGTATGTTTCTCTGTTACTGTCGTGCTCGCTTGATAGGTATCAATATAATTTTGAAGTTGTAAATCATCTAATTCCTCCCACAATCCTCTGTACTTATTTTTAAATACGGAACTACCAAGAACAAACTCAATATGTGAATTTATATTCGCCGAAAAGATATAGTAATTATAACCTAATCCTCCTTCTTCTAAATCCGCGTAATAAACCTCACTCGACATAGAATCGGGAGATACATGAAGTCGGTACAATTCGTTCTTTTCAGATAACAGATCTTTTTCGAAACGGAAATAACCCGTGGAATCTAGTTCCATCGAACTCAAAACATAACCATCACTCATGAACGTCATGTTTCGATAATCATCAATTAAAGACAAATAGATTTTCTTACCCCATCCATCTGGAAGATGAACAACTCCTTCGATTTGTGCAAACGAAAGGTTAGCGAATAATGAAATAATGACTCCTATGAACAGGTGTCTTTTACTCACCTTTTATAGTCTTAACGTAACTTTTGATTTTTTGTTCGTCGTCCTTTTTTACTACCATCAAAATTCCCTCAGCCTCAACTACAATGTAGTTTTTTAACCCTTGTAGCAATACGGTTTTACCCTCTGGAACATTAACTATACAATGTTCAGAGTCAAACAAGTGCACCTGATCACCAATCACTGCGTTTTCATCTATATCCTTTTCTAGGTGGGTATACAAAGAACCCCAAGTCCCAAGATCCGACCACCCAAAATTAGCAAGTACAACGTATACATTTTTGGCATTTTCCAATACAGCAAAGTCAATCGAAATGTCTTCACAATGTTTGAAGGCCAAATCCACAAATTCTTGTTCAGCATCAGTGTTGTACTCACCACTGTTTGAAGTAAATAAAGCGTTTAACTCTGGTTTAAATTTACTTAGAGCATTAATAATAGTCTGCGCTTTCCAGATAAATATTCCTGAATTCCAGAAATAGTCACCGCTTTTCAAGAAAATTTCAGCCAACTCTCTATTTGGCTTTTCAGTGAATTGCTTCACATCCCTTACTTCACCCATCACCAAGTCGCCAGCCGCATCAAACTGAATGTATCCATACCCAGTATCAGGACGAGAAGGCTTAATACCAAGTGTAACAATATTTGATCCTTCCTCGGACTTTTGAAGCGCTTCTTGAATAATTTTCACGAATCGATCTTCCTTTAAGATCAAATGGTCAGAAGGTGCTACTATTAGATTAGCATCCGGATTAAGGTCATAAATTTTATGAGAAGCGTAAGCAATACAAGGTGCTGTGTTCTTTCGTTGAGGCTCCATTAAAACCTGTGACTCAGAAACATCTATTTGTTTGGATACCAAGTCTTTGTAGTTTTTATTGGTCACCACATATACATTCTCTTTAGGCACAACTCTAATTAACCTTTCATAAGTCATTTGAATTAAAGTTTTACCCGTTCCAAGAACATCTAAGAATTGTTTAGGCATGTGTTCTTGACTCATGGGCCAAAACCTACTGCCTACACCACCAGCCATTATTACGGCATAATTATTACTCATATAATTTTTCAATTTCAGCTAAGCCCAATACCCTAAATTTCCTTCCACTCTCTATCTCACTGCAAATATGGTATTTTCTTAACTTCTTTCCTTTAACGAAATTTTTTCCATTTAGTTTAAACTTCTGTCCTATTTCTAAAGTCTCCACCAAAGGCATTTTCTTTTCGTCATACCGTCGTAATACACGTAGCAACCTTTCATCGCTATGTGAAGAAGCTTTCACGTTATCCATATAATTCGACAAAGCCTCAGTCACATCAAAAGGAAAAATGTTCATTTTTAACAAAGGGTTAAAGAGAATATTGAACTCGTGTTTCCACTCTTTTCCATGCGCCGGTATACGCGGTCCATAATTCTCAAATGCGGTCAAATGCGCAAATTCATGAACCGAGGTTAGTAAAAAAGCATACTTATTTAAGTTACCGTTTACTGAGATTTTATGGGGTTCTCCATTCTGCGGATAGCGGTAATCTCCAAGCTTTGTTTTGCGTGGTTTGGAAATAGTAAAGTCCACTTCGTATTTATCAATCAACTCGGCTAAATACAAAGCTGTTCCTTCTGGTAAAAAAGGAGACAAGAGATTTGATAATTCAGCTTTATGCATTGACATTCGTACAAATTTAAATGACTTGAACGATACGCAGAGAAACTTCGCTATCTTTATCTTTGCACACCGATGATTTCCAAACAAACCATAGACGAAATATTTCAGGCTGCTCGTGTTGAGGAGGTTATTGGAGAGTTTCTCCATCTAAAAAAGTCTGGATCAAATTTCAAGGCAAAGAGTCCTTTTGTCGATGAAAAAACGCCCTCTTTCATGGTTTCGCCTGCAAAGCAAATTTGGAAATGCTTTAGTTCGGGAAAGGGAGGTAATGCCGTTTCATTTTTAATGGAACACGAGCACTTTACTTATGTGGAGGCACTGAAATGGCTGGCCAATAAGTACAATATCCATATAAAGGAGGATAGACAGTTAACACCTGAAGAAATTGCGGCAACCTCGTTGCGAGAGAACCTCAGCATTATCAATGAGTTTGCTCGGGATCACTTCGTGAATAATATGCATAACACAGATCCAGGTAAAAAAATTGGACTCTCTTATTTTCAAGAGAGAGGGTTCCGTGAGGATATCATTGAAAAATTTCAATTAGGATACTGTTTAGATCAAAGTGAAGGGTTCACCAAGGCAGCACTGGAAAAAGGCTACAAACTAGAATTTCTCGCTAAAACGGGATTAACCAAAACGAAGGACGATCGTTACTTTGACTTCTTTAGGGGACGAGTAATGTTCCCAATACATTCGGTCGCCGGAAAGGTTTTAGGATTTGGTGGAAGAACTCTAAAGGCGGACAAAAAAGTAGCGAAATACTTCAACTCTCCAGAGAGTGAATTATACAATAAGAGCAAGATTTTATATGGGTTATTCTTTGCGAAGAATGCCATGATAAAAAAAGACCTCTGCTACTTAGTTGAGGGTTATACCGATGTAATTTCCTTGCATCAATCCGGTATTGAAAATGTAGTTGCTTCTTCCGGAACATCTTTAACAGCCGAGCAAATTAAGCTAATTAAACGGTATACCGAGAACATCACTATGCTTTATGACGGGGATGCTGCCGGTATCAAAGCTTCGTTCCGAGGTATTGATATGATTCTTGAATCAGGTATGAACGTAAAGGTCGTTCTCTTTCCAGATGGTGAAGACCCTGACTCATTTGCCAAGAAAAATACCGCCACTGAATTGGATGAGTATGTAAATAAGAATGCTCAAGATTTTATCTCTTTTAAGTCAAAAGTACTGCTCGAAGATGCTGGCAATGATCCGATTAAAAAAGCGGGATTGATTCGTGACATTGTTGCTTCTATATCAGTGATTCCAGATGCTATCAAGCGTCAAATCTATTCAAAAGAATGTGCACGCCTCTTTGATATGGAAGAGAAGGTGGTAAACGCTGAAATTGGAAAGATAAGAAGGGGTAAAATAGCAAAAGCCAACAACGTTCGTCCTGATGATCTTCCTCCTCCGGATTTTCTTTATCAGGACCAAATTGAGGCTAAGCCAGAACCTAAAAAGAGTAGAACTTACGACCAAGAAAGAGACCTTATTCGCTTAATGTTGAATTATGGTACAAATGCGGTTAGAACAACACAAGTTGTGGAAGAAGATGGATTTGAAGAGGAGGTTCAAACTGAAGTGAGTGTCATCGAATTCATTGTTCTTGAACTTGAAAAAGATCAATTGGAATTTAAAGATTCCATTCTAAAGAAAATATACGATCGTTATAAAGAGGGATTAGATAATGACATTTTCTATGGGCAACGTGATTTCACTAACAGCGATGACCAAGAAATAGCAAAAATGGCGGTTGATATCCTCACCGCTCAACATGAAGTCAGTCCGAATTGGGCAAATCAGAATGTATACATAACCCGAGAAGTTGACAAACTCGATAAAGCGGTACTGCAAGCTACCTATTCGTACAAGATTGCTGTCTTGAGGGATATGAAAGACGAAATTCAAGAAGAAGTTACGGAGCTCTTTAAGGATGATATTAGTAATCGAGAAGAGATTAATACCCTCTTAGCCAAACAAATGAAACTGGATAAAATCATACAAATGTTATCCGAAACTCTCGGAAGAATAATAATTTAGAAGTATGTGGTCATTTTTTGATTATCAGCTATTAGTGCAAGATTTTGGAACTCCATTAAGACCCAAGGTGTTTGAAGTGACGGTATTAAACATACTTGTTTTCATTCTGATTTTTCTACTCACTAAATTATCCATTAAATATTCTAAACGATTCTTTAAATCACGTGAGCTAACTGAAAAGCAACTTAAAATTGAAGGCAGAGAAATTGCCGTTTGGAAACTTTACAAGCAACTATTTTGGATCTTTTCAATTTACATCTGCTTTCTAAGTTTACGTATTAATAACGACTCTGTAGATCTCCAACAATTATTACTGATTGAATTCTTCCGTTTCCAAGAATTTCACATCGCGATTTACCACATCTTCTATGTATTTGCAGTTGTTGTAGTTTCCAGATTAGTTCTGGGCCTAATAAAGGTCTACCTTCTTAAACGAGTGAGTCAAACCCAGCATTTTGATAAAGGCACTGAATATGTGATAGTGACACTGGCTAAATACTTAATTTACAGTATTGCCATTATCGTTATTATTCGTGGTTTTGGAATAAACTTAAGCTTACTAATGGGGTCATTGGCTCTATTTTCTCTTGGAATTGGATTCGGCCTTCAGGACTTAATTCGAGATTTCTTTTCTGGACTTGTTTTACTGATTGAATCGAAGGTTAAAGTAGGTGATGTTATTGAAATATTGAACCAAGGCGACGAAGAGAACCTTGTCGCAGTAATCAAAGAAATAAACCTTAGAACCTCTAAAGTAGAAACAAACGATGGTAAAATGCTCATCATCCCAAACTCGAAACTAACGAATGACACGGTGAACAACTGGAGCTTTGGTGAAGGGCTGACACGTTTTATGATTCCCGTTACGGTGCATTATGGAACCGACTTAGATTTAGTAGAAAAAATCTTACTGCGATGTGCAAATGAAAATAAAAAGGTAAGCTCAACAAACCTACCCATTGTTAGATTACTCAATTTCGGTCATGATGGAATTGAATTAGACCTAGTTTTCTGGGCTGATCAAAACCTTTACATTGAAATTCTGAAGAGTGAAATTAGATTTGAAGTGTATCGGGAGTTTCAAAGGGAAGGGATTGAAATACCTTATCCGCAAAGAGACCTTCACATCGTTGACAAGGAGCAAAATCCGCTCAAGAATTCAGATTCAGAAGAATAGAAGACTCAGAGTTAATTTATTTTTCTATTTTAAAAGTCTAAAATTCTAACCTATGGTACGCGTAATTTTCCTTATGTCAGCCCTTGCTGTCTCGGGCGGCATTTCTGCTTTGGCTTATTTTCATCACATTAATTGGCTCTATGCCTTTATAATATTTGGACCACTCATTTTGATCGGTTTGAGGGATATGTTCCAAAACAAACATGCCATCCGAAAGAATTTTCCGGTCATAGGGAACCTACGTTACATCTTAGAAGGAATCTCGCCCGAGATTCAGCAATACTTTGTAGAACGCAGAACAGATGGTTCTCCAATCAATAAAAACAGAAGAGCAATAATTTATCAGCGCTCCAAAAACGTAGGTGCCACACATCCCTTTGGAACAGAAATGAATGTCTATGAAGAAGGATATGAATTTGTAGCTCATTCTCTTTATCCAAAAATCGTAAAAGAAGAACCTCGTGTTATGATTGGTAAAGGACAGTGTTCTAAACCCTACTCAGCATCACTCTACAATATATCGGCAATGTCATTCGGATCCCTTTCTAAAAATGCCGTTATGGCCATGAATAAAGGAGCTGCGCAAGGTAACTTCTTTCACAATACAGGTGAAGGAGGAATTTCACCATATCATTTAATGGGTGGAGACCTGAGTTGGCAAATTGGTACAGGTTATTTTGGGTGCCGTAATCAAGATGGAACATTCAATTACGACATGTTCGCAGAAAATGCTTCGAAAGATGCTGTTAAGATGATTGAAGTAAAGCTTTCTCAAGGAGCAAAACCAGGAAAAGGCGGAATTCTTCCAGGAAAAAAAGTAACTCCTGAAATTGCCAAAATTAGAGCCGTACCAGAAGGAAAAGATGTTTATTCTCCTTCTTCACATTCGGCTTTTTCAAATCCAAAAGAATTATTGGATTTCTGTGATAAGTTAAGAGAGCTTTCAGGCGGAAAACCCATAGGATTCAAATTATGTATTGGTCAACCTGCAGAATTCGAGGAGTTATGTAAAGCCATGCAAGAAACTGGTCAGCATCCAGATTTCATTGGAATTGATGGTGCAGAAGGTGGTACTGGTGCCGCTCCACTTGAATTCGCTAACCATGTTGGGCTTCCGCTATATGTAGGGCTTCCGATTGCAGATGCGCTTTTAAAGAAATATGGTGTTAGAGATAAAGTTAAAATCATCGCATCAGGAAAGGTGTTCTCTGGTTTTGGAATATTAAAAGCTATTTCATTAGGTGCTGACTTAACGCAATCAGCAAGATCATTCATGCTATCAATAGGTTGTATCCATGCGCAGTTATGCAATACAAACACTTGCCCTGTTGGAATTGCAACACAAAACAAGTCTTTAATGAAAGGGTTAAACGTGAATGACAAATACGTTAGATGTTATAATTATCATCATAATACGGTAAAAGCCTTTCTTGAATTAATGGGGGCAACCGGAGCAACACATCCAGATGAATTAACACCAGATAACATCAAACGAATGGCCGAAGATGGCGACGTTTGGACCTATACCGAGATCATGAAATCATGGCATATGATTGAAAAGATTACAAGTGAAAAAGCAGCGCCGAAAGCGGGAGCATCGGCTTAAGGAATTGTATACTCCAAAATATTGGTACTCGAAACAACAAAGAGTCCCATTGCATTATTGTCAAAATTACTAGGAACATTGGCAGGTGGCGCATCAAATAAACCGCCTCGCCAATCAGTTTCTGACATAATCGCTATATAGGCTTCGTAAGCTTTTTGAGATAAGGCATTTTGCTCCATAGTAACAATGTCCCCAGAGGTTAAATCATTCGCACGAATATTGTCTATTGGCCAGCCCTCGAAATACAGTCCATCTCCAATAAATTCATCTGCAGCAAAGGTTATTTGGCTCAACGTATCCGTTATATATTCCCCATTTAATTTTAATCTCCAAGCATAATAGTCACCATAACCTGGTGCTTCATAAGACCATATTAGCGCAATATAATTCTGAATTGTACCATCTTCTACCTCCGGCCACATTATAAAGTCATCCATCATAGGAACTGTATCACAATAATCTGTTGCAGTGTAAGTTGTTCCTTCATAAAGAATCTCCATTGTATACTCTGTTTTAAACGAAGCATGTGCTGTTGGCTCTGAATGATAAATACCTGGGAACGTTTCAGTAAATATAAACTCCTCTCCGCCTCCAGAAATTTTAACGCTAGCCCCTGTGGCCACAGGCATTGTAGCTTCATCAAAATAACTCGAACTAAGGGTCAATTTTACTTCGTGTACTTTCTCTTCTGTGGTAAACCAAGACTCAACAATCAATCTTTGATCTCCCTCGTCCAACTCAATTTCAATCTCCTTCGTGCAGCTTGTGACCACAAAAAGACCAATAAATATGTAAATCAATCTCTTCATTAAAAGTGAAAATTATACGTTATCGATGGTACAATCCCAAATAAGTAAAGCATTTCGGCCTTCGTTGTACTCGGATTGGCTTCATCTTGTCTAAAGTTTATGCTATAAGCGTTAGCACGGTTGTAAACATTGTAAACCGATAATACCCAGTCATCTCTCCATCGCTTTCCTTCTTTTGGCTTTCGCTTGTAGGTAAATGCAAAATCTAACCGATGATAATCCGGCATACGCTTCGCATTTCTATCAGAATAAATCGGAATTAACATTCCCATGTATTCATATTTCCCTATTGGCATCGTAACAGCTGCGCCGGTTCCGTAAACAAAATTCGTAGATACCGAAAATTGATCCGTAATATCATAGGCCATTATTAGTGATAAATCATGCGTTTTATCATAATTCGCCAAATATGGATTTCCATTATTGATCTCTTCGATTTGTCGCATCGTCCTGCTCAACGTATACCCTAACCATCCAGTAAATTTCCCTTTGGTTTTCTTAACGAGAAATTCAGCTCCATACGACCATGCTCTCCCCGTTCTCAGCTCTCCTTCTAGGTATGGATTTAATAGTAAGGTAGCGTGATCTTCGAAATCAATCGCATTTTGAATGTCCTTATAATACACCTCAACAGATGATTGGTACATTCCTTCTTTAAAATTCTGGAAATAACCTAAGGCATATTGATCGGCAATCTGAGGCTTGACATTCGGACTCGACATAAACCAAACATCTAAAGGTGATGAAGCAGTTCCGTTTGAAGCCAATTGTATATACTGAATGGTTCGGTTATAACTTGCTTTTAAAGATGAAGTCTCTGACAATAAAAACGTCATTCCTAGCCGTGGTTCTAGTCCCCAATTAAAATTATAGGTCTCCCATTTTCCGTATTCAGTAGTATCATTCACTACAAACTCATCGTCAAATCCATAGACTGTGGTTTCTCCAATATTCTGAAAAGCAGAAAAACGCAAGCCATAATTGGCTCGAAAACGTTCACCAATCTTCCACTCATGACTGATGTACCCAGCATACTCTAAGCCATAATTTAAAGGGACACGGAATTCATCCAAAATAGAAGAATCAACTCCCACTGCAATTCCTGGATCGATGGCATGATATGCAACCAGTCCACCTGCCTTAAATGTATTATTGGTATTCATGAAAAAGGTAATATCCTCCTTCAAATAATAATCCTTTATGTTGGAACTCCATTCAAAAGCCTCTTGCCCCGTAGGCTCGCTTAAAAAATAATCGTAGTTACTATACGTGAAAGTGGTATTCGAAAACCAACGATCGCTAATCACATGATTCCATCTAAAGGCCAAGGAAGTATTTCCCCAGTTCATAGTAAAAGCATCACTAATTTCAAAGACATCTCTTCCTCCATAACCCGAAAAATATATTCTATTGTTATCATTTAGTTTATAATTGGCTTTGGCATTAAAATCATAGAAATAGAGCCTATTATCCCTCAGCTCTTCTCGCTTACTTAAAGGGAGAAAAATATCAGCGTAAGTCCTTCTTCCTGCGAGCACAAAAGAACCTTTATCTTTAACTATCGGACCACCAAATGTCAGCCTACTAGAAATCGTTCCTATCCCACCATCTAACGCAAATTGCTTGTAATTTCCTTCCACCATTCGAATATCAAGTACAGATGATAATCGTCCTCCATATTCAGCTGGAATTCCTCCTTTATACAACTGAACATCCTTCACAATATCGGGATTGAACACTGAGAAAAAACCCAGTAAATGTGAGGCATTATAAACGTTGGCCTCGTCTAATAAAATGAGATTTTGGTCCACTCCTCCTCCACGAACATAAAATCCAGAACCGCCCTCTCCTACAGTTGCAACTCCAGGCAACAGTTGTATAGCTTTTATCACATCAACCTCTCCCAACAGTGCTGGCATTTTTTTAATCTGACCAATATCCAATTTCTCAACACTCATTTCAGTATTAAAAATGTTATCGTTGGTACCCTCGCTTGT
>JAKVAQ010000018.1:0-121779 GCA_022447665.1 Crocinitomicaceae bacterium
AAATAAAATCTTTAATTCTCTGCTTAATTCCATCCGCAATCGGACTAATGTCCACCGGATTTGCAGGAGGATTTTCCCAATCAATATCAAGCACTTTTGGTTTTCCGGAAAGCTTATAAAATCCAGCAGTTCTAAAGAATAAATTTGGAAGGTTCTTTTTTGAGTAGGCAAAATCACTATCATCCAGTGTTCTCATATTTCCTACTAGTCCTTCAAATCTATTACTCAAGTTTACAGAGTTGTACCCGGCGTTAATAAAGATTACTGGAGTCCCAAGGGCTAAACAAGGCAATGCTACGTGAATTCTAGAAGTAAAAACCAGTTTAGCTTTTGAATATATTTCAATAATGTCCTCCGCATCTTTAACCCGATCCGCCTGACTTCTGTCTCTAGTCGGTCTTCTATGCGTGGTATAAATTATATCTTTTTGATATTCTTCCGGAACTAATTTGTCTCCACAATATTTACCGTATGAATAGGGCCACAAGTTGAATAAAGGATCGGCCATAACAATACTGTTGTTACGTTCCGTAAACTTATTCTCATAAGTCAAAGTAGCGCAACCTGAGAAGTAGGCGACAACACCTTTTGATTTGAGCAAGTTTGTAGTGTGCATGTCCCTGCATCCAATTGGTTCATGCTTCTTATAGTAAGCTATCATTTCCGGAGAAGTCATCTTCTTGACAGCTCCGTGCTCATGCGAGATATGAAAAGAAATGAATAATGGATCAATATCTTCAGAGGGAGGCCAATGTGTAGGCTCTTCCATAAACCATCCATTAATTATCATTTTAACTTTCTCACCATCTGGAGATTTATAAGCATGTAATTGCTCACGGTCAATTTCTACATCAACTTTAGGTAATTGACGTTTTACTGCAAGGCTCTGTATTTCATCGCCTGTATTCAATGTGGTGTAAGAAACTAGGCCTAATTTGCTCATAGCTCAAAGTTAGTAATTAAGTTGTCCTAACAATATACAAAAGGCGAATCATTAAGGATGCCATCTAGAATAATATCCAAAGATTTAAATTTCCCAGGTAATAAGTCCTTTTCAGATCGAATATTGAACTCATCGACTCTCCTGAAATCTTTCACTAGCATAATTTCTGAAGGAATTGCTTCTCTGAAGAATCTGTAATACATGTATCGTTTGGCAATATCTGTATCAGGCGCAAAATTAATTTCATCATTTTCTATCTGCTCTAATTTCTCAAAATAATCCTTAGAGTCTACAGGATCTATAGTAAATCCATTATGACTATAATGACTTCCTGCTCCAGAGCTAATTACGGGGATTTCTTTTAACGCCATTTCCAAGCCTACAGTACTTATATGTATAATACCCCAATCAATTTTTTCATATAACCAAAAAGGTTTAAGTTTTTCAGTCTCCGAAATAAAGTATATATTCTCACTGAGTCCAATTTTTTTTATCAAAGTTTTGACTCTATACTTCTCGGGCGTGTTCCAGTGATCTTCAGCTGGGTGAGCCTTTAGGATTAATGCCGACTTATTAGATTTTTTAAAGAAACTAATTGTTTGTTCGATCCAATCAAACATATCCGAAAACTTCCCTTCTGAACTAAATGCAAACGCATCCCAGGCAATATTTGTAAACATGCAAAAGATCTTTTTTTCATCATTCTTGGCTATGAAATCTTGAAGATCTGGGCTTGCAGGAACGGCATCTTTAAATAAGGTAGAAACATTGTCTTGATTTTGATCTTCCCGACTTGCAATATAGTCTTCAACAATACTTAGTTCTTTATCGTTAAGGGCAACGTTCTTAAAATTTGGCCACTCCGCTTCAGGAAATGGTGCGTTTGGAGCGTTATGATAAAATCGTACAGTGTTTTTTCTGTAAGAACTTCCATATACGTCCACAGGAATGTCCATTTTCCTTGCAAGTCTGAATAGCGGTCCCCAAGAAATGTATATTCCATGTGTCATGACTAATTTGTTCGGACGCTCCTTTTCTAAAATATTGCTATAAATATCAACTAAAAGTGTTGCTGAGCGCGCATTTTGAATAGCCGTATTTCTAAAAACTGTATTCTCCCATTCTGGACCATTACTCAACATTGTTCGTACCGAAGATGCAGTAATTAAATCTCCAAGAAATACTCCTTTATAGGTGTAATTCTCAAGTTCTTCACCGGATAATTTTTCTAACCCTTGAACTTTCTTCAAATTCTTGTTGTAATCACTTGTTCTAACGACATCTAAGCCCATCTTTTCACAAGCTCCGATATTTCCCTTAATCTTATACTTATAAATTAGGTATTCCTTTTTTGTTGAATAGAATTCGCTTTTTTCAAGGTTCGTATCAAGATAAAGCAATTTACTTTCAATTCCTCTTGCCTTTAAAGCAAGAGCAAAGGTGGTTTCTCGAATGGTATTTATTTCAGTTGCATTTAAAGGACAAAAAAGAATTTTTTTATATTTCGTTTTTTCGCCCGATTTAGCTTGAACATTTTTACTGATATCTATCAGATCTGATAGGACAGCCTTATTTACTTTTCTACGATTATTCATTCTTTACAAGTGACGGCAAATGTAAATTTTTTTGAGGAGTTTTTGTACCTTCGAGCCTTCATATAATAAGAATATGCTAGATTTAAACGGAAAATCAATTTTAATAACTGGAGGCACTGGGTCTCTTGGAAAGGCACTAGCAAGAAGAATCTTATCGGACTTTCCAAAGGTCTCTCGTTTGGTAATCTTTTCTCGCGATGAGCAAAAGCAGTATCAAATGACTATGGAATTCCCACAGAGTAAATATCCTGCAATCCGTTACTTTATTGGTGATATTAGAGATTATGATCGCGTTAAAAGAGCTTTCAGAGGTGTGGATTATGTTATTCATGCTGCTGCTATGAAACACGTTCCAGTGGCTGAATATAATCCAATGGAATGTGTAAAAACAAATGTACTTGGCGCCGAGAATATAATAAATGCATCTTTGGAAATGGATGTAAAAAAGGTAGTTGCACTATCAACAGATAAGGCGGCAGCACCAGTAAACCTTTACGGAGCTACAAAATTGGTTTCTGATAAATTGTTTGTTGCAGCGAACAACATAAAGGGACACAACGATATACAGTTTTCTGTGGTGCGTTATGGTAACGTAATGGGTTCGAACGGTTCGGTAATTCCGTTCTTCTTGAATAAACGTAAAGAAGGAGTACTTCCTATTACAGATCCAACCATGACAAGATTCAACATATCTTTAAATGGTGGAGTAGCTCTAGTTTTACATGCTCTAGAAAATGCTTGGGGTGGAGAAATTTTTGTGCCTAAAATCCCGTCATATAAAATAACCGACGTTGCGGAGGCCATTGCACCAAATTGCGAACAAAAAGTCGTAGGTATTAGACCAGGTGAGAAAATTCATGAAGAAATGATTACCTCTTCAGATGCATTTAATACTTATGATTTAGGAAAATATTACGTAATTCTCCCTTCTGTTACCGCTTGGGATATTGAAGAGTTTATATCAGCCTTTAGTGCAGTGAAAGTTCCTCAAGGATTTAAATATAATTCAGGAGAAAATGATGAGTGGGTTGGTGTAGAAGATCTGAGAGAGCTAATTAAGGAGCATGTTGATGCTGATTTTTCAATAGCTTAATTTATGAGTGTTTCTAAACTAATGCTGGGCACCGTTCAGTTCGGTTTGGACTACGGTATAAATAATCACGCTGGCAAAGTTAGGGTTGATGAAGTAGCATCAATTCTAAAATTTGCTAAAGAAAATAAATTAAGCTATTTGGATAGTGCAGAGGCTTATGGTAATGCGCATGAGGTAATCGGGAAAACAATTTCTAACGATCAAAACTTTAACATTGTCTCCAAATATTCAGCCTCGGTTGTGTCACTTCCTGATACAATGGATGAAAGAATAGAGGTAATTTTAAAAGACCTTAATTCTACCTCATTATATGGTTATCTCTTCCATAGCTATTCTCAATTCAGAACAATAGAAAAAGGTAAGTTGAAGGAGCTAGAGAAACAGAAAGAAGAAGGAAAGATCAAGAAAATAGGTGTTTCGGTTTATACCAATGAAGAATTAGAAGAATTAATCCATAACGCTTTCGTTGAGCTCGTTCAGATTCCATTTAATATGTTAGATAATGCTTCAAAAAGAAAGGAGATTATGGAGAAGGCGAAAACTAATGGTATTGAGATCCATACACGTTCTACTTTTCTTCAAGGTTTGTTCTTTATGAACCTTGACGATCTCACTGGAAATCTTAAAGGGTTGCGACCTTATCTTGAGCTCTTAAATAACCTCGCTTCAGAACAAGAACTTTCCATGAATGAACTTGCCTTGCAATACGCATTGAGTAAGCCGTATATTGATAGGGTTCTAATAGGCGTAGATTCGTTAGACCAATTGAAAAGTAATATTCGAGCGGCGAATAGCAATATCGATAAAGGTCTTTTGGAAAAAATTGATGATATTAGAGTGCAAGAGGTCGAATTGTTAAATCCGGCGAATTGGAAAAAATAAAATATGTTCAGTGATTTAAATGGAAAATCTGCATTGGTTACTGGTGGTTACGGCTACCTGGGCAGGTCTATGTGTTTGGCACTATCAGGCCAGGGTGCTAAGGTTTATTGTGGTGGTCGTTCAAAGGAGAAGTTTGATGCTGCCTTTAACGGTGCTCAGAATATTGAGTTTCTAGAACTTGACGTGGCGAAAAGAGACTCTGTCATTAATGCTCTTGCTGAGATTAAATCTCTAGATATATTGGTGAATAATGCCTTTTACGGAGCCCCAAATCATCCTGAACAACTAAGTCCCGAACAATGGAGAACTGGAATTGAAGGAGGATTAAATCAATGTTATGATCTTATTCACTTAACTATTCCACTACTGAAGAAGTCGGCCGCTGGTAAAATAGTTAATATAGCTTCTATGTACGGAGTAACAGTTCCTAATTTAGAGATTTATGAAGGGCGTGAGGAATTGTTAAATCCAGCAAATTATGGTGTGGCTAAGGCAGGACTAGTTCATTTAACGAAATACTATGCTATGTATTTGGCAAAGTATGGTATTACAGTGAATGCAATATCTCCAGGTCCTTTTCCTTCACTACAGGTACAAAAAGATGAGCTATTTGTAGAGCGATTAAAAGCGAAAACTAAATTGAATAGAATAGGTGAGCCACATGATCTAGATGGAATCCTAGTTCTTCTTTGTTCAGAGAAGTCAAGCTACTTAACAGGTCAAAATATAAGTGTTGATGGGGGCTGGACTTTATAAAATTGGTGCTATTATTCAGGCTCGAATGGGGTCATCACGTTTTCCCAATAAAGTTTTGATGCCTTTGCCTATTGCTGGTGGCAAATCAGTTTTAGAACATCAAATTGATGCGCTGAAAGAAATAAACCAACTTGATGAGGTCGTTATCGCCACAAGCTCTAACCCCATGGATGATGCAATACAATCATTCTGTGAAGAAAATAAAATACCCTTTTTTCGAGGAGATGAAGAAGACGTGCTTTCGAGATTTTATGCTATTTTAAAAGAGAGAGAATGGGATTTTGTACTTAGACTTACAGGAGATAATCCGGTAGTGGCAACTTCCAGAATTCTTGAGTTAATTCATTTCTTTGCAGATTCTGAACGAACTTACACATGTACAAAAGGGCTACCACTTGGCTGTAATTTGGAAATCTTTACAAAAGAAGCACTGATAGATGCTGGTATTAATGCGACTTCAGACTTTGAAAAGGAACATGTTACACCGTTTATCAGAAATAAAGCGGATCATAAAGTTTTCTATGAATTCGATACAAATGGATTTGAAAATCTTAGATTGACCATTGATTATCCATCTGACTATGCAATGATAAACCTCGTAGCAATGGGGATAAAAGACAGCCGATTAACCTTGAAGAATGTAATAGACTTTGTTAAAGAAAATCCATGGGTGGCTCAAATTAACGAAGACAATGTTCAGTTTGTTCCAGGAAGATCACTCAAAGAAGAATCTCTGATTCTGGAACCATATTTAGAAAAAATGGGATTAACAGAAATTAAAAAAGTAATTAAAAAATAGGATTCTTTCCTTTGGAAGTTTGTTGATATACAGCTTCTTATGTGTTTTAAAAACACTATTATATCCGACCTCTAATCACGTGTTTTTGTGAGTTAAGAATTTAAAATCTAAAGCTCGACTAGGGTAGGCTTGTAGATCATATTACATTGCTTATATTTATCACTAAATAATTTCATTTAATGGATATCAAAGAGCAGATAATTAGAAAAATTAAGGAGAACAGGATTTCTTCAACAGAAATTGCAGACGTCTTAGGCAAAAAAGGACTTGTAAAAGGTCCGAAAATATTAAATAGAGGAATGCATAAAGTAGGAGAGGTTGCCTTTGTTTATGCCTATAATAAAAGTAATTGGGAAGTGCATGAACAACTGCATGATCTTGAAGAAGGAAAAATCGTTTATGTTCATCCAATTGAATGTGAAGATAAAGCAATATTTGGTGATTTAGTCTCGAAATATATAATGCTCTATAAAAGGTCCGTTGCAATCGTGACAAACGGCGTTATGCGTGACGCTCATACCTTGGTTAAAGAAAATTACCCAATATGGTGCACTGATGTGTCTCCAATTGGATGTAATAATGTACAAAACACCACTCAGCCAGATTCTAACTTATTGGAAGAATTGAGAAGCCTGTATCACGGTTCAATTATGGTTTGTGACGATAGTGGAGTAGTGATGATTAAGAAAGAGCATATAAACGCGGAGTTTTTAAAGAAACTTGATTTCATTGAACTTCAAGAAGATGTATGGTTCCTATGCATGGATACGCATAAGATGTCAACCTACGAAATCGTATGTCAAAAACAATATCTAGATGAAGAGTCAGATATTATATCGAAAACAAAAAAAGAGGAGTTAAAGTCCTACTCTACAGCCAAATAATTGGAATTTAATAACATATTAAAAGGAGTTCATCACTCTCAATCCATGAAAAGAGGGGGGCTCGAAGGTGATTATATCAACTTAGCAATAGGTGCACCTGATATTCCACCACCAAAGGATGTTTCGGAAGCCATTTCCAATTTTCTTTCAGAAGGAAATTATAAATATTTTAACTCAAGGGGATCTGAAAAAGCAAGAAAAAATGTTTCTACTTTATTGGGGCTTGAAGTTGAGAGTATAGATGAAATCACGCTAGTAAACGGTGCAAAATTTGGCATTTACAATGCCTTAAACACCTTATTGAATACAGGCGACGCTGTAGGATTATTTCCTCCTTATTGGTTAAGTTATCCTGATATCAATAAAATACTTGGACTAAAAACAGTATTTTTTGATTCTCATATCAATGAAAGTAATGACTTGTATTATAGTCTAGAAGAGGTAAAAAAAAGTATTGCTGAGAATAATATTAGATGTATCATCATTAATGATCCGAATAATCCTTCAGGTCAATTATTTGATCAAATTCTTTTTGACGATCTTCTTAAGTTTTGTGCTGAAGAGCAAATATGGGTGATAGTAGATGAGGTGTATAAGGATCTCATTTTTGAAGAAGGAAAACCGTTGACTTTTGATATTAAAAAGTTTGAGAATATAGTCAAGGTGGGTTCGCTGTCAAAGAGTTTATCGGTTCCAGGCTTACGTGCTGGCTATGTTCAAGCAAGCAAAGAAGTAATTTCAAATTTCAATCTAATAAACCAACACATCTCTACTTGTATAAATTCATTGACTGATTATGTCTTAGGCTCAATTTTAAAAGAGTCTTTTGATTCATACATTCACGAAACTTCTAAAGTTTATCAGAGACGATATGAATTGGCTTCTAAAATACTGACTGAAAAAGGATATAAATTCTTTAGAGCTTATTCTGGTTTTTATATGCTGGTAAAGGTCGTTCCAAAATACGAAAGTGGCGAGATTGCCGCTGAAGAGCTTCAAAAAGAAGGTGTGTTAGTTACACCAGGGAAAGCCTATGGTGAAGACTTTAACGACTATATCCGTCTTTGTCTGACGGTAAATGAAGAAATGTTAATCAAAGCGTTTTTAAAATTTTAAATGGCGAGAGTTGGATTATACGCAGGGCTTTATCAAAATAAAGGCGTAGGACACATTGTTCGAACTGCATCTTTATATCATTATTTAGAATCCACTTATTTCCAACACGAATTTCATTTTGCCACAAATGATCCAGCCAAAACAAAACCAATACTTGAAAATTTTGAAATTTTCGCTGATCAACAAGAAATAAACTCATGCGATGTATTACTTCTTGACTCGCCTGAGGACGAAAATGATTTGTTAGATCGTGTGGAGTATAAAAGATTAATCAGGCTTGACTTTTTTGATTATCTCGATAACAGAGTAGACGTGATCATAAATTTGTTCAATCATAACCCAATAACATTAACAGGGTCAGCTAAAATATATGAAGGGTTAGATTATACAATTCTTAAAGATGAAGTGCTAAATGCTCAGGATCATTCTGAATCAAAGACAGATAAGAAATTGAGTAAGGTGCTCGTGGCTTTTAGTGGTAATGACCCAGCGAATAATACAATTAAGGCAGTTCAAAGAATGTCATCTTTTGATGTAAGAATGAAAGTTGTATGTCCGTCTCAAAAGTCGTTGAATGATTACGTGGATTATGCTGACCAAGCGGTTTTTATTGCTCCAACAAGTAAGTTTGGTATGCTATTGGCAGATTGCGACTTGTTTATTTGTGCTGGCGGAACGGCGTTGGTAGAAGCATTGTTTTTGGGTAAACCTATTCTAGCTATTGCACAAAATGTTATGGAGAAAAGGTTCATTGAGTATGTCGGTGGTGAAGTCAAAATTTACACTTTTGATGACGTAGAGGACATCTCAAATAATTATGGACTTATCGAAAATTCAACTCGGAAAGAGTACCGTAAATTAGTTGATGGTAAAGGAAAAGAGAGAATAGGTCGTATTATATTAAATTTATTGGGTGAAGAATAACATGAATGTTTTAGTGTTAGGAGCTGGAGCTTATCAAGTTTCGGGTATAAAAAAGCTAAAGGAAAAGGGCTTCTTTGTTGTTGCTCTTGATGGCAATCCTGCTTCACCAGGGAAAGAATTTGCAAATGAGTTCAAGCAGTGTAATATATTGTCTTTTGAAGAGGTAAAAGATTATATTCTAGAAAAAGGCGAGGATTTTTTTGATGCTTGCCTTAGCTTTTGCACGGATGCTCCCATGAAAGTCCTAGGAGAGATCAACGATTTTTTTGGATTCATGGGGATTTCAAAGAAATTGGCTCAAATTTCCGTGGATAAGTTTTTGCAGCGCGAAAAGATGGTAGCGGCCGGTTTACCAACGCCGGCATTTCAATTATTGAATTCGCCAGATGATTTGCTTAATATAGAATTTCCTTGTGTAGTAAAGCCTGTGGATTCAGCTGGGAGTAGAGGAGTTTCGGTTGTTTGGAGTAAGAAAGAATATGATAAAGCAATAATTAACGCATTTGATACATCGAAATCGGGTAAGTGTATTGTAGAAGAATTTATTGTTGGAACTGAATATACGGCTGAAGTGCTGTTGCACAATGGTCAACAAGAAATCCTAGGGATTTCAGAGAAATTCAAACCCCTCCAGAATTATACTGTTTCAAACCAACTTCATTATAATTCACCTAGAGCTAAAAGGCATTATAATCAGATTGCTTCAATTTTGAAACGATTTTTTGAGACAGCGCATTACGACAATAGTATTACCCATACCGAGCTGATCTTAAATGAAAAGAATAATCAATTTTACTTGATCGAATCGTCTCTTCGATCAGGTGGTTTTGCAATTTTTGATGAGGTTCTTCCTTATCTTTCAGATGACGATATAGTTGGTAAAACGATAGATGTTTATTTGGGTAAAGAAGTTGAATTAGACATTAAAAAGGAGAAAAGTGTAATCATGAATTTTGTGTCTTCGAATCCAGGGAAATTGATTTCTTATTCTATGGATGGAAATGTATATTCTAACTTTGAGGGAGCTTCAGAGAAGCACGGTTTTTTTCTTAAGGAAGGAGATGAAGTTAAAGCCTTAGATTCAGATGGAGCTAGAGTAGCTTTCATTCTTACCTTTGCTGATAATTGGCATAAAGCTTTTGAGCTTTCCAACTTAGTAGAATACAGTATGAATATTGACGTAGAAAGATTAGAATGAGACTAAATGATTCACACTTACATATAAGTTCTGGAATTGATGATTACGATATTGATATTTCATTCAGAAACATAATCTACAATTATATAGAAGAATATAATGAAGAGTCAGATAAGTACCGTGACTCGTCAACGCATCATACTTTAATATTTGATTTTAGGTCAACTCATAACACGAAATTTTTGATTGATGAAATCAAAGCGAATCGTGTACATGGGATTAAGATTCATTCAAGAATTCAAAAAATTCTTCCTGATGAGTATGATTTGTTATTGAAGAGATTGAATGAAATTCCAGAATATATACCTATTACCTTCGATGCTTTTTATGATGGACCAGATGTTATGTATCAACCATCCATGACTGCTCTTGGTAAGCTGGTAGAGATTTACCCAAACAGAAAAGTCATTATTGCGCATTCAGGAGGATACGAAATGTTAAAGTACTTTTTTCATTTTCGTACATTAAAAAATGTTTATTTTGACCTTTCTTTAAGCTTGCACTATCTCAAAGATAGCTCGGTAAAAACAGACCTAATTAAGCTTCTGAAATTCGTAAACAAGGAAAGAATCATTTTTGGTACTGATTATCCATTTGCTCCTGCTTCTGGTCAAGTTGATACGCTATTATCATTTTTTGAGGAATTAGATATTAGCAAAGACGAACAGGATTTGGTTTTTTATCAGAATTATTTATCAGTTTTTAAATCATAATATGTTTGGCGATAAAGTGTTTATAGTGGCGGAATTATCCGCTAATCATGGTGGAGATATTGAAATTGCTAAAGAAACAATTCGTGCAGCAAAACGATGTGGAGCTGATGCTATAAAACTCCAGACCTATACTGCGGATACTATTACGCTAGACGCTAAAACAGATGATTTTTTAATCAAAGGAGGTACAATTTGGGACGGAATGTATCTTCATGATTTATATCAAGAAGCTCATATGCCCTGGGAATGGCATGAAGAGCTTTTCAAGACTGCTAAAGAGGAAAATATATTATGTTTTTCATCACCTTTTGATTTCACTGCGGTTGATCTTCTCGAAAAATTTGATGTTCCAGCTTATAAAATTGCGTCGTTTGAAATAACGGATGTTCCATTAATTGATTATTGCGCACGAAAAGGTAAGCCCATGATTATTTCAACGGGCGTGGCATCAGAAGAGGACATTCAAACGGCAGTTGATACGTGCAGAAATGCCGGAAATAATGACATAACCTTGTTGTTATGCACTTCGGCATATCCAGCAAAAATTGAAGAAGCAAATCTTATAATGATAAAAGATTTGAAAGAACGATTTGCTGTAAAATCTGGTTTGTCGGATCATACCTTGGGCACACTTGTGCCAATATTATCGGTTGCATTTGGGGCGCAAATGATTGAAAAACACTTCATCTTAGATAAGAAAATAGGTGGCCATGATGCATCTTTCTCCCTTGATGAAAAAGAATTTTCGGATATGGTAAGCGCCGTTAGACTAGCAGAGTCATCTATTGGGAATGTTGATTATAGGGTTACTCCCGAAAAAGAAATAAGAAGAAGATCGGTTAGATCCATATATGTTTCACAAGATGTTAAAAGAGGAGAGATTATTACTCTTAAAAATGTGAAGTCAGTTCGCCCTGGCTTTGGTCTGTCTCCCAAGAAACTTAATGACGTTTTAGGTAAAGCCTTTAATGCTGATTATGTAAAGGGAACGGCATTAAAAGAAGACATGATCTCTTGACTATTACATCCTTTGCCTTTTCTTGTGACACAAGTGAAAAAGAGATGTTCTCATTATTCCAACTCATTAATGAGTGGGAATTATCATTGTTGAAGATGAATAACTTTATCCAGGATATTAACATTAATTAGATTAAAAACGGAATCTTTAAAAATGGATGAAGGGTATAATTATCTAATTTTAGAACAAATTCCATTAAAAGTTACCATTTGGGAATAATCCAAAAGCAAGCGGTTAGAAATACTGTAATTCAAGTTGCAGGAAATATGTTTGGTGCAATCACTAGACTATTAATGCCGTTGGTTTTGAGTGCTGCTGAAATCGGTGTTTTCCAGATTCTAGATGCAATTTCCGGATTTTTCAAAATGGTTTTCAATCTAGGCTTTATCCAAGTTTTATTAAGATTATTTCCAAAATATAGAAATGAAGAGAAGGGGCATCATGGGTTTTTAGCCTTTGGAATTTATATATCACTGATTGGTATAGCCTTCAGTTATACCTTGTATTATTTACTAGGAACTGGATTTTGGGTGAACGCGAATGATGAAAATTACATATTGGTTCAATCGTTTGTTTGGTTAGTTATACCAAGAGTTTTCTTTAGAATTCTCTTTGTAAATATTGATGGCTACGTTCGAATGCTTTTCAATTCTGTCATTGGTTCTTTCCTAGAAAGCCTCGTTATCAAGATAGTAATTGCAACAGGGGTTTTACTTTTCTGGCTTACCTATATCGATTATAGTGCTGTGGTTTATTTCTACATGCTCGCCTTTTGCATACCAGGTGTAGTGATTATTATTTACGCTCTTGCTAAGACAAAGAAAATTACTGCTCCTGCTCCTGAATTATATGCTAAGGAAAACAGAAAACAGTTATCAAGTCTTATGTTGTTTGGGATGCTTGCTGGGGCATCTGGTTCTTTAGTTCTATATGTTGATACCTATATGGTAGCAAACTTAATATCGGTAGAAGCCATCGGTATATATGGAACACTTTTTTTTGCGGCCAGGCTCATAATAATGCCTTCTAGGGCCATTAATGCAATTGCTAATACTGTATTAGCAGAGTCTTGGAAAGAGAACGATATGGATAATATCCTGTTGGTGTATCGTAAGAGCTGTCTTAATCAATTGCTTTTGGGTGGATTCTTATATGTTCTTGGTTGGGGACTAATAGAGTCGGCGCTCAGTTTCTCAGTAAAATTTAATGAATATTCAGATCACCTATATGTATTTTTCTTTCTTGGTCTCTCTGTGATTATAGAAATGGCAACAGGTACTAATTCTGCAGTTATTTCTACCTCTAAGAAATATCGATATAATACGTATTTCATTCTCATTCTAGTTGTGGTGCTTATTGCAACGAATTTCATATTTATTCATTACTTCAACTTAGAGGGAGCTGCAATGGCATCGGCTGTATCAGTTTTTATTGTAAACCTAATTCGTTGGGCCTTTCTCTACAAAACATATAATCTTCAACCTTTTAACGGCGCATTCTTTAAGACCTTGTTATTTATTGCCGGGATGATGTGCTTGGCTCATTTTGTAAATATTTCTGATAACCAAATTATAAACCTACTTGTTAAAGGTTTTATGCTAACAACGGTGTTTTGGGGAGGAGCGATTCTTTTGAAATTATCTCCTGATATCAATGATTGGTTAGCCAAGATTAGAAATGTTATTTTGAGAAAATGATAATTAAGTCTATTAATCGAGCGGATATAAGAACGATTTCTTATCGCGGCAAAAAAGTGAAGACGGGTATCTTTAAAATGCCTGTTTCAACAGAGATGGAAGTTACTACTAAAGGACTGTCAGGTGACAATGTGGTAGATAAACGCTACCATGGGGATTACGATAAAGGACTTTATGCTTATGGTTCGGAACAATATGAATTTTGGAAACCCCAGTATCCAGACCTAGATTTTCAATGGGGTATGTTTGGTGAAAACCTTACCGTTGATGGTTTAGACGAGGGAGAGATATTTGTCGGAGATCGCTGGCGAATAGGCGAGGAGGTAATCGTTGAGGTTTCGCAGCCAAGAGAGCCTTGCTTTAAATTGGGAGCTCGATTTGAAACACAAAAAGTAGTAAAGGCATTTGCAAAATCGAATTATCCTGGAGCTTACCTTAGAATTATTCAGCCTGGTATTATAAATGCGGGCGATGAAATTACAATAGTGAAGAACGATAAGGAGCGCCTGAGTATTGGTGAAGTTTGGAAATGTCTTTTTCACGAAAAAGATATTGATGGGATTAAAAGAGCCTTAGCGCACCCTTTATTAGCAGAAGATAGCAAGGAGACTCTATTGAAGAGACTCTAACGTAATCCTCTCTTATTAAAGATTACCCAACCGTAAGATAATTGGAAGGATAAACGCTCTAGTGGTGACTTTCCATCTAAATAATTCATTGTACCTCTAATAGGACCTATCACAGAATGGTAAATCACAGAAAGACTTCCGATTCCAAATTGTCCTTGGAACAATTCACCATCTACGGCAATACCGTTGTCGTTTAAAATTCTTCGAATTGGTTTGAAATAGTAGGCTTCTAGTCGTACATCGAGCTTATTATCAAAAAATGAGAACACATTAATAAGCCCACCTGCTAAATACTTATTTGCCCTGAAGTCATAGTAAAAACCAGTCTTCGCATCGGGTATTGGTTCATAAACATGAGAGTTCAGAATACTCGCTGTATAGTTTTGAAAATAAGGCTGGAAAGAATACAAACCTTCTGCCGAAATACCTAAGCTATAGTGTTTTCTCTTTATGAAATAATTCGTGTAATTTGCCTTGAAGTAAACCCATGTTCTGAATGTTTTAGTTTCATCTCTTAGTAAGGCTGTAGAACCTGGTAAGGTGTGTTCAACTCCATGGATGAATCGAGATTCAAAGTTAGCTTCCATGCCTTCATTCGCGAATTGCTTTCGGTTAAGGTTTGAAAACTTAAGTGAAACCCCGGGCGAATAATAATGGAAGGAGGTAAAATCAGTAGTGTCCAACGCCGTAAAATCCTCTGTTTGATAATAGTCATCTTCATTCGTTCCGTTTACGAAATCTACCGTAAGCTTACCCGTTTGTTTAACCCTAAAGTGAGCCTTTAGGCCCCAATAGATCTCGTTTTGTACCAAATAACTTGGTTTTACATCTTCAAAGAAGGTAGCAAAACTTCTAAAATAGTCCCACCTATTCATAACAAAAACAGGTTCTACATATGAGTTTGCACGTGTAGGCAAGTGGAAGTTTAACCCTGCTTTCACCGAGCCATAAAACTTACCAAAGAAGGTGTTGGCATAAAAAGTAATAGGAGATCTCTTAAAGTCGGAATAAGATGCACTCAAGTATCCCATATTTACAGGCCGAGAAGAGTAATGTCCTCCAAAAGCTAATCGCAATGGTTTTTCACGTTTAATGGCTAAGTTAAGCTCTTGACTTGTGTCTGTTACATTGGTCAGTGAGGGAAAAATGGAAACAACATGATCGTTCTGATATAGATCCAAATATCTAAAATGCAGCTTATCTTTTGTTAATGTCGGAGACTTTTTACTTGGCAAGAATTTTTGTTCCAAGTAACTTTCTTGATCTGGAGTAACTCCCGTAATATTGACATTCGTTATTCTACAACTAATTTTCTTTCTATTGTAAGTTTGTCTTCTTGTCAAAAGCTCTTTTTTACTTTGCCTACGCGTTACAAAAGCTTTTATCGAGTCTATGTTCTCGAGGGTAGTTTCATAACCAATTTGTATTGCTTTTTGAATCTCCGCAAAATCAAAAGTGCTTATATTGCCAAGGTTTGGCTCTATCATTATCCCTTGCTCACATGGTAATTCATATAGTGATTTTGAAGAGAACATGTTTACGATCTGAGAAATTAGATTATCATCTGTTGGAGCTGCCTCGTTAAAGGAAACATTGCTTCCTATTATGAAATCGGGACTAAAATCTTCATACAGTTCAGTTGCAGGGAAGTTATTATATAAACCACCATCAAACAATAACTCTCCTTCTACTTCAATAGGGCTTATGAAAAAAGGATAAGTCATACTTGCACGAACTGCCTTGTTTAATTCTCCGTCTTTGAATACCACACTTGATTTGTCTGCGATATTCGAGGCTACACATCGAAAAGGAACAAAAAGGCTATCGAATGTTTCTTTACTAGCAACAGGATTAAACCCCAAATAGGTTAATAACTCCAGATCAAGCACTGTAGGGTTAAGTAAGTTGGTAGGCAAAGATTTACTAAAAATTGAATCTTTTGTAAAGTGATAGGAGATCAACTCAGGAGATTCCTCAACCTCAGAAAAATAGTATCGATCTTCTGGACCTAATAAACCTTGACTAATTAAATAAAACTGCTCGCTTGTCACAATAGCCTCAATTTCCCATGGAGAATATCCAGAAGCGTACATAGCACCTACAAGAGCTCCCGCGGAGGTTCCTGTAATATAATCTATTGGAATGTCGTTTTCCTCCAGAGCCTTCAAAACACCTACATGTGCGAATCCCGATGCTCCACCGCCACTGAAAACAAGCCCAACTTTTTGAGCATAAGTAGTCCAGGTCATGCAAAATGCAAAACATAAGAACGCGGAACGATATGCCAATTTTCTTAGGCTCACCGGCTCTAATTTACGCTGAATATAAAACAGCACAATAGGTAATCACAGCATTTAACGGAATAATCCTTAATTTAATTACAATTATAGGTAGTTTTATTAATGTCGACAACCTACTGTGTATGAGATTATTTTTTACTTTTTTTCTTTTTGTTTTAACCACATCAACTTTTTCTCAAAGTACTTACTTGAACTTTTCAGGCCAAGTTAGAGATCGTCAAACAAATGAACCCGTTGGTTTTGTGAAGGTTCATAGCAAAGCTACAGGTAGAACAATTATTACAAATGTCAATGGTGAGTTCGAGTTCTATGAAATTTCGGCTACCGATACTGTAATATTCTCTTGTGTAGGTTATGAACGGAAATATTTAATTATAGAGAACTTAAGTGAGATTCCTGAGCCGGTCTACCTGAAGCAAAAAGAGAACATGTTGAATAACGTTGAAATCTTCGCTTCTGATCAACCGTATCTTGCAAAAATTTTAGCTTCAGTAAAGAAAAAGGCCACCAAAAAAGTTATTCCTTCTAAGGTCTACTATGAGTTAAAGTCCTTTCATGACGATCAACAAATAGAGCTACTTCAAGGGTTTTATAACGCCGATATCAAGGGGTATGATATACAAGACCTATCCTATAAAATAGGTAGAGTGGGACTACAATATTTTAATGAAAGGATATTTGTTTCATTACAAACTAGTCTATCAATAGTTCTAATGGAAATGCTTGAAGTATCCAACCTCTTTCCAAATCAACCCCTTCAGTACGGTAAATCAAAGATCATGAAAAAATTCGACCTCAAGTTGGTAGACAAGTATGCGGAAGAGAGTGATACAATGTTTGTGATCTCTTTTAAACCTCGTGTTTCGGAAAAATCAAATTTTTATGGAAAAATATGGGTGACCGAAGTAGGGAACCGCGTGAGTAAAGTAGAGTTTAATATAGAGGATGCTTCAAAACATCCATTCATTCCTATTTTCCCTGATGATACAATACACTCGGTAGACTTTAATATAACTAGAACTTTTGAGGATGTCAATAATCAACAGTTTTGGGATAAAACCTACTTTAACTACGCCATTAATTATCAGTCTAGAGAAGGTGAGCCATTTAGTATCTTTGCTGAGGCCGTGCTTTATGCATACGAATCAGAAAATCAATATTATATTCCAGATTTTCAATTTCCGGAAGTTGTTCACGATTATCGTAAGATCTCAGCATTTCCTTATAATGACTTCTTCTGGAATGAAGTAGCAAAAAATCAGGTGATTCTCGATGACGGGGAACAAGAGGCTTACTATAATGATTCTCTCACCTTGACCATGGATGAGGTGTTTTTTAATAAAAAGTTAAAGCACAATAAATTCTATTATTCCCCATATGTACCTTGGACTGGCAAACGTGTCTTATGGAGAGATCTGAGTCAAGAGCAAGAAGAAAATAATAATGGTATATCTTACAGGTCGACTATTTCTACGGTTCACACCTATTCGAAAGAGTACAATTTAGAGGTTCAGTTGTATTTTGATATTGTTGACTCTGCAGATGGAATGGTACAGGTCTCTTCTGCTACTATTTTTGATCCATTTTATAGTTATATGAATTTAGAAATAACCCCGAAAGAACTTTGTTTTATAAATATCTTCTTTGATCTAGTAGAAGTAGAACGAAGAAAAATGATGGTGAAAATTAATCAATCGGATAGAAAGAAAGAAACTGTTTTGGCTATCTATGCTGCGGCTAAAGAGAAAATAGAGGAGAATTCAAAAGATTACTTTGGAGAGGTTTTTCATGGTCATAATGAAGAAAAAATGAAGCGTTGGAACGCCAAGGTTTCCGAAGAATTAGGGATTGACAACATCAATATCTTTGAGCCTTATACAAAAGAGTAATGAAATGATGCCAAAGGTCTTTAATTATCCTTTAACTTTGCAGAATTTTATAACATGAAGTTAACTGCTAAAACCTTTTATGGCCTTGAGGATGTTCTTGCCGAAGAGCTTAAAAACCTCGGAGCTACCAATATTAAAAAAGGAAATAGGGTAGTAACGTATGAAGGTGATACGGAATTGATGTATCGATCAAACCTTTGGTTGAGAACTGCGCTTGCTGTCTTGATCCCTGTGTCAACCTTCAAGTTCAAAAACAAGGACGACCTATTTAAGAAGTTCACAAAAATTGACTTTGGCGAATTTATGAGCGATGGTCAAACCTTCGCGGTAAAAGGAGCTGTGAACTCACCTGAATTTACTTATACGCAGTTGCCAATGCTTATTTTAAAAGATGCAATTGTAGATTACTTTCGAGATAAGTTTGGAACTCGTCCTGACGTTGATAAGCGCCATCCAAATGTTGTTTTTGATGTTCACTTACAAGACTATGAATGTACTGTAAGTATAAATACTTCAGGAGCGCCATTGTTTCAAAGGGGCTATAGAAAGGATACTGGGGAAGCACCATTAAATGAAGCAGTAGCTGCAGGTATGATTCTTTTAAGTGGTTGGAAGGGTGATACCGATTTTATGGATGTAATGTGTGGAGCTGGTACCTTACCAATCGAAGCTGCTTTGATTGCAAATGAAATGCCTCCGAACTTAGCCCGTAAGAGCTTTAGTTTTATGCATCTAAAAGGTTTTGATAAGGAACTATGGAATAAGGTTTATGACGAAGCGCCAAAAAGACCTAAAAAAGACTTAAAAGTGCGTATTGTTGGTTCCGATACCAATGGCGATGTAATACTAAAAGCGAGAAGCAACGCTAAAAACCTACCATTGGGTCAATGTCTTCAGTTTGAAATTAAAGATTTTGGAGATCAAGGGCGTTTAGGAGATGGTGGAATATTGATTACAAATCCTCCTTATGGCGAAAGAATAGGGGAGGAAGAAGAGATTCCAGCGATGTATAAGAGACTTGGAGATTTCTTTAAGCATAAAATGCAAGGATATGATTGCTGGGTAATTTCCGCTTCAAGAGAAGGGCTTAAAAATATCGAATTAAAGCCCGATGAAAAAATACAACTCTATAATGGGAGTTTATCTTGCGATTTTAGAAAGTACAAGATTTTTGAAGGAAGTTTAGCTGAACATAAGCAGAAGTACTCTAACGAAAGAAGAGTACCAAAACGAAATAAAAAGAAATAGAATGAAGAAATTAGGAACGCTAATCGTTTTAATGTTGTCCATCACCATTGCTAGAGCTGATGCATGGGATAATTTAACAAAAGAACAAGCAGATCAGGTGGTGTCATTTATCGAAAAGAATCCATTTGTTTTTGATTATTGTGATTGTTGCGGAACTCCACCATCTTTAGTTTATGTAACGGGTACTGAAATTGTTCCTTGTTCATGGCAGCCAGAGGATTACACTGTCCACTATACAGGAACGGTAATCGCTAAGATCTTTATGGAAGAACGAGGGGGAGACCCAAGTAATATAACGCCTGCTAATGACCCTTTTGAAGGTGATATCTACATGAATTACACGTGGGTTTACAACAAACAATTTCAAGTTGTTGCTCCGTTCTTTGATGTAATCGATTACGGCTATTACGGTGATGATAATAGAAGCTGTCACGAATTATTCGGTTTACCAAAAGCAAAGTTGGTAGGAAATAAGATGTATAAAAAGTGGTACAAACAGCAGTAGTATGAAATTATTAGCCTTTTCGGGAAGTAATAGTTCTACTTCAATAAATCAGTCTTTAGTTACTTCCGTTGCATCAATGGCACGAGAAAACCATGAAGTTGATGTAATACAATTAACGAAGTATAATTATCCTTTATACGGAATTGATCTAGAGAAAGCGGAAGGTATTCCTGCGACAATTCAGAGCTTGCTGAGTGAATTTAGCGAATATGATGGTTTCATTATATCCACTCCTGAGCACAATAGCACCATTCCCGTATTTTTCAAAAATGTGCTTGATTGGATGTCAAGAATGGAAGGGAAGCCTCTAGAAGGTAAAAAAGTTGCTTTGCTCTCATGTTCGCCAGGAAGAGGAGGGGCGGCAAAGGCACTGGCATTTGCAGAGAAAGTAATTCCATATTTAGGTGCTGAAATAGTTGGCACACAATCATTTTCTAGTTTTGGAGAGAACTTTAATGATGGAGAAATTCTGAACCTAGAACTAAAGAATGATATTTCAAATTTATTAGCTAAGTTGGTATAGTTTAGAAGATTAGAATAACTTAGCAGACTATGATTCAACGAGTTTTAGTCTTTTCCATTATCGTATTATCAAGTCTGTCTTGGGCACAAGACGAACACCCTTTAGAAACGGTCCTTCAAAATGGTCATGCAAAGTATTTGACGGCTTATGATTTTAGTGACGATGGTCGCTTTGTCGTAACTGGAGGTTTTGATCAAAAGGTCATTTTATGGAGTACTGAAAAAGGAAAAATAATCAGAACCTTCAACGCACATACCAGTCATATTCGATCGGTTCAATTTAACTCAACGGCAACTCAATTAATGAGCGCTGCTGCAGATAATCAAGTTTATATTTATGAGGTTATTACTGGTAAAATTCTTTATCAATATACTATTGAAAAAGATAGGCTCTGGGAGGCTCATTTCACCGATGATGATTCAGGAGTTCTAATTTCCGACAATAGAGGAGTAGTCAAATATTGTGAAATCGGTACAGATTTTTCTGAATCGTTCGATAAAGATTATGGTGCTCCAATTCAATCTTCAATTTATAATCCAAGATCAAAAAATATTCTTGCATACAGAGATTATAAGGGTTTTTATAGCCTTAATGTGAAAACCAAGGATACTACAGGTTATTTTGAATTTGAAAAACCACGACTTCTTAACTATAGTAGGGAATACAAGTATATAGGTGTGAGTTCAGAAAAACTTGTAACAAACGTTTATGAAACGAATAAGGGTGCGCTGCTTTACACATTAATTAATAATGATGAGTTGTGTGACGGTTGCAATCAGTATCACGCTTTTTCAAATAATGAGAAGTACATTTTTACGATCTCGTCAAAAGCCGAAGGGGTACTTTGGGATTTAAGCTCAGGTAAAAAAGTAAAAACTTTTAATACACTAAAGAAAAGAATGAATCAGGTATCGTTTTCACCTGATGATTCAAAAATTCTTATTGGGTATTCAGATCATGTTTACATTTTTGATGCTAAATCTGGAAAGGAAAAAGTTCACCTTGAAAGTGGCTATATCGATTACTATACCTTTCGATTTTCTCCTGATTCAAAGTATTTTATAATGCCGGGCGAAAATGGATCGGTTGAGCTCAGAGATGCTTCGTCAGGAAAAGTAAAAGAACGTTTATTTGGCTATTTAAATCATGCCAGAGCTGATGGGATGCGATTTTCTTATGATTCCTGGGGAGATGGCGGAATCCTTCGTAATATCACGCGTAAACGTTCGGCTGAGTTTTCTCCTTCTGGGAATTATATTGCTTTAAGTCATGTAGATTCATCCGCTTTAGTCATAGAAACTTCTACAGGTAAAACTAAATACAGCTTTGGGAATCATTCACAGCTAGTAACTAGTGTTGATTTTTCAGAGGATGAAAAGTACTTCTTAACTACAAGTGCCGATAGAACAATTAATGTTTATGATTTCGCTACAGGAGAACTTCTTCAAAATCTACCGTGGCATAGAGAGGTTGTATTTGATGCAAAGTTTACTTCAGATGGGAGCTACATTGTGAGTGCAAGTTGGGATGGTACTCTTTATATATGGGATTGGCGCAAGCGCTTTTACCGATATATTGATTTTGGTAATGTATCTCCATACGAAATAGCCTTAAGCAAGAATGATCTTTACATTGCTATTGCTAACCTTGGTGAAAAACTACAGGCATATGAATTTGATAGTGGCGAGTTAGGGAAAACATTTATTGGTCACACGGCAATAACCGGTTCTTTAGCCTTTACCGAAGAAAATGAAATGGTTTCGGCTTCTTGGGACGGAACGGTTAAATTATGGGACTTTAATTCAGGAACCTTAGAAGCTAAATTAAAAGGATTCAAGGGTGGTGTTTTTGCCGTGGAAGTTCTTAATGATGGATTGATTGCTGCAGCAGGCGCAGATAAGAGTATTCGTATTTGGGATCCGAATAAAAACGAAATTAAATTTGAGTTAGTGGGGCACAACTCTGCTGTCACAGATTTATCTTTTGATAAACACAGAAACCGCTTGCTTTCTTGTTCTGAAGATGGAGTGATAAAATTGTGGGATCTAGATCAAAAATCTGAAATTTTCACACGTCTTCAAATATCAGAAAATGAATGGTTAGCGACGAATCAGTTTGGATATTTTGACGGGTCGTCTAAAGCTTTAGGTAATGTTAATTATGTATCTGGAAATGAGGTTTTACCAATCAATTCCTTCTTTAAAAAGTATTATTCTCCTGGTCTTATAGAAAGGATAAATGATGGAGAGAAATTTAATGATCAAGGCAGTTATTTCAACGGTAAAATGAAGACTGTTCCAGATGTTAGCTTTGAGCTTGCCAATAAGCGAAGCGGGATTAATTTAAGTGAGGAAGATACCATACCCAATTGGGTTGAAAATTCAATAGATTTAGCGCTAAAAATAAACTCTAAAGGAATTAATGTTGATGACATTCATGTATACAATAATGACAAAATAATTTTTTCTGAAGCTTTGGAGTCAGACATCAGCTTTAGAGGAATATCTTCAGATAATAAAAGCATAAATGTCCCACTTGTTGAGGGGGTTAACATTATAAAAGCGGTTGTCGTTAATGAAAATGGAGTTGAATCTATTCCTACGCAACTTGTGGTAACGAAATCTGGTGAGGCTCAAAAATCAGACCTTTATATTCTCACCTTAGGGATTAATGATTACAAAAATCCTAGCTATAATTTAAATCACTCCGTGAACGATGCAGAAGCCTTTGGAGACATTCTCAATGAACGTTCATCTGGACTCTTTAATGAAATATATATTGAATCCTTGGAGAATGGACAAGTCACGAAAGAAGGAGTTGAGACTAAATTAAAAGAGTTAATCGAAAAAATTACCATAAATGATGTTTTTGTCTTCTTTTATGCAGGTCATGGTGTTTTGGGAGAATCAATAGCGTCTGGTGAACAAGACTTTTTTATGGTTTTACATGATCTTACCAATTTTTATGGAGGTAAAGAAGTATTAAACGAGAAAGGTTTTTCAGCCAAGGAACTTTTTGACTATTCTATTGATATTCAAGCGCAAAAGCAGTTGTATGTTATTGATGCATGTCATTCAGGAGGAGCTTTAAATACAATAGCTCAGCGTGGCAATGAACGGGAGAAGATTATAGCACAGTTGGCGCGCACCAGCGGTACCTACTTTCTTACTGCATCACAGAGTCAGGAATACGCAAATGAAGCCAGTGGCTTGGAGCACGGATTATTTACCTATGCTATTTTGGAAGCGCTATCAGGTGATAAAGGAGATTTCGGGAACGAAGTTTCAGTAGCTGAAATAAAGTCGTATGTAGAACAACGGGTTCCTGAATTAACGGAAGAATATCATGGCACTCCACAATACCCAACAGGCTATGCATTTGGCCAAGATTTTCCATTAGTTCTATCAAAATAGTCGTTTTTTAATAGCTTTGTTAAACACTGTTTTACAGAGTGTTTCGCCGATTGAGTACGTTTTCATAATTTCGATTAACCATTTAAAAATCGATATGAAAAAAATCTTTACCCTACTTACATTTTTCGCGTTTTTTGGGAGTGCTGCTATCGCACAAACGATAATAACGCACAGCTCTTCTGAAGCTATATGGACAGGCGGATCTGCCACATGTTCTGCATCAGGAGCACCTTACATTAATCATTTTATGCGTAGATATGATTTAAATGACTTTCCTGAGGTCGTTGATACTCTTTTCTATGTAGGCTTTGAATATGGCGTGGAATCTACTGCAGGAGGTGATTATGACGTCTTAATGTACATTTGGGACCTATCTCTGGTGATTTCCTTTTTGCTAATATGACTGTAGATGTTTGGGAGCCATCAGCAGTATTTCCTGATTCATCCAATTACTTGAGATTTGATACGCTAGGAACGGGTGGTTATGCCTTACCGACGCATACAATAGTATTAGACCTAAATACACCGCTTTCTCCGGGGCCTACTTTTACCCAGGTTCAAACCCTTTTGCGGAAACTGATGATTCTTATTTAGCTGCTGATAATTGCGCGATCTTTGAACCTTCAACTTTTGTTTCTATCTCTTTTCCGAATTGTCATATTGTACTTCAGCTTCATGGAAACCAGAAACCAGATGCTGCGTTGAGTGATGTCGGTGTATTTAGAGATGATACGTTAGAGTTTGTTTATGCTGATTTAGCATCATCCTTTTTAGACCCTGATACAGATGATACTCTAAGAGCGATCAGAATTATGGGATTACCTTCCAACGGTTCACTTGAATTAGATGGAACCCCAGTTGCATTGTTTGATGATATTACCGCAGAACAAATTAATTCGCTAGTTTATATACCTTCTCCCGGTTATTCTGGCTCCGATTCCTATGATATTCGCGTAAAAGACGGCTGGCATTGGTCAAACAATATGAGCAGTGTTTCTATTACTGTTTATGACTGGGCATTAGGGGTAGAAGAGAGTATTTTTGAATTTGAAGTATACCCTAATCCAACAAGTGATTTTGTGCAAATTAGCTCAGAAAAAGAAATAGCTTCTTTTAGGGTATTAGATGTTAGAGGAAGGGAAATTATTCCGCCATCCCAAGAAAAACAAATTGATTTATCGAGTTTAGAAGATGGAACTTACTTTGCAGAAGTTCTTATTGTTGGCGTAGCTTCGGTAAGTAAAGTAATTAAGAAATAAGATTAATCATTTAGCCAACGCAAGAACTTACCCCACAAGGTGGTAGGTTCTTGTTTTTGCTCTACAACCTTTTTCTTAGATGGTTTTTTGGGAGCTTGACCTTTAACAGCCTTTTTAGGTGTACCGTCTTTTTTAGTTTGCGCCATCATATCTTCGTAATGGCGCTTCTTTTTCTCTTTTTCTCGCTCTAGACGTTCTTTTTCTCTCTTTCTTTCGAAGAACTTTTCACGATTATCTAATTGCTCTTGAGAGAAGTGATAAATACCTTTAGAGTCCTTGTAAATTGAGTTCTCTTCAGCTTCTTCGTCCTTTTCTATATTTTCAGCAACTTCAACTGCCTCAGCAACCTTAGCAGTTTTAACATCTTGATTAATCGATTGCATAGAAGCATCAAGCTCATCAATTTCTTCCGTAGAAGCTTCCTCTACAACCTTTGGTTCAGGTAAATCAATTTTACCAACAACCTTAAATCCTTCCAATTCAACTTTTGGAGCTTTTATTAATTCAGCATCCGGATCAACAGGACGTTCAACAAAAGGGTCTAATTCTACTGCTTCAACAGATTCTTCCTCAATTTCATCTGCTGGTAATTCCTCTTCCAACTCTTCTGTAGGTGCTTCTTCAACTTCTTCTTCTGCTGATTCTGCAGAAACCTCTGCCATTTCTTTCGTCTCTTCATCATTTGTTTTCTCTTCAACAACTTCTGAAACTTCGGCTGGTTTCTCTTCTGTAACTTCTTCAACCACAAATGCATCAAGAACAGCATCCAAATGCTCTTGTTCAATTTTAACGTTTGGGTCGTGATTTAACTCGGTATTGAATTTCTTCTCAATGAATCTTCGAACTTCGTCTTGATTCTTGTTTACTTTTCTAGCAAGCTGACCTAATCTCATTCTTGGAATTGGTTTTCAAAATTAATCCGGGCAAATATAACTTATTTGTGTTGAATTGACTAGGAATGTCTAGATTTGAATTATGAGTGAATTGAACGGCTCTAAGACTGCTACAGTTGATAAGGCTCGTGGCGATATGGTGTATTTGGTTTTGGCGGGAACTTTTATTGGACTGCTGATCACCTGCAACTTAATTTTTAAGAAATTTATTGAAATTGATTTCTTCGGAGTTTACACTTTTGAAATATCCGCCGGTGTTTTACCTTACCCTTTAACATTCTTAATAACCGACCTTATTTCTGAATTATTTGGACTGAAAAAGGCCAATAAGGTGGTTTTTGTTGGTTTAATTGTTTCAGTACTAGTGATGTTGATCACATTAGCCGCCAATGCCTTTCCAGCGATAGAAAATTCACCTTTGACCAATGAGGAATTTGAGAAAACCTTTGGTTTAACTGGGGCGGCGGTAGCTTCCTCTATGATTGCCTATTTGATTGCACAGTTTGTAGATGTTCGCATTTACCATTTTTGGAAGCGTGTAACCAAAGGAAAGCATCTTTGGTTGAGAAATAACTTTTCTACCTTAGGAAGTCAGCTTATTGATACTACAGTTGTCCTATTGATTCTATGTGGCCTTGGTGTTCTGCCTTGGGATATATTTTGGGCATTATACATAGGAAGTTTCCTCTTTAAGTTTCTTGCAGCATTATTAGATACGCCATTACTATACCTGTTTACTGCTTTATTGAGTTCTTATATTGGGCTTAAACCGAATGAAGAGTATGTTGATTAAACTCCCTTCTCCAATACAGAAGTTGAATTCTGCACTTTATGAAAAGCATGGGTTAGAAGTCTGGATGAAACGAGATGATCTAATTCACGCGGAAATTTCAGGAAATAAATGGCGGAAACTTAAGTTTTATATAGAAAAGTATAAAGCTGGAAATTTCAATGCTTTATTGACTTTTGGAGGAGCTTTTTCCAATCATATTGCAGCGACTGCAGCAGCTGGTAAAATCTATAATATTCCCTCAATTGGTGTTATTCGAGGCGAAGAGTTGAACGCTAGTTCAAATGCAACATTAAAGAAAGCCAGTGAAAATGGAATGAAACTAATTTTTGTTTCCAGGGAGGAATATTCATACAAAGAAGAGAAAGAATACCAGCAAAACTTAAGGGACAAGTTAGGAAGTTTACTCATTGTAAATGAAGGTGGTTTTGGGTTTGACGGGATGCTGGGTTGCACAGAAATATTGAATGAAGTAGAAGAGGAGTTTGACTTTTATGCTGTAGCAGCGGGAACGGGTACAACATTGGCAGGATTGGCATTTGGACTAGAAGAAAATGATAAGCTTATGTGTTTTCCTGCTTTAAAAGGGGGAGAGTTCTTGAAAGAAAATCTTTACAAACTTTTTGCAATGGCAGGGATCCCGAATGATGAGGCGAATGAGCGTATTCAATCCATTCATTGGGAATTAGATTTTCATTTTGGTGGTTACGCAAAGTATTCTAAAGAGTTGATCGATTTTATTAATGACTTTTTTGATGAGCATGAAATTGTGCTTGACCATATCTATAATGGAAAGCTCATGTACGGTTTAAATAAGAAGATTGAGAGGGGGGAATTTCAATCAGGAACCAAAATCTTAGTCCTACATACTGGTGGTGTGCAAGGTTTAAAATCGTTAAGTAAAAGGCTTAGCCCAGAATTGCGAGAGGTAATTGAGGGTTAAAGTCCGTCAGTTTCTCCAACTACAACGCTACTGTGCATATACTCTTCTCCTCTTAGGTGAAAGAGGGGTTTAAAGTTTTCTTTCTTGAAAAAGGTGGAGAACATCAACATGTATGATTTATGTTTCTTTTCAACTACAAAAACATTTCCGTCATATACATCCTTAAAAATGTAATAGAGCAGTTCCGTACAATAGTATTTTTCCGTTGAGAACATGCTAAAGCCATGATCAAATGGAATTTCTTGAGCTAAATAGTGATATGCTCGATCGGCAATTTTATTCCTTAATGTATCACCATCCATATCGCTAAAGTTTGGTCTCGAAATAAATAACATAGAGTCTGCTGCATGCGAAACAAATTCGGAAAGATCGATTAATTGCACACCGTCACTGCCATATTCGCTGGCCGTGCCTCCAATGGTATGAATTACTTTCCATTCATCATCTTCTTTTACAATGATTCCACAATGGCTGTAGTCTTCCTTTGTATGAGCCATTAGGTGAAAAGAAAGTGGACCATTTCCTTTTCTTATAATTATATCGCCGTGTTTAATGTTTTCATAGACATGCTCTGGAAGTTCAGGTGGAATATGAACGTATTCAATAGATTCTTCTTCTTGCTCTTTGTTGTTGCATGAGATTGCCCCAAAGCAAAAAATAAGTACAGTATAGGCTAAGTATTTCATAAGAGTACAAAAGTCGGGATAAAAAAAAACCGTCCTGAAAAATCAGAACGGTTTTTTAAAAATTATTGGTGGATTATCCTTCCGCGCCGTCACCCATGTCTAGGTCTTTAGCGTAGTTAGTAACTTTCCAAGCACCATCAACTTTTTTCAAGTCGTAGTTGAAAGTCATATCCATTCCAGTTCTTTTTTCTTTACACTTACATGTAGCAGTCTCACCTGACTCTTCACATTCCGTTGATTGAATGTCTGAATCGTAAGCCTCACATCCAGCATCGATAGATCCTTGAACTGACTCTTTTGCAGCGTCAACAGCCATTTCCATAGCTTTTTCACACTCTCCGTTAGCTAATGCTTTAGCGAATGATTCTGTTACATCCTTTGGAGAAGATCCTCCTCCACAAGCAGTTAACAATAATGCAGTAGCTGCTCCGGCAAATAATGTTCTTAATTTCATAACTTTTTTTACTTACTTATTAACGTTAATGCTGCAAATATATATTAGATTTCCATAATTCAAAATATTTTTAAAACAAAAGATCAAAAATTGAAGATTAAGGTTGTACCTTTGCGCCGACTTTAAAGGAATACGCTATGATTCAGGTGAATAATCTTTCTCTACAATTCGGTAAAAGGACACTTTTTGACGAGGTGAATTTGAAGTTTGTTGGTGGTAATTGCTACGGTGTAATTGGTGCTAATGGAGCTGGTAAATCTACCTTTCTTAAAATTCTAACAGGCGAACAAGATCCTACAAAAGGCCACGTTGCAATTGAGCCTGGTAAACGTATGGCTGTTTTAAAGCAGGATCATCGTGAGTATGACGAGTCATCAGTATTACACACCGTGATGCAGGGACACAAAGAATTGTGGGCTATTATTGAGGAAAAGGATGCGCTATATGCTAAGCCTGACTTTTCAGAGGAAGATGGAATGCGTACGGCAGAACTTGAGGCCGTGTTCGCTGAAATGGATGGTTGGAACGCCGAAACGGATGCAGCTGCTTTATTAAGTAACCTTGGAATCAAAGAAGAGCACCATTATAGTCTTATGAAAGATATCCCTGGTGAACTTAAAGTACGAATATTATTATCACAAGCGTTATTTGGTAACCCAGACATTCTCGTACTAGATGAGCCTACCAACGATCTTGATATCAAAACTATTTCATGGTTAGAGGACTTCTTACTGGATTTTAAAAACACAGTAATTGTTGTTTCACACGACCGTCACTTCTTAGACACTGTATGTACACATATTTGTGATCTTGATTACGGTAGAATTAACTTGTTTACCGGGAACTATACTTTCTGGTACAAGTCTTCACAGTTGGCATCGCGTCAAGCTGCCGATAAGAATAAAAAAGCTGAGGAAAAAAAGAAAGAACTACAGGAGTTTATTGCGCGATTCTCTGCTAACGCCGCTAAATCAAAACAAGCAACGGCGCGTAAAAAGATGTTGGAGAAATTGGATTTAGAAGAAATAAAACCTTCTTCAAGAAAATATCCAGGCATCATTTACGAAAGAGAAAGAGAAGAAGGAGATCAAATTCTTCACGTTCATGGATTGGAAAAGTCTATTGATGGTAATCTCTTATTTAAGAACTTGGATTTGAATGTTTCTAAAGGAGATAAAATCGCCTTCATATCACAAAACAGTTTAGCAATTACTGCTTTGTTTGAGATATTAAATGGAAATATGGAAGCGGATGCAGGATCATTTGATTTCGGGACTACGATTAAAACTTCTTACTTGCCAAATGATAACTCTTCTTTCTTTGAAGATGACTTAAATCTTGTAGATTGGTTAAGACAATATGCGACTACCGATGAAGAGCGCGAAGAAGTTTACTTAAGAGGGTTCTTGGGTAGAATGTTGTTTTCAGGAGAAGATGCGTTAAAGAGTGCTAAAGTATTAAGTGGAGGAGAAAAAGTACGTTGTATGATTTCTCGAATGCTTTTTACTAGAGGTAATTTAGTAATGCTAGATGAACCTACAAACCACTTGGATCTTGAGTCAATTACGGCATTCAATAATGCGCTGATTAACTTCGAAGGAACGGTGCTTTTCGCCTCGCATGACCATGAATTTGTAAATACTGTTGCAAATAGAATTATAGAGTTAACACCTAATGGAGTTGTAGATAAAATGATGAGTTATGATGACTACCTAGCGGATGAAAAGATTCAATCGCAGGTTGAAACGATGTACTAAACTCGCACCCCTGTAATATTATAAATAGCTAGGTCACTGAGCCTGTCGAAGTGCCGGGATAAAACTTTTAGCTATTACTCTGCACTCTTATTAGGGATAACTATATCAATTTAAAGCGGTTCGCTCACCCTAAACTCGCACTCCTATAACGCAGACGTCATCTACCTGCTCGTAGTCTTGACGCCAATTCTCAAAAAACTTAATTAGTTCCTCTTCTTGGTGTTTGGGAGAGAGTATATTCGTTTCAATAAGGAGACGTTTAAATGGTTTGTATTTGAATTTCTTTCCTCTTTCTCCTCCGAATTGATCAGCATATCCGTCTGAAAACAAATAAATCGTATCACCCTTCCCCAGCTGAATTGTATGTGAAGTAAATGGCTTCATTTCGGTATAAAGTCCAACAGGCTGTTTGTCTGCTTTAAATTCATCCATTTCCTCATTTCCGTTTTTTAGGAGATACAAGGCATTATTTGCTCCAGCATATTCTAGTTTAAGACTTTCAGGGTTTAATTTTATTAATGCTATATCCATTCCATCCCGGACAGATTCTCCGCTTTTAGCAAAAGTGTTGACCACTAGATCTCTTGTTTTATTCAGAAGTTGATCAACCTCCGTACATCCAAACTCAAACAAAGCTTGGTGCAATGCATTAGAACAAACCACACTTACCATAGCGCCTGGAACACCATGCCCCGTGCAATCTGCTGCCGCTAAGTAGATATCGTCATTATGTTTTTCAAACCAGTAAAAATCTCCTGATACTATATCTTTTGGTTTAAATAGCACAAAGCTGTTAGGAAGGTTGTCCGAAATGTCGTTCAGTGATGGTAAAATTGCTGTTTGAAGTCCCTTAGCGTATTTAATACTCGCTTGAATCTCCTCATGAACCTCTTCAATAATTACTTTTTGTTGAACAACTTCTCTGGTTCTGTCTTCCACTTTTTGCTCAAGAGTAGCATAAGACTCCTGAAGTTCATCAACCATTTCATTAAAATGCTCCCCTAATTCAGTTACTTCATTGTTTCCTGTTATCGGTACCCGTTGTTCTAATGCTCGCTCATTTCTTATTATGTCTATCTTTTGAACCAAATTTGAGATAGGTGCTGAAAGGCGCTTCGCTCTCCAGAGAATAAGTAAGAAAATTGGCCCTACAAATATTAAAAGGTTAAATAAGAATGATTTGAATTCACTTGTTCTCAAATTCTGGAGCTTAAGATCGTTGTGTTGAACACGCAATAAGTATCCGTCATGTAAGTGAGCCGATTCCATTTTTAAGTAATGGTATTCAGTTGTTAAGACTGTTCCATCCACTTTTTCAATGTATTCAGTACTTTCTTTGGTTTCAAGCGTTTTAGTAGCGTTTTCAATGAGTTCCTTTCTGATAGGGTGACCTTGATAATTCATGAAGTAGGTGGTGCCGAAATAAAGCGTAACAGAATCGATGTTTTCATATCTGTTCGGCATGCTGTTTAATCGATTTACCATGTGTTCAACCAGTTTGATAGAAGGTTGATTGTAAATTCCTAGTTCTACAACATAATTAGTATCAAGGGTGCTCTGATACGTATATTTTTTTGGAAGTCGTGTAGAGCCCTCAATTGAGATTCTATCTTCCATAAACTCCTGTCTTCGCCAGACTTCGTTAAAATGATTTATGAAGTATTCTCCCCGCGCAAAAAAATCCAATCCTAAATCTGGCGAATAAGTGGTGTTGACAATAACACCATTGGTATCGATTACGTATATATCATAACCTTCCGGCATTTCAAGTACAGTTCGAATACTATCTAAATTCGTTGATAGAATTTCCTTTGTATCTCCGAATATATCGTAAACCAAAGTCGTGCTGAATTTTCTAGCATCGGCGCTCATTTCTTGCTCTAATTCTAGTATAGTAATGTCATAGAACTCGAGAAACTCTCCTATTTCGGTTTGAAGTTGATTAATGGCTTCAATTCTACTAGCCTCGAGCTGTTTCTTTTTATCATAAAAGTTATAAAGTGAAAGGGCCGAAATCAACAGTGTTACCGGGATGAGTACGGAGATTATTAATTGCCTGAATATGGTAGTCCTTTTCTTCTTCATTTGCTTGAGAAAGCAAGTTAAGAATTTTACCTGTGATTAAAACCCTACCTTTGTTCTAGTAATTGCATTATGGACTTTGAATCATTAAATATTAGCAAACAGTTAAGGTATGCATTGAACGACCTTAACTTTGAAACACCTACACCTATTCAAGAGGCCTCGTTTCCTATCATTAGATCAGGCAAAGATGTTGTGGGAATAGCTCAAACAGGTACAGGTAAAACATTGGCGTATTGCTTACCTATTCTTCAAGATTTAAAGTTTTCTACCCAAAAGAACCCTAGAGTATTGGTTTTAGTGCCTACCAGAGAGCTTGTAGTTCAAGTTGTGGATCAGCTAGATGCTTACGGAAAATACATGAATATAAGAGTCATGGGTGTTTATGGGGGAGCAAATATTAATACGCAAAGAGATCGTCTTGCTCCTGGGTTAGATATTTTGGTAGCAACGCCAGGTAGGTTATATGATTTGGTATTAAGTGCTGGTGTTAAGTTAAAAAGTATAAAAAAGCTCGTTATCGATGAAGTTGATGTGATGTTGGATCTTGGATTTCGACACCAATTAACTAACCTTTTAGAGTTGATGCCTGAAAAACGCCAAAACATCATGTATTCGGCTACAATGACTGAAGAAGTGGATGAATTAATTGATGATTATTTTGTTGTCCCTGAAAAGATTTCAATTGCCGTAAGCGGAACTCCGTTAGAAAACATTGAGCAGATAGCTTACAAGGCGCCAAACTTCCATACCAAGACGAACTATATCAGGCATTTCATTTCTAAAAAAGATGAGTTTAAAAAGGTTCTGATTTTTATGCCAAGTAAGCGAGCTGCTGATTTGCTTCATAGGCTTTTGGAGGAAGAACACGGCTCAGAACTCGCTGTAATTCATTCTAATAAATCGCAGAATTACCGTAACAGAAGTGTATCTCAATTTGATTCGGGTGATAAAAGAATACTGATTGCAACCGACGTAATTGCACGTGGTCTTGATTTAGATAAGGTAACGCATGTTATAAACTTTAATATTCCTATTTACCCCGAGAACTATATGCATAGAATAGGTAGAACGGGTAGAGCTGAAGAAAAAGGTATCGCCATTAGTTTGTGTACTGATGAAGAAACTGAGTATTTGGAAGCGATAGAAAGTCTCATGAATAAAAAGGTAATGGATAGCCCTATGCCTGAAAGTGTTGAGATATCTTCTGAGCTCACTGCTGATGAACAACCAAGAGCTGATGAGGGTTCTACATTACATGCGAGAAACTTAAAGAAGAAAACTTTGCCGGCCGGATTTCATGAGAAAAAGGCAAAAAATCAAAAAACGAATCAAGGAGGAAGCTATAAACGTAAAATGGCCAGTAAGTATAAGAAGCCAAAAACAAAAGGGGATAAGAATTTTAATCGCCGAAATAAAAAATAAGTACGTAATTATTAATCTTGCTCCTTTGTTTAATAAGTTTTTTCTTGTTTTAGTTACTTTTTAAAAGTACGTTCTATTTACATTCTGTATTTCTAGCCAATTCATATACTTCCACATTTGGGAAACAAAATTTATGAATATGGAAAATGAAAAAGAAATGAATTTTGATCAGTCGATCAAAACAACAGAACCTAAGAATTCAATTTTTAAGCCTACACCTGCCTTCGTTGGAGCTTCATGGTTTTCATTGGCTATAGGTCTAGTAGCTTATTGTATAGGTCTTTGGAATGCAGAAATGGAATTAAATGAAAAGGGCTATTATTTCGCTGTGATATTGTTCGGGCTCTTTTCAGCTATCTCGGTTCAAAAATGTGTTCGAGATAGGGCAGAAGGAGTTAAGGTAACAGATATATATTATGGTTTAAGTTGGTTCACAACAATAGCCTCAATCGTACTGTTAATTATAGGTTTAAGGAATACCGACCTCTTGCTGAGTGAAAAGGGTTTCTTTGGCATGTCTTTTTGTTTGGCTTTATTTGCTGTAATTGCAGTTCAAAAGAACATTAGAGATTTAAGCCTATTCAAAAATTAGACAACACAGTGCTGGTTTTTAATTGGAGTTTTATATTTCCTTGATTAGAAACCAGTACTTCTTCTTTTCCCGCATTATTGTGTAGCTTCCTCTTGCCATTTTCAATGCTAAAAGTCAATGCTGGTGTTGACCCTACATTTTTGAAACCTATACGCTCAAAATTTTTCCCATTCGACCACTCCTTGTCCACGTAGGTGATGATGTCATCAGGTCGGTGTTCGTTTATGTAGTATTTGAGAATCTTATCTAGTCCGCCGCGTATAGAAGTGTTAAAAGCAGTGCAGAACCTCATTAATTCACTCGAATAGTAAGGAGGATTCTCATGCTTCATAAACAAAGGTTTCGAAAACGCTCCTACACTAACTAGTTCCTGATTATTATATAGTCCTATGTGTATCTCAGCTTTACAGGATCCCATCAAATGGAATTCTTCCAAAAAAAGCCGGCCTTCTATTTTTTCTATTTTTCGCACTTCAACTTTCCTTCCGTGTAGCTTTATTTCATTTAATCCTAGAATTGATTTGATCCGATTGATTATCTTTTTAGGGCTTCTTTCAAAGAGGTCTTGATGTATAGTAATACCCTGTGCTGTTGGATTCCTACATGCCGTATCCAATAGATATAACACCTTGCCCTGTGCCAACAAAACATTCTCATTTACTTCTACATCAGTAAACTCACTTAGTTTCTTGGTTATGCTTTCTCTCCAGTGAATAAGGCTCTTTTATTTTTTAAACCTACTAGTTTTAAATTCCTCGTTAAGCTCCTTGAAATCTATTGACCCGTTTGATTTCTTTAGGTAGTCAAAAATGATAAGCGCTTTTTCCAATTGTTTTTCTTCACTTTTAGGTTTCCCAATAGTGTGCAAAAGTGTCCTTTGCTTGCCTGGTGTTAGCTTATGAAAAAGCTTGTCTGCTTCAGGGTCTTGAAAACAGAGTTCCTCGAAAAAGTCCGGAACCGCCATACCATATTTCGTTTCGTCTTTCTTTAGTTCGATGAAAAGCTCGGTTTGATTTTCGGCGTTTAGTTTTTTACGATTCTCTTTGTTTATCATTATAAAAAAACCACCGTTTCCATCAGGCATTAGTGCACAATGCCAGCTGATTATATTGTTTATACTACATATTACTCTTCGGTCTGTTCCAATAAACTTTTCGGCAATTTCAATAGGTACGGCAATAGTAAAATCCCAACCCAGTGAATTCTTTTCGAGATCTAACTTTGCCTTAAAGCTTTCCATGACATAAAAGTATTAAATTAGAATTGTATATGCAGAACCAAAGTCATGAACTTCTAGAATTAGTAAAGGTGAAAATGCCTTACGGAAAGTACAAAGGTCGTTTGCTTTGTGATTTACCGGAATTCTATTTGGCTTGGTATAATTCTAAAGGATTTCCCAAAGGAAAGTTAGGGCGTCAATTAGCGCTCGTGTACGAGATTAAATTAAATGGTTTAGAGTATCTGCTGAAGCCATTAAAGGAAGGCACGATTTGATATCATACTCTTAATTGATTCAGATCATATAATTCTCATTTTTCATGTTTTATAATTGTTAAAAATTAAATCATGAAAACCATACTATTACCAACCGGTTTTTCTGAAAATGCATGGAGAGCATTGAGCTATGCAGCGTCTCTATTTGGAGCTGAACCATGTACTTATATTCTTTTAAATACCTACTCTGTTCCAATGGCAAATTCATTGGTAGATGTAGATGATTTTTATAAAGAAATGCACGGCGATTCGATGGATGAGCTGAAGAAGCTAGAAGAGGACTTTAAAAATTTAGATATCCACCCAAGTAGTGTGATTGAAATAAAAAGTGAGTCGGGCTATTTAGTTCCAGAGATTATTCAAATAGAAGAGTCGAGAAAAATTGATTTTGTAGTTATGGGTACAAGGGGTACTTCAGGACCGGGAGAATACTTCTTCGGAACCAATGCTAGTGAAGCTTTAAGTAAGTGTACTTGTCCGGTAATTTGTGTTCCTTTAACGGCACAATTAGACCTTACAAAGGAGATTTTATTTGCTATTGATGCAGGAGGGATTAAATATATCTCTATGATTGAACCTATTATAGATATTTGTAAAAGGTTCGGATCTAAAATTCACTTTGGCTATGTCTCAGAGGAGTTGACAGATAAGGACAAAGAGGTTTAAGAATTGGATAAATATGTAATTGACAATTTTTACGGAGATGTTGATTACTCATTTGAGCACATCAAAGGAGTTATGGTAGAAGATGAGTTGTTGAACTATGCAAAAGTGAATCAGATAGACCTGATGGTAATGATTAAACATGACCGTGGTTTTTGGGGGAACGTATTCCATAAGAGCTTAACTAAAACAACGGCTTTCCATACAGATGTGCCTTTGCTAGTGCTTCACGATAAAGCTTAAACCTTTACAGGGGGCTTAACGTTTTTTAATATGTGAAACCAAATAAGCCTGATAATTGTGATACGTGTGGGAGAGAGGTAAAGCTTACCTTTCATCATCTTGTACCGAAAAAGCTTCATAAAAAGCGCAGAACCATACTTAGGTATCCCGATGTTGACTTAAATCACCATGGAATCTGGGTGTGTAAAGATTGTCATAAAAAAATTCATCGTCTGTTTTCACATGATGAATTGTCGGAGACATATAATACCGTGGAGAAGTTGAAGGAACACGAAACTTTTGCTAAATTCCTTAAATGGGTTTCAAAACAAGATAAGCGTGTGAAATAGTTTCGAGTTATGGTTTTCTCGTAGTTATTACTTCAACTTCACCATGAAGTGTCTTATGAACGGGGCATTTATCAGCAATTTTCATCAATCGTGTAATCTGCGAATCATCAAGGTCACCCGATAGTTTTATCTCGCGTTTAAATACATCAATTTTGCTTTCGGGATTTTCTACATTTTCACATGATACACAGTGTTCTTTTCCGTGCTCAACAAATACTTCAATTTCTGAGAGTTTCTAACCTTTTCTTTCCGAATACATTTTAACCGTCATTGCTGTACAGGCTATTAACCCTGCTGAAACAAGCTCATACGGAGAAGGTCCTAAATCATCTCCTCCCACTTTCTTGGGCTCATCTGCGATTAAGCTATGTTTAGGGGTGTTTATATGAGTAGTGTATCCTTCCCCCGGTAAGGTTCCAATAACTCCATTGTCCAACTTTTTAGCATCAATATTATCTAGATTAAGATAACGCTCGGCCCATTCTGCTATTAGTCTTCCTACATACAATGAATCGGTTTTTCTCGAAAGTAGGTGATCGGAGCCATCTAATGAAATAAAGCTTTTAGGAGCACTGGCTCTTTGAAAAATTTCAAGATCATTTTCAAATTCTACAATATCATCCTTGGGTGCATGAATAACCAGTAGCGGTTTATCTACATGACCTAAAATCCGAGGTAAATTACATGCTTCAAGATCTTGAATGAAACGATGTCCTATTTCAAATGGCCTTCCTCCAATATTAACTTCTGCTTTCCCTTTTTCAATTATCTCTTCTAAGCTATTTTTTAAAAGGAGCTGTACGTGTTGCGGCGCGGCTGGAGCACCAATTGTAGCATAGGCTTTGATACTAGGTATTTCTCTGGCAGCATAAATAACAGCTGCGCCACCTAAGGAATGACCAATTAACATAGTTGGCGCTATACTTTTCTCTATCTGAAGATAGTTTGATGCTGAAACTAGGTCTTGAAGATTTGAAGTAAAAGTTGTTTCTGAGAAATCTCCTTCGCTCTCACCAAGCCCTGTAAAGTCAAACTTCAGTACTGCTATACCTTTGTCTATAAGTCCTTCCGTAATATTTCGAATCGCCAATAAATTCTATGTGCAGGTAAAGCAATGCGCAAATATTGCAAGCTCTTTTGTTTTGGTATGATCCGGTGTCTCTAGGATTCCGGCTATTTTCTCGTTTTGAAGATTCTCAAAGGTTATTTTTTCTCTAGCCATGCTTATAAGTCGTATAGAAATAAAACACCTTAATCATTGATTAGTTTTTTTAATCGAAAGCTGGCGATAATTCCAATGAGGGCAAAGAAAGAGACAGTAGCAAAGATCATTTGAAAACCGTAATTGATTGGGTAGTTATCGAGAAGATGACCCGTGTAGGGGCCGTAAAACACGTCAGGTAAATAACCTATAATTGACACAATGCCTATGGCGGTTCCCATGAGATGATATGGTATTTTTCCTTCACGCAAGGCGGCAAAGTAAATCGCACGAATGGCGTATACCCCTGCACCAAATAACCCAATAGAAGCAATAAACAGGATTGACATCGATAATAATTCACTCAAAGGAATAGTGACGGCTCCTATTAGAGTGCCTGTAAAGCTTAGTAGGAGTAAGTTCGATACTCCTTTTTTATCGGCAATAAACCCGATAGATATTCCTGTTAATGGTCTTAAGTATAATAAGACAGTTCCTAGTTGAGCGGCTTCTTCTTCGTTATATCCCAATATTTCATTGGCGTATTGCGGCAGAAAATCAGTAGACTTATATCCTAGGTATCCACAAAAAATAATGATCATTATCCACCACAAAAATTTATATTCGAGCACAGAAAGAACATCTTTAATAGAAATGTTTTGTGATACCCCTTCTTTAGAATCTTTCATGAGTACAAGCACGAGCATGCCTACTCCTAAAACAATAATTGATGAGATGATTAATACCCTTTTAAAGGCGTGTAAAAGAACTTCAGGATCTTCAGCACTTTCTTCTGGAATTAACATGCTAAAGACAAGTACACCTAATAAACCGAAAGAAGCCCCAACTAATCCTCTTCCTCCATCCAAAATTCCAAAGGCCTTTCCTTGACTATTATTTCCTCCCCAAATAGCAGTAGCTTTTAGCATGGCTGCCCAAAACATGAAGATGCTGGTAAATCCCCAGTAACCATATAGAAAAAGTAAGCCCGTATAATTCGGTGTTGTGTAAATGTAAAAACCTCCCAAAGAGGTTAGAATTAATGCTGTGCCCATGAGTTTGCGCTCAGAAAACTTATCTGCCAATGTACCTCCAAATAAATAAGAGATTAAAGCAACCGTTCCATAAACTGAGAAGCAGGTACCAATTTCAGTATTATTAATATCTAAAGATGATAAATAAGTGGGGCGAAATATTCGAGGAAGAACAAAGGGAAGTATAAAAATACTTTCACCAGCCAACACTAGGAGTGTGATTTGTACAGTACGCGATATTCCTGAGTAATCTTTCAACTGATCTCAAGATACTCAATCTAGTCGATAGTTTTGGAAGAATCCGCAAGGAGAGCATTAAGATCATTTAATTCTTTATGGCTTAAATCACGCCATTGACCAACGGGCAGGTCAAGCTTTATATTCATAATGCGAATACGTTTTAGCTTTTTTACCTCGTAATCTAGATGCTCACACATTCTTCGGATTTGACGATTTAAGCCTTGTGTAAGCACTATTTTAAACACACGATTACTTACTTTTTCTACTTTACATTTACGCGTAATTGTGTCAAGAATGGGGACGCCATTTCTCATTTTATGTAAGAATTTGTCGGTAATATCTCTGTTTACAGTAACCATGTATTCTTTTTCGTGATTGTTTCTAGCGCGTAAAATTTTGTTCACAATATCACCGTCATTAGTTAGGAGAATAAGGCCTTCGCTTGGTTTATCTAGCCTGCCGATAGGGAAAATTCGAGAAGGGTAGTTAATGAAATCAATAATATTATCTTTTTCTCTCTTTTGATCTGTGGTACAAACAATACCAATAGGCTTGTTTAGCATTATGTAAACCGGCTTTTCCTGATTCAACTGAACCAACTTTCCATCCACTTTTACGGTGTCGGTCGGTGAGATCTTTGTTCCAAGTTCAGGTACTTTATCATTTATGGTAACCCTTCCCTCATCAATAAGCTTATCAGCCGCTCTTCTTGAGCAGTATCCAGCCTCTGTGAGGTACTTGTTAATTCGTATGAGATTTTCTGCAGACAATGGAATTCTTTGTCGCAAAAGTAGGGATTCCTAAAAGAAATAGCTTAATCCTAACCCTGCATGTGTGTACTGCATTTTACGGCGAAAAGGAGCATCATTAGTCATTTCACCGAAAACAGGCGTGTACTGAACTACAGCGGTACCATAAATATTCTTAGTGATAGGGTAGTGCGCTCTCATTCCAAGAGATAGATTTAAGAATGACTTTTTGAAGATATCGTCATTACGAGTGTACTCCACCAAGCTATTGTCTTCAATATACGCTCCGTTAGAACGAAGTAGCGAATTAAATCTTCCTTGCGCAAAAATATCTAGCTTTAATTTATTGATGTCAATTTGAGTGCCTAGTCCAATTCTTAAGGTCGCATAAGAAAGCTTATTTTTACCTGAATAGTCATATTCTACTAATGCATTTGAAGCACTCGTGTAATTAAAGTTTTCATTAAATTCAGAATACCCTAGTCCAGCACTGAGTGTTAAAAATGACTTTGTTCTATAGGTTAAATCAATATTCGTTTCTGAAGAAAGTAATTGCTTTGTTCCAGTCTCATACATATCCGCGTCCCCAAAAGCTGGATTCGAGTAGAATGCATTATGCATGTTCAGTCCTGATTCTGCAGTGATGTACCAATAGTTAGGGTATTCAGGAAGTTCAGGGATTTCTACTTTAGGATCCTGCGAAATTCCGAAAACGTATATATTCTTATCATTTACACTCGTTTCTTCTGCCTCTTGGTTTTCTAAATCGTTCTCATTGTAACGATTTGGAGAAATAATTTCAACTTTAGGAGTTGCTAATTCATTTGCACCGTTGGTGTTTCCTCCTCTCGGAATGATTTCTGTTTTTGTATAATTCAAGTTAGAAGAGGTATGAACTAAATTGCTATTTGAGTTCGAGACTTTTTGAGAATTGCTTGGGTTTATAGTAGCAGAAGGATTTTGATTTAAAGTCGTTTCAGGAATCACCGAAATATCTGCGTTTTCGTTAGTCTGATTTGTCAATTGGGAATTCGTTAAGTCTGTATAGTTGGTTTTAATTCCAGAACTGGCAATGTTATCATTGTAGGCTGCGGAAAAAATCGAAACATCAGTTTTTCCGTAAGCTTCCTCAATGTTTGAACTGTTAATAAGCAGAAAAGAAGCTACCGCAACGCCTGTTAAGCCAAGACCACCTAGAATCCAAGTTCCTAATCCAATTCCAGTACCTATTACTTTTGTCAAGTTTTCCTTGACATGTGCAGGTGCTTTTGTAGATTCTTGGCCGTAAGCTTCGCGAGTAAACTCGTCGATATTTTTGAACATCTTAGCCATTTATTATCCTCTCTCGTGTAATTTTCAGTTCTTCCAACTTGTCTTGAATCATTTTACGAGCCTTAAAAAGTTGTGTTTTAGACGTGCTAACACTAACATTTAAGTATTCCGCGATTTCCTGGTGCTTTAGATTTTCAAATACATACAAGTTAAAAATGGTTCTGTAACCATCAGGCATTTCGCGTAAAATGTCCAAGATCAAATCTTTAAAATCTAGCTTTTCCTCTTCAAAGTCCACAGCAATTTCAACTTCTTCAACAAAGTGTGGTTCTCCTTCATCTACAAACTGCATCTTCTTCGCTCTGAAATGATTTATAGCTTCGTGAATTACAATTCTTTTAATCCATGCTCCCAGTTCATACTCAAGATTGAATAATTGGCGCTTTTGATAAACTCTTAAAAAGGCATCTTGCAGAATGTCTGCTGCCTCGTCATGGTTTCTGGTGTAACGCAAACAAACATTGAACATGGCATCACAATACTTGTCGTACATAATACCGAAGGCTTTTTTATTGCCTTGTACAAATTTTCGTTTTAGTTTATTTTGGTCCAAAAACTGTAGTTTATCTCTTGAAAAAACAAGATACTAATAATATTACACAAAAGAAAGACTAAGGGTTGTCTTAACTATTCAATTGATATAACGCGAACATCATAAACGATGTTGGTGTTTCGGGGTACTAAATCTTGAAGTCCAGCCTTTCCGTAGGCTAGAGAGGTAGGAATCTCTATAAAAGCATTATCGCCTGCAGAAAGAACACTCATGCCTTGATGAAGGCCCTCAACAACATTATCGTTCTCAAAAATCATAGTGAATGGTTCTCCGTTTTGGTAGGAATTGTCATACATTTTTCCTTCCTCACCAACAGTGTAAGCGAAATAATCAAATGTGATTTTTTGACCCTTGGTAGGTTTTCCTTCCACGGTAGTGTTTTGCCAGATATATACTTTTACTCCTTCATCAAGTATAATCGGTTTGATTTTTTCAACTATCTCAATATCAACGATAAGGTCTGCTTCAGGAGGAACAATTGAGGAATAACCATTTTCCCCATAGCCTAGTGCGTTGGGAATCATTATTCTACCTTCGTCACCAATATTCATTTCTAGTAAGCCAGTTTCCCAGCCTGGTACCATCATACCTATATTTGATTTTAACGGTACAGGTTTGCCAATTTTATCGTTGTTGTCGTATTCATCACCGCCTGCGACACGGGCATGGTAGTTGACCATTACAACATCATTCACTTCAATAGGGTTATTTTCTTTCTTTGTCCATTCTACGCGCAGTCCTGACTCTGCTTGCCATACCATATCATTTGGTGCTCCATTTACAGAGTCTGGCAGAATTAAAGGGTCTACCTCTTCAATTGTTATTAGTGTTGAGTCGATTAAACGATTCCCTAAGCTGTCTGAATCATTTGATCCCGAGTTTTGAACCCCTTCTAGTTCACAGGAGGCTACGATTAAAAGTGCAAGTAGGCTAAGAGTTTTCACTTTCATTTTTTTCAACTTTAATTAATTCAATATCATAAATAACGGTCGATAGAGGTGGGATTTTATCAGTATCACCAATCAACCCATGTGCCATATGGCTTGGTAGTATGAATTTTGCTTTGTCGCCCGCCTTCATGAACTTAATCCCCTCGTGTAGCCCACTTTCTACATCTGTTTTTTCAACCATAAATGATTCAGATCCGTTTTCCTCACTCGTGTAGCAGATTGTTCCATCTAAAAGTGAAATTTCGAAACGTACATGGGCAATATCATCTACTTTGGCTGAGTCCCCGCTTTCTGAGTTGTAATAAACCATGTAGCGCAAACCCGTCCCTGTTTCAGTCATGTTCCAATCTGGTCGTCGCTCTAAAAAAGCATCAATCTCTGCATTTTCTTCCTGCGCGAATGTCGCATTCATATCACTCGATACTTCCTGATTCCAATGATCCAATAAATCAATTTCCGGCTCTTCTTGAACCTCCTCAGCACAACTAAAGAGTAAAATAAGGAATAGGGGAGTGGACTTAAGAAATTTCATTAAATGTGGCTTTATTCTTATTAACGAAGTTAGGCAGAATTGTTACCAGTTTATGAAGAGCGGAATTCATTTTTCCAACAACTTTTCCTCCTGCAGCGTTCAAGTGTCCACCACCTTCAAAATGCTCTTGAGCCAATTGATTTACAGGGATTTTCCCTTTTGACCTAAACGAGATTTTTACAATTTCTACATCTTCTTTGAGAAAAACAGCCATCTTCACTCCTTTTATTCCGAGTGCTCGATTTACTAACCCTTCTGTGTCTCCTTTTTTTGCATCGAATTTTGCAAGTTCTTCTTGCGTTAAGGAGATATAAGCCACTTCCAAGTCCTTTTTAATAACGAGTTTTTCTAATAAAGTATAACTCGTAAGTTTTATTTGATCCTCAGTTGTTTGATCAAAAACACGTTCATGAATCTTGCTTTGATCCAAGCCTATTTCCAGAAGGTGAGCGCCAATTCTGTGTGTTTTACTCGTAACAGACGAAAACCTGAAAGATCCCGTATCAGTCATTATTCCTGTGTAAATACAAGCCGCACAATCTAGGTTTAAACTCTCTAGTTTGTCCTGACTTTCAATAAATTCAAAGATTAATTGAGCAGTTGAACAAACAGGAGGTTCTGAAATGTAAGCGTCAAAGAATTCAAGGTCAGGATTAAGATGATGATCAATCATTACTTTCTTTCCCTCAAAGTTTCGCAGAAGGTTTTCCATTTTTCCAACTCGGGTAGGGGAGTTGAAATCAAGACAAATAAGTAGGTCAGCTCGGTTAAGATGATTCTCAACATCAGCGGAAGACTCTTCATGCGTGTGGATGTCAGAAAACCCTGGCATCCATTCTAAAAAGTCGGGTGCTTTATCTGGGTGGCAAACAGTAGAGTCTATACTTAAGGCGCTTAGAAAGTGGTATAATGCTAAACTAGATCCAATACTGTCACCATCAGGAGCTTTATGAGCAACGATAACAATGTTTTCAGCATTGGTTATTAATTCGAAAATTTGATTTGCACTTTCTTGATTCATCCTTTTAAAAATAAAAAACCCTGACGTGCTATGCAGTCAGGGTTACAAATTTAGAGTATTCTATTTAGAATCCAGCTTTTGAACTTTTCTTATGTTCAATTAAGACTCCCACACAAACGTTGTCCGATTGTTGTAATTTTTTGTTTTTAGATTCTCCATCTGAAGGAATGTCCACAGATAAGTACATCTTTCTTGTTTTATCTGTTTTGAATTTAACCAACGGACCGTCTTCGCTATCAGCACTATCAAATATTACAACTTTGTCTCTTTTAATAACAGTGCTTCCGTCTGCTTTCTTAGCACGAACAATATCATCTTGTTTTAACTGGAAAGTAACTTTATCCGATGCTCCTTCCACAATATCAGTGCAAACAGAAATACGATAATTGAAGCTTGAGTATGCAATGAAACTCATTTCATACTTATTATCTTTTTCTTCCTTGTCATCTGCCTTGTTGAAAACAATACTTTTCGATTGATTATTTAATTCGTAATAATCTGCCTGCTCTTCTTTTGAGAATTGTGATGTACAGAAGTAGTGTACTTTTTTACATTGCGCATACGCTTGAAATACAACCGCGCCAAAAATTAATGTTCCTATTATAATTGCCTTTCTCATACCTCTATTATTTATTGGTTATGTTGTTTCTTAATTCGGTTACCTTTTTAGTGACTTCGGTTAGCGTTTTTTCGTTCATTACAAATGAGCCACCACCTGTAACCATCAATACGTCATCTTCAGTATCAACATTCGAGCCAGACTCTTCAAAGTCCATGTTATTGGTGAATACATCGTCTAAATCGGCTAAGTCACCATAGATATTAGCTACATCTTGATCGTCAGCATAAGTAGCAATAAAATCAAGGAGATTTTCAAGTACTATTTTTTGATCACCAATCTTTTCAATAATTGGATCCTCGGCATTGTACTCGCCAGCAACGTTACAAACAATATATAAACTTTCAATGTAACCTGAAGCCATGATCAAGGATAATTCAACTCCTAGTTCATTTTCTTCCAAGTATAAATAGCTATCGTAGTATGATTGATTAGAAATAGCAAAGAGTGAATCAGTATCACCTTCATTATTTTCTATTCTATCCATTAAGTCTTCATCGAAAGCACCAGAAATACCGATATCTGTCCCTAAATCTTCAATAGCTTTAAAGTACTTTAGGAATTCGGTTCCAATTCCGAAGCAACTCATGTATGCAAGGTCAGCAGAATAAATACCAAAGTTTAACGCTTTATCTACCTGAGTGATGTAGTTTTCTTGGTTCTCTAATGGATTAACTAGACCACCTTGCATTTCGCCTCCTTGAAGCTTAATGACTTCGAAGAATTCATTTGGTGTAGGTACACCATAATCTGTTGTCTCTTCAAAGATCTCAACGATCTCCTCTGTAGTTGTATCAGTAGCGATGATTTTATTCTCGTCCGTATTAAGATCTTCACCGCCGCACGATACTAACCCAACAAGTCCGAGGGCTAATATGCTTTTGCTAATTGTCTTTGTATTCATCTCCTTTATAATGGTTAATGATGTTGAACAAATATAAACTAAATATTTTAATGTTTTCTACGCCTCGTTACCTGCAATGTTACCAGATTCCGCAATTATTTTGTTTGCCAGTTCATTAGATACAGGAACAAGTGGAAGTCTAACATGGTTCTCACAAATGCCTTTAAATTTCAGGACTTCCTTAATGCCTGCAGGGTTTCCTTCAGCAAATAGTAATGGTATCATATCAAATGTTAAGAAGTGATATTTCAAGGCTAACTCATGGTTGTTTTCAAGACCTGCATTAACCATGTTGGAGAATTCTTTGGGAAATCCATTGCCAATGACCGAGATAACGCCATCGCACCCAGAGGCAATTAATGGCATTGCAATAGGATCATCCCCAGAGGTTACTAAAAAATCTTTCGGTTTGTCCTTTATGATTTTCGTGATTTGCTCCATATTTCCTGAAGCTTCTTTAACGCCAATAATATTGTCAAAATCATTTGCTAGCCGCAAGGTAGTTTCTGCCGTTAGATTTGAAGATGTTCTGCCAGGCACATTGTAGAGGATTATAGGTTTAGGACTAGCCTTTGACATAGCCGCGTAGTGCTGATAAATACCTTCTTGGGTCGGTTTATTGTAATAAGGTGATGCGGATAGTATTGCATCCACTTTGGTTAAATCAAATTTTGAAAAAGCATCACAAACAACCTTGGTATTGTTTCCGCCGATTCCAAAAACAATGGGTAGTCTTCCTTTATTTTCATCTGCTACAATGTCTAAAGTTTGCTGTTTTTCCTTGTTGTCTAGTGTTGGAGATTCGCCCGTAGTTCCTTGAACTACCAGGTAATGCACACCATTATCGATCAAGAAATTTGTTAGTTTTCTCAGCGCAGCCTCATCTATTGATTTATCTTCCTTAAACGGTGTGACCATCGCCACTCCTAATCCTCTGAATTTATTCATTCGGTTTAATTTGATATTAAGTTAAGTGTTTCCTTCGCTTGGGTTATAAATGTTTCGTCATTTCCAAGATGGGGCACGAAAATATCATGAATTTTCTTTTCATTTTCATCTGAGGCAGAACCAATAATGAGTTTTGTGTTAATTTTTGAAATAATGTAGTCAAGAATTATATCACTACTACTTAAATCGATGATGATATCAAATCTTCGCTGAACCAAATTGATCACTTCTTCACTCTTTAAACTTCCATTCATCCCGAAGTCTGAAGCATTCAAAACATAAACGTTTTTTGGAGTGCTCTCTTTGGCCTTGTTTTGGCCTTTGCATACTAACGCAATTTCTGCATTGCCAAATTCTATTGATGCATATTTCATTAGTTCAGGACGAAGTTCTTCGGTAACAAGAAGAATATGTCTTACCTCTTGAACTCCAATAGTTTTAGCTGTGCTATTGGTTCTTCGTTTTAGTTTTTTGGCCAGGAAAAAGCTAACAATTTTTTCTTTCACGTTTATGAATTAATCAATTTCAGAAATTCTTCTTCAGATATTATTTGTACACCCAATTTTTCCGCTTTGGCCAATTTAGCCGGTCCCATTTTATCTCCTGCCACAAGGTAATCTGTTTTTGAAGAAACACTTGAAACATTCTTGCCACCGTTTGTTTCTATTAGACTTTTTAATTCGTTTCTAGATACTGACGCAAAAACACCTGAAACCACAAATGACTTTCCCTCCAAATTCGACGAGGCTTGCACTGTTTCTTCAGCTTCAAAAATAAGACCGCTTACTCTTAACTTCTCTATAGCTGTTTTATTTGCGCCTGAAGTGAAGAACTCTAGTATACTTTCCGCTATTTTTTGTCCTATTTCGTTCACAGCTACCAGTTCTTCTTCATTGGCATTCATTAAATTGTCTATGTCTTTGAAGTGTTTTGCCAAGGTTTTTGCAACTGTTTCTCCCACATGACGAATTCCGAGAGCGAATAAAACCGAGTGAAAGGGTTGAGTTTTACTAGATCTAATAGATTGGATGATATTATTTGCGGATTTATCAGCTATTCTTTCAAGGTCTACAATTTGATCGAAGTTAAGATCGTACAGGTCTGCGTAATTTTTGATAAGGCCTTCCTTGAAGAAAAGGTCTATTGTTTCAGGCCCCATTCCATCTATGTCCATTGCTTTTCGAGAGATAAAATGTTCTATTCTACCTTTTACTTGGGGCGGGCAAGCCGTGTAGTTGGTGCAGTAATGTTGTGCTTCACCTTCAATTCTGCTCAGGGGTTCGTTGCAATCTGGGCAATGTTCAATGAATACAACTTTTTCTGCATCGGCTTTTCTTTTTTCAAGGTTAACACCGACTATCTTAGGAATGATTTCACCTCCTTTTTCGACCATTACATGATCACCAAGATGAAGTCCAAGTTTTTCAATTTGATCTTGATTATGAAGGGATGCTCTTTTTACTGTAGTACCGGCTAAAAGTACTGGTTTTAAGTTAGCAACAGGAGTAACTGCTCCCGTTCTACCCACCTGATAAGTTACCTCTTCAAGAATTGTTTGAACTTGTTCTGCTTTGAATTTATAAGCAATTGCCCAGCGTGGGCTCTTTGCTGTAAAGCCCAGCTGATTCTGTAGTTCATAGTTATTCACCTTGATAACGATGCCATCAATTTCAAAGGGGAGATTTGCTCTTTCTTTGTCCCAATAATCTATAAAAGCCATTATTTCATCCGCTGATTTTACCGTAGAAATCATTCGTTTGTTCTTGGAGGGGGTTTTAAAGCCCCATGTATGAGCTCCTTCAACAGCTTCACTGTGTGTACTGAAGTTTAAATTGTTACTATAAATACCATATAAATAACAGTCTAATTTACGCTCAGCAACTACTTTTGAATCCTGTAGCTTTAAAGTTCCTGAGGCGGTGTTTCTAGGGTTTGCATATAGTGGTTCTCCTAGCCTTTCTTTTTCTTCGTTTAGTTTTTGAAAGTTAGCTAAGGGAAAGAAAATCTCGCCTCTAATTTCGAAATCTTCTGGAAGGTTCTTTCCATCTACTTTTAAAGGTATTGTTCGAATTGTTCGCACATTTGCTGTCACTTCTTCACCCTTGGTCCCGTCTCCTCGAGTAACAGCTTGGATAAGTTCTCCATTTTGATAGCGTATTCCTATAGCAACACCATCATATTTCAATTCGCAGACATATTCAAGCTCTTTATCTGTTGATTTCTTCAGTCTATTGATCCATTCATCAACTTCTTCTTTCGAGTATGTGTTGGATAATGAAAGCATGGGGAACCGGTGCTCAATAGTATTGAACTTCTTAGTTATGTCGCCTCCAACACGTTTAGTAGGACTATTACTATCTGCGTACTGAGGATATTCCTTTTCTAATTTTTCAAGTTCTTTTAATAATTGATCAAAATCGTAATCTGAAATAGTAGGTTGGCTTAAAACATAATACTTGTGATTATGCTCGTTTAGTTTTTTCGATAAACTTTTAATTCTTGCTAAAATTTCCTGACTCATGCGTAATTATAAATGGTTTGAAGTATCATTCTCATTGCGGTTCATCTCTTCTGCCTCCTCGATTTGAATAATTTTTTTCTGGTAACGAGATTGTACGATATCTACTATAACCAGCACTACAATTACGAAATAGAATGTTGTCTTGCTCATCGGTGTTATTGGATTGTCAAAGAAGTGTATGTGAGCTAAATGCCCTCCCTCAGTGAGAAGCATGATTCCCACAATAAATAACACAAAAAGCCCGAGTACTTCGAACATTCGATTCTTTTGTAGAAAGTCCGCTACTTTATTTGCGAGAAGAATCATTAATAACCCGCTGATTACAATTGCTATGGACATTAACGTTAGTTCTGTTGTTTGTTCACCGATTTCATTCGTCAAGGCCATTGCGCTTAAAATGGAATCAAAAGAAAATACTAGGTTCATAACAACGATCATAGCTATAACGGCATTGGCTGATTTCTTTTTTTTTGCTCCCTTTTCTTCATCTAATGTTTCGTGAGAAATCATATGCCATATTTCTTTCATAGCAGTATAAACGATGAATCCACCTCCCGCTAAAACGATAAGGCTATGTCCGTTAAACTTTGATTTCATGAACTCGCCAATGTTCAACTCGAATAATACATCTTGGAAGAGGTCAATTAGGCTTACAAGAACAAAGAGTAGAACAATCCTTAATACAATTGCTATTCCGATACCAAGAACTCGAACTCTTTTTTGTTTTTCTTTTTCAACTTTTTTTGATTCAAGTGAAATGTAGAGAAGGTTATCGAATCCTAAGACAGCTTGAAGCATTACTAGCATTAGGAGTGTCATTATGTTCGAAAGTGTGAATATGTCGCCCATGTCCAATATTTGTTATGGTTAAAATTAGAGAGTTTTGTGTTCCGAGATCATTGTTTTTTAAAAAGTAATCAACACCTTTTGATTGCTCTTGTCATTTCTCTTTTGCCTGGTGGGCCTGGTATTGATTCCAATTCAAAGTTTAGTTCTTTTAGATTTCTTTTAAACTGCCCTTGAGCACAATAAGTAACTAATACGCCTTTAGGCTTCATGATCTCGTGTATGACTTCTAAGGTCTTAATTGTCCAAAGTTCGGGTTGGGTGTTTGGACCGAAAGCATCATAATAAACTAAATCAAATTGTTCAGCTTCACATTTTAGCTCGGAGATGTCTCCTTCTAATTTAAGAAGGGTAAAATTGTTGTTAAGCTCTACTTCTTCCTCCCAATTTGATTTGTGAAGGATGTTTAAAATGTCATTTTGGTCGTACTCAGCATAAAGTGTTTTTAAATCTTCCTCTTTTACAGGGTATTTTTCTATTGAAGTATATTCAATTTTTATATCTCTTTTTGCAGACCATGTATGTGTTAAGAGACAATTTAGCCCTGTGCCAAAGCCTAATTCAAATATTTTAACAGAGTTTTTGTTTTTATATAGTTCGAGTCCAGAATCGATAAAAACATGCTGAGACTCCTGAACAGCTCCATGTCTAGAGTGATAAGTTTCATCAAGATCGGGTAGGTAAATGGTTTTAGATCCATCCCCCGTTACAATAATTTTTTTTTCCATGTGTTTATATATTAACTTTAGCACATCAAAACAGTCCTATGTCTAAATATATTTTAATTAGTTCACTTTTTCTTGGTTTTGCTTCTGTTAGCTGTGAACGTTGTATGACGTGTTCTTATTCTTACGATGAGACGATAATCATTCAAACGGTTAATGGAGAAGAAGAGCAAGTGAATACATATACTGGTAGATTTATTTTAGACGATGATGGTCGTCCTTGGTCCCAAGAGTGCATCAAAACAAATACTGGCGAAGATTTCACTATTGAGAATGCTTACGAAAATGAGAAGCAAACTACTGATTTAGAGAATTTTCAGTATCAATGTCAAGAGCAATAGTTTCAAAAATGCTTGCTTAGTTCTTCTATTATACTTTTAGGAGGCTGAGTCGGACGCATATCGGTAGACCTTATAAAAACTAATGTTGTTTCTCCAGTTGTAGTGACAACTCCTTTCTCATTTTTTATTTCGTAATCGAATATAATTTTTGCTGTAGGTAATTTTGCAATTTTTGTCGTGATCGTAATTTCTTCATCGTAAAAAACTGGCCTCAAGTAGTTAACATTAAGTTTAGATACGGGTAACATTATTCCTTGGTCTTCCAATTCCTTATAAGAGACTCCTAAGCTTCTCAATAATTCAACTCTTCCCATTTCAAAAAATTGGGCATAGTTGCCATAATAACAATAACCCATTTTATCTGTTTCCCCATACCTAATGCGGGTTTTAATGTTGTGGGTATACATTTTTTTTCTTATTTTTGTAAGTGAGCAAAATAACTTTTTTTTCTAAAGAGAAGAGTTTTTTGAGGCGAATTTTTTGCCTTTTTCTAGATGTATTTTTTTTTAAAAAAACAATAGCAAAAAGATTTTTTTCTTAACTTTTTTATGTCAATATTTGCCCTCTACTTTGATAGATATAGTAAACACCATTATTTAAATCTTTTTAACCTTTGCCTGAATGAAGAATTCAAAAAACCATGAAACGATTTGGACGGACTGCTTAAAAGTTATTAAAGATAACATTACCCTTCAAAGTTTCAAGACATGGTTTGAGCCAATCGTTCCCCTAAAGCTTAAAGGCAAAGTTTTAACTATCCAGGTTCCATCACACTTTTTTTATGAGTGGCTTGAAGAGCACTATATTGACTTATTAAAGAAAGTAATCAAGAAAGAAATTGGTCCTGAAGCTAAGTTAGAGTATTCAATAGTAATGGACAGAAGCTCAGATAAGTCGAAGCGTCCTTACACTGTTAATCTACCAACTTCAGGCAAAAAAAATGTTTCGAATACACCTCTTAATATGCCATTAGGAGATAATCCAATTCGAAACCCATTTGTAATTCCAGGATTAAAGAAAGTAAATGTTGATTCAAACCTGAATCCAATATATTCTTTCGACAATTTCATTGAAGGGGATTGCAATAGGCTTGCTCGTTCAGCTGCTTTTGCTGTTTCGAACAAACCTGGTGGAACAGCTTTTAATCCATTATTAATTTATGGAGGAGTAGGATTAGGTAAAACTCACCTGGCTCATGCTATTGGAATTGGTATAAAAAATCAATTTCCGAATAAGACAGTATTATATACGCAGGCAGAGACTTTTACACGTCAGTTCATTGATTCTATAAAGAACAATACGACAAATGACTTCATTAACTTTTACAAGCTTATGGATGTCTTAATTATTGATGATGTACAATTCTTTGCTGGAAAAGAGAAGACGCAAGATGCTTTCTTCCATATATTCAATCATCTGCACCAGTCTGGACGTCAGCTTGTATTAACTGCTGATAAGGCGCCAGTAGAGATGAAAGGAATTGAACAGCGTTTATTGTCTCGTTTTAAATGGGGACTTTCTGCCGATGTACAAGCGCCAGATCTAGAGACTAGAATTGCTATTCTTGAGAAGAAGATTTACGGAAACGGAGTTGATTTACCAAGAGATGTTATTGAGTACTTAGCTTACAGTATTAATACGAATATTCGTGAGATGGAAGGTGCTTTAACTTCGCTTATAGCACAAGCATCTTTGAACAAGAAGTCTATTACAATTGAGTTAGCTAAGAAAATGATTGACAAGTTTGTCAAGAATACAGCTAGAGAAGTTTCAATGGATTACATCCATAAGATTGTTTGTGATTATTTCAACTTACCTATTGAGTTACTCAAGTCTAAAACTCGTAAGCGTGAAGTGGTACAAGCACGTCAAATTGCAATGTATTTTGCTAAGAAGATGACGAAATGGTCTCTTGCTAGTATTGGTGCACAATGTGGTGGAAAAGACCATGCGACTGTATTGCATGCTTGTAGAACGGTAAATAACTTAGCAGAAACAGATAAACAGTTCAGAGGTTATCTCGAAGATTTAGAAAAGAAATTAAACGTTAACTAATACAATCCCTCGCTTTTAGCGGGGGATTTTTATTTACTATGAAAGTATTAATGGTTTGTCTTGGGAATATTTGTCGCTCACCAATGGCAGATGGAATCTTAAGAAAAAAGATTCAGGACAGAGGGTTGGATATGAAGGTGGATTCAGCAGGTACAGCAGCATATCATGTTGGTGAGGCTCCAGATAGAAGAATGAGAAGAACAGGAATTGATAATAACGTTCCAATAGACGATCTAAGAGCGCGTCAGTTTGTAGTTCAAGATTTCGACCGATTCGATGTGATTTTTGCTATGGACAAATCCAATTATAACAACATTTTGAGCTTGGCTAGGGACGAAGATGATGTTCAAAAGGTGAAAATGATGTTGAATGAGTCCAATCCCGGACAAAACCTGGAGGTGCCGGATCCTTATTATGGGGGAGATGAAGGTTTTCAAAACGTTTACAATATGCTTGATATTGCTGTTGATGCATTTTTGGAGCGAGTAAATGGCTAAGGGTAAACTTTATATAGTTCCAATTGGAATTAGCGAAGCATCGCTGAATAATGTGCTTCCAGATTACAATACAACCATTGTTAAAGAGCTAAGGTGTTTTGTTGTAGAGAAATTGAAAACATCACGACAGTTTTTAAGAAAAATGGACCGTGAATTTCCAATTGATGATACGCTATTCTTCGAGCAAAACAAACATGACGATTATTCATTTGAAGCTTCTGTTATCGATCAGCTAAAAAATGGTGTTGATGTTGGGTTAATGTCAGAGTCTGGGTATGCTGGAATAGCCGATCCAGGCGCTAAAATTGTGGCAAATGCTCACAAGATTGGAGTCGATGTAATCCCTTTGATTGGTCCTAGCTCTATATTTCTTGCCTTAGCTGCTAGTGGAATGAATGCAAATGGATTTACCTTTCACGGTTATTTGCCAAAGAAAGATCCTGAACGCGGAAATCAAATAAAATCAGTATCTAATCAAGTTTCGAAACTCGGTTATGCTCAAATATTTATTGAGACACCTTACCGAAATGAATTAATTTTTAAGGACTTTTTGAGGCTAGGAAATGGTGAACATAAACTATGTATTGCTTACGATATCACTGGACCAAAAGAAAAAATTCAAACCAAAAGAATATCCGATTGGAAATCAAAACCATTTAAATTTGACAAAACACCTTGTGTATTTGTAATTGGGAACTAAAACGTTGAGTATGAAATTTGAAGAAGAAATTAAAGTGCTTCGTGCAACTAGAGAAAACACGATTTCTGTTATTAAAGAACTATCGCTTGAGCAAATCAATACTATTCCTGAGGGATTTACAGGGAATATTGCGTGGCACTTAGGCCATATGGTGCAGACTCATCGCGGATTGGTGTATCAGCTAAACTCTCAAAAAAGTGGACTTGAGAAAGAGTTTATAAATAAATACCGTAAAGACTCAAAACCAGAATCTCCAATAGATCAAAGCGAATTTGAGTTCACTACAGAACAACTACTAAATCAAGTGGAAGAGCTTGAGGCGGATTTGCAAAAAGATGATTTCTTTGGTGAAAATATTCCTTATTCAACCTCATATAACTATGACTTGAATAGCTTAGAAGAATGCATCAACTTTAGCAATGTGCATCAAGGATTACATTTGGGGTATATTATGGCCTTAAAAAGAATTGTAAAGTAGGGTTGATTTAATCACTTTCAAATCCATAATAGAACATCAGTCCTAACTGGGATTCATCCACTTTTACACGATAAACCTTACCTGTTTCGCAGAAACATGTATTACAGTTTAGGTTTCTTTCACCGGAGATTCTAATCTTCAATGGAATAATTCCATCTGCCTTAAGGAGCGCTTCTAGATTTTTTCGACTTCTATTATCACTATTGTAACTCACCCAAGTCGGTTTACAACCCCGTTCTTCATATCTCGCCCAAGTCCCGTTAACCGTTTTTGCACAGGAACCTAACATCATTAGCCCTATACCGGCTGTAAATGCCAATTTTATAAACTTTTTCATTTGCGATCATTTTGGTCGAAAACGCGCAATTACCGTACCAAAATGAGGCTATTTTCCTTATATTTGAACTTCCTAAATTCAACCAATACATGGAGAAAATCGAGCCTTATAAGCCAAAAAATAAAGTAAGAATTGTAACAGCAGCTTCGTTATTTGACGGACATGATGCGGCAATTAATATCATGCGAAGAATTATCCAGTCCACAGGATGTGAGGTAATTCACCTAGGACATGATCGTTCTGTAGAGGAAGTCGTGAATTGTGCTATTCAAGAAGATGCTCAGGCAATAGCCATGACGTCTTATCAAGGTGGACATACGGAATATTTAAAGTATATGTATGATTTGCTAAATGAAAAAGGCGCCAGTCATATTAAAATATTTGCTGGAGGTGGAGGAACAATACTTCCTTCCGAGATAGAGGAGTTACAGGCTTATGGCATTACTCGTATTTATCATCCAGATGATGGAAGAGCAATGGGGCTTCAAGGAATGATCAATGATTTGGTTGAAAAATCTGATTTCCCTACTGGCCAAAACCTTAATGGAGAGGTTGGACATTTAGAGTCTAAGAGCCCTGTTGATATTGCTCGTTTGATTTCTGCTGCTGAGAACTTTCCAGAAGAGAGTAAGTCGGAATTGGATAAAGTCCATGAAATGGCAGCGAAAGTTGATACACCTATTCTTGGTATAACTGGAACGGGTGGTGCTGGAAAGTCATCATTGGTTGATGAGTTAGTGAGAAGATTTTTAATTGATTTCCCTGAAAAGGAAATAGCAATTGTCTCTGTAGATCCTTCTAAAAGAAAGACGGGTGGCGCGTTATTGGGAGATAGAATCCGAATGAATGCCATTAAGAATTCAAGGGTTTACATGAGGTCGTTAGCAACAAGACAGTCAAATTTGGCGCTTTCAAAACACGTATCTGAAGCGTTAGAAATTTTAAAAGCAGCGAAGTTTGATCTGATAATTCTAGAAACTTCAGGTATCGGTCAATCTGATACTGAAATTATGGACCATTCGGATGTGTCTTTATACGTGATGACTCCTGAATTTGGTGCGGCTACTCAACTTGAGAAAATTGACATGCTTGATTTTGCTGATTTAGTAGCGTTGAATAAATTCGATAAACGTGGAGCTTTAGATGCAATACGCGATGTAAAAAAACAGTACATGCGTAATAATAATCTTTGGGATACTCCAATGGATGAAATGCCTGTATATGGTACAATAGCATCACAATTCAATGATCCTGGAATGAACTCGCTTTACAAGGCGATCATGGATAAAGTAGCTGATAAAACTGGTGCAGACCTTAAGTCTGCATTTGAGATCACTGAGGAGATGTCTGAGAAGATCTTCGTTATTCCACCGGCTAGAACGCGTTATTTGTCTGAGATTTCGGAGAATAACAGAGCTTATGATAAATGGGTTGATGAACAAGTTATAGTAGCCGATAAGTTATTCGGCCTGGACTCATCAATAAAGACATTGCAGGAATCTGATATTGAAGATAAAGATAGATTGATAAAAGGGTTACAAGAATCTTTTGAAAAAGTAAAACTTGAACTAGATCCTAAGAATTGGGTGATTATAGAAGGTTGGCAAGATAAAGTAAAACGCTACAAAGAACCTGTTTATAAATTCAAGGTTCGTGATAAGGAACTATCGATTCAAACGCACAGTGAATCATTATCACACCTTCAAATTCCTAAGGTAGCTTTACCTAAATACAATGGATGGGGCGATGTGTTGAGATGGTCATTGCAGGAGAATGTTCCTGGAGAATTCCCATACACTGCTGGTTTATTCCCTTTTAAACGTGAAGGGGAGGATCCTACGCGAATGTTTGCTGGTGAAGGCGGGCCTGAAAGAACGAATAGAAGGTTCCATTATGTTTCTCTAGGAATGCCTGCAAAACGTTTATCAACGGCGTTCGATTCCGTTACGCTTTACGGCAATGATCCTGATTTACGTCCTGATATTTATGGTAAAATTGGTAACTCAGGGGTCTCGATCTGTTGTTTAGACGATGCTAAGAAGTTGTATTCTGGATTCCGTTTGTCTGATCCTAAAACTTCCGTTTCAATGACCATTAACGGACCTGCGCCGATGTTGTTAGGTTTCTTTATGAATGCGGCAATAGATCAGGAATGCGAGATATATATTAAAGAAAATGAGCTTGAATCAGAAGTTGAAGCTAAATACAAGGAATTGTATGATGACAAAGGATTAAAGCGACCTGCTTATCAAGGTGATCTTCCGGAAGGGAACGATGGCCTGGGCTTAATGCTTTTAGGTCTTACTGGAGATCAAGTATTACCTGCGGATGTTTATGCTAAAATTAAAGCAGAGACCTTAACGAAGGTGAGAGGAACAGTGCAAGCGGATATTTTAAAAGAAGATCAGGCACAAAATACGTGTATCTTCTCAACTGAATTTGCACTAAGATTAATGGGTGATGTGCAAGAGTATTTCATCAATAATGGAGTTCGAAATTTCTATTCAGTTTCAATTTCAGGGTACCACATTGCAGAAGCTGGTGCTAATCCAATTTCGCAGTTGGCATTTACGCTAGCAAATGGATTTACTTACGTAGAGTATTACCTTTCACGAGGAATGGATATCAATAAATTTGGACCGAATTTATCGTTCTTTTTCTCTAATGGTATTGATCCAGAGTATGCAGTGATAGGTCGTGTTGCAAGACGTGTTTGGTCAAAAGCATTGGCTAAAAAATATGGAGCGAATGCACGTGCACAGATGTTAAAATATCATATTCAAACATCTGGTCGTTCATTACACGCACAAGAGATTGATTTCAATGATATTAGGACTACTCTTCAGGCTTTGTATGCGATTTACGATAACTGTAACTCATTACATACAAACGCCTACGATGAAGCTATTACAACGCCAACCGAAGAGTCGGTGCGTAGAGCTATGGCAATTCAGTTAATCATTAACCGTGAATTAGGGTTAGCTAAAAATGAAAATCCAATTCAAGGGTCGTTCATTATTGAAGAGTTAACGGATTTGGTTGAAGAAGCAGTTCTTACCGAGTTTGACAGAATTACCGAAAGGGGTGGTGTTTTAGGTGCAATGGAAACTATGTATCAACGTTCAAAAATTCAAGAGGAATCACTTTACTACGAAACACTAAAGCATACCGGTGAATTCCCAATTATTGGTGTGAATACTTTCTTAAGTTCTAAAGGTTCTCCAACTATTGTTCCTGCAGAAGTTATTCGTGCAGAAGAATCTGAAAAGCAGTACCAAATTGAAATGTTGGGTAACCTACACAAGGCGAAAGAGGAGAAATCTAAAGAGGCCTTGACTACAATTCAGAAGGCAGCAATTCAGAATAAAAATATATTCGAAGAACTAATGGAAGCAGCTAAAGTATGTTCATTAGGACAAATAACTGATGCTTTATTTGAAGTAGGTGGCCAGTACAGAAGGAATATGTAGAAGGAACAATAACCTAACCCCACCATAAGTTGTGTTGAAGAAGTTTTTAGTCTTTCTATCCATACTTACCTATACTTTATGGGGCCGAGCAGAGGTGAATATTGATTCTTTACAGTCTATAATTATTTCCACGTCTTCCAAAAATGTTGACAAGTTCAATGCCCATATTGAACTTGCTAAGTTCTATTATACCCCAGAGGGCCAGGAGAAGTGTTTTCAGAATTTAAACGCCGCAGCCGATTACTCTAGGGGTATGGATAATCCGAAATATGGTGCGCAGGTGCATTATATGTTGGGTACCTTGCACTATGCAACGGGAAATGGCGTAGCAGCAGTTGATAATTTTAATCGAGCAAGTAAGTATAGTTATACATTGTCTAAGGATACCGTTTTAATAATCGAAAACATCAAGGGAATTATTTACCTTGAAAATAAAGAGTTTGAAAAGTCAAAAAATAGTTTCTTAAACGCCGTAGCCCTTATCGCAGAGGCTTCCGAAGTGTCAGGAAAGAATTACGCTCATTTGTATAACAATGTAGGTTTAGCGTATACTGAACTAAATAATTTTGATTCATCCTATTACTTTCATAGTGTATGTTTAAGGAAAAGAAGGGTACTTCAAGATACAACTGGAATAGGGCAGACCTATAATAATTTGGGAACGCTCTTTTACCAATTTGAACAATACGATTCATCACTTTACTACTTTGAACTAGGTTTAAGCAAAAGAGAAATAGCTAGCAATCAACCGGAATCAGGTATTGTTGAGAGTAAGATAAATATTGGCAAGGCATTGATTAAACTTGGTGACTATCAGCGTGCTGAGGATCTCTTAATAGAAAGTCACGAGCTAAGTTTGAAACAAAAAAACAAAAGTTTAGAAGTGAGGGTGGCTGAGCAATTGTGGAAGTTGTACGAAGTTCAAAGACAATATTCTAAAGCGTTACAGTACAGTAATTTGTATCATGAGCTAAATGACGAATTGTTTAGTCTCGATAAAAGAGAGGAATTGATTCGACTCAATCATGAGAACATGTACAACCAAAAACTAAGACATGATAGCTTGCTTACATTAGAGCAAGAAAAGGCGAGGCTGATAAAGGAAGAACAAGAAAAGGAGATTCAAGCGGAAAAGGAAGCTTTTTCAAGACTGATAATAATAAGCATGGGATTAGGGTTAGGTCTAGCACTCTTGTTATTCTTCATTGCATATAAAAACTTTAGAAATAAGAAACGTTCAGAAGCATTGATAAGAGCTCAGAAAGATGAAGTCGAACTCAAGAACAGAGAAATCACTGACTCAATCGTTTATGCAAAAAGATTACAAGATGCAATTTTACCCTCAGAAGAACTTGTGGCATCGAAGTTTTCAGAAGCATTTATCTACTTCAGGCCAAAAGATGTTGTTAGCGGCGATTTTTATTGGTTTCTCGAAAGAGATGGGGCGAAGTATTTTGCTGTCGCAGACTGCACTGGGCATGGGGTTCCAGGTGCAATGGTAAGCGTTGTGTGCAGCACTGCTTTAGATAGTGCAGTTCGGGAGTTTGGCTGTAATGAACCCTGTAAGATTTTAGATAAAACCCGTGAATTGGTCGTAGCAAAATTAACTGAAAGCAACTCAGGTGTGCAAGATGGAATGGACATAGCACTATGTAAAATAAAGGGCAATCAGCTCTCTTTCGCGGGCGCGAACAATCCTTTATGGTTATTGCGTCATAATTCGAGCAAAATTGAGGTAATCAAAGGTGATAAACAGCCAATAGGTAATTATGCCTATCAATCAAATTTTAATCAGTTTGATTGTAAAGTGGAGGCTGGTGACCGTGTTTATCTATTCTCAGATGGTTATCAGGATCAATTTGGTGGGGAGAACGGGAAAAAATACAAAGCAAAGCAGCTTAAGCTAGATTTAGAGAGTTCGAAAAGAGAGTCTATGTCACAACAAGAAGTCTTAATTCATAGGTCTTTAGAAGAATGGATGGGAACTACGGATCAGTTGGATGATATATGCTTAGCAGGTATTAAATTTTAACCTTGAAAAAATACTTTTCATTGGAGTCAAATCTTTCAAGTGCTACTTGCTCAATCAATGAATTAATAATCGCAATTCCTGTGTTGCTATCTGGAAATTCGTTCGGTTTAAAGTTCTTTCCTGAGTTCCAATACTCATATCGTAAATGCTCATCACAAGAGCTTATTTTTAGATAAATTTTACCCTTTTCACCATACGGGAAAGCATGTTTAATTGAGTTAGTGATTAACTCGTTAGTTATTAAGCTTAAAGGAATCGCAATGTCTAAATCAACTTTAAACGGATAGATATCATATTCAATTTCTATAGAATCAGACTTTCCATAGGAATGAAGTATGTTTTCAGCTAATTCAATAATAAAGCTATCTATTTCGGCCTCTAGACTATCCTTAGAACGGAACATTTTTTCATGAACCAAGGCAAACGAATTTATTCTACTTTTTACTTCGAATAAGGTTTTTTTCTCAACTTCATCAATAGAGTTATTCAGCTTTATCTGGATAAGACTAGAGATTAACTGTAAGTTGTTTTTTACCCTATGCTGAAGTTCTTTTAAGATGATCTTCTGCACCTTGTTTTTTTCTTCTAACTCGGCAGTTTTCTTTTTAACGATACTCTCTAGATTATCTTTATGCTCTCTTAAAACTGCTTTCGTTTCTGTTTCAGCAATTTTAATGGATGCCATTGAAGCAATAGCAGATAAAATTTTAAGATCCTTTTCGTCAAAGAAACCGAGCTGTGAATGCTCAGAGTCAATGATTCCTATTACTCGATCTTTGTAAATAATGGGTACGGTAATTTCTGACAATCTATAGTCGTCATCGACAATATACCTTGCATCTTCTCGCGTGTCACGAATAATTTCAGGTTTTCCTCTACTGAACACTGTGCCAACAATTCCTCGTCCTGGCTCAATGTATATCGGATTTGTGATTTCTCCTTCATTTTGTTTACTTCCAAATGCAGCTTGTTGAACAAGTAGACCTTTTTCTTTGTCGTAGAGATAAATGATACAATCTTCATAATTAAGTTTTGATATCGCTTGGTTGGTTACCGCCCAAACGATATCGTTAATAGTTTCAGCTTCAAATAACGCTTGAGCGAAATCACTGATCGCTTCTAGAAAGTTATCTTTTTCTGAAATATATCCCATATATTATGATCGAGGTTCAATTTTAATTTCTACAAATTTTGAAACGGGAGTATTGCTGCCTTTAGCGACACTTTTTAATGGCACAAGCACATTGGCCTCTGGGAAATACGTTACGCAGCATCCTTCGGCAACATCATATTCGATTACTTTGAATTTATTAGCTCGCCTTGTTTCTCCTTTATATTCTCCTATGAGATCTACAACTTGCTCTTGTCGTAGACCTTGTTTTTGCATGTCTTTTTTATTTAAAAGTACCACGCGCCTCTCACCAAGAATTCCTCGGTATCGATCGTCCATACCGTAAATTGTAGTGTTGTATTGATCATGCGTACGATTGGTGATCATAATTAGATGACCATCTTTTACTTTCCGATTTGGAGGATCAACAACTGAGAAATTTGCTTTCCCATTTGGTGTAGTGAATTTACGTTCTCTTGCACCGTTCGGTAAATAGAATCCTTGCGGTATTCGAACACGTTTGTTATAGTCTTCAAAGCCAGCTATTGTCGCCTCAATATTATCACGAATAATATCATAATTATCAACCATAGTGTCCCATTTAACTAAGTCACTCCCGAATGTAGCATAGCCCATGGCAGCTACAATTGCAGGCTCACTTTTTAGTTCATTCGAAGGAGGAGCAAGTGTTCCTTGGCTTTTATGAACAACTCCCATAGAGTTCTCTACTGAAACAAATTGAGGGCCTGATTTTTGTTCGTCGCGATCAGAACGCGCCAAACAAGGTAATATAATTGCTTCTTTTCCAGTCACTAAATGTGATCGGTTAAGTTTAGTTGAAACTTGAACGGTTAAATCACAATTTTGAATGGCTTCTCCAGTTAGTTGCGAGTCAGGTGTGGCTGAGATAAAATTCCCACCCATACACATAAAGAAACGTATTTTATTTTCGTGACAAGCTTCAATCGTTTCAACAACGTCTAAGCCATGTTCTCTTGGTGCATTAATTCCAAAGTGCTTGTCCAAATTTGCTAAAAAACCTTCCTTTGGCTTTTCCCAAATACCCATTGTGCGATCCCCTTGTACATTGGAGTGGCCACGAACAGGACACGTTCCTCCACCTTTAATGCCAATAGAGCCTTTTAACAGAAGTATATTTACGACTTCTTTTATGTTATTGACGCCATTTTCCTGTTGAGTAAGCCCCATTGCCCAACAAATTATAATTCTCTTCTTCTCAATAAATAACTGAGCAACAGCTTTTATTTCTTCTTCTGAAATCCCTGATTGGAGCACCATTTCATTCAAGTCGAACGTGCGTAAATGACTAATCATTGCTTCAAAATCAGCTGTATATTCTTGTATGAATTTATGATCGAAAACTGAACCTGGATTTTTGTCTTCTTCTTGAAGCATTAAAATCATTATTGCTTTTAATAAAGCGACATCACCATTAACCTTAACCTGCAAGAAATGATCATTCAATTGAGTTCCTCCTTTGAAAATAGCCCATGGATTTTGAGGGTCAACAAATACATTGTTTCCAGCCTCAGGGATTGGATTTACTGATATAATTTTACCTCCATTCTCTTTACACTTTTCTAGGGCAGACAACATTCTAGGGTGATTCGTTCCAGGGTTTTGGCCCATAACAACAATTACCTCTGCATGATGCAAATCCTCGAGTGTAACAGATCCTTTACCTATTCCCACAGTTTGACTTAATCCTGCACCAGATGATTCATGACACATATTGGAGCAGTCAGGTAGGTTGTTGGTACCAAGTTGCCGAACGAAAAGTTGATATACGAAAGCGGCTTCGTTACTTGTTCTTCCTGAGGTGTAGAATACTGCTTCATTCGGATTTTCTAAACTCTTTAATTTGTAAGCAATTTTAGAGAAAGCCTCATCCCAAGAAATCTCTTTGTAATGACTTTCTCCTTCAGCAAGTAACATAGGGTGGGTGAGTCTACCCATTTTACCAATCTTATAATCGCTCCATTTAGACATTTCTTCAACAGAATATTGAGCAAATAAATCTGGCCCAACTCTTTTGTTGGTAGCTTCTTCCGCAATCGCTTTAGCTCCGTTTTCACAATACTCGCCAAGTCCTGATCGTTTTCCGTCTGGGTCTGGCCATGCGCAACCAGGACAATCAAACCCATCTTTCTGATTCATTTTATTCAAGAGCTTAACGCCTTTCCAAACTCCCATTTCTTGAGAAATGTGTTTAAACGTCGAGAGAATAGCTGGCACACCAACTGCCTTTGTCTTTGGTTTTTTAAGCTTTAACTGGCTAAATTCTTCAGGCGGTAATATTTGAACGGCACGCTTCTGACTCATAAATCTGAATAATTGGATTTTCTTAAAGTTAAATATTAATTGATTCCTTTCTAAATCTACCTAGAGTAATATTTTCGCTATCTTCAAAATTGATGCGCAATAATCTCATATATGGCTCATATGTTTCTCGTTAACTGGATTCACTCAGGTGAATTCTGAAAAAGAACGCGTCATAGATTCTCTTAAGCAGATCATTGATTCAGATGTACACGACACAACAAGAATCACGGCATATTTTGAATGGGATAATCTAATTTACATCGAAGATCCAGAACTCGACAAGGAAATCAACGAAAGGGTAATTGAGATTGCTAATGAGAATCTTTCAGATAAAAATGTAGATCCGATACTAGCTCGCTACTATTGGGGGTGTAAGACAAGGTGCTTAAACGTTCTTGGTTTAATTTATAACGATTACGGTAATTATTCTGAGGCTGCTAAATACTTGCATCTAAGTTTAGAAATAGCGCGAGCTCTCGGTGAAAAAAAAGCGATGGCTGGCCCTCCTAATAACTTGGGTATGATTTATAAGTCTTTAGGGTTTCATGAGAAAAGTATGATGTTTTACATGCAGGCCATGGAGATGGATGGAGATGATGATTGGGCAAAGGCAATTTATCTAAACAACCTTGGCGTTGTGAATATAGAATTGGGAAGACCTAAAGTGGCTAAAATGTACTATTTGCAAAGCATAGAACTATCCGAAAAAGTCGGGAATGAAAGTAATCTTGCGAATTCAGTTGGAAATATAGGAGAAATATATTTTAAGTCTGGAGATTATGATTCGGCAATTTTTTACTTTAAAAAAGCAATCGCTCTTAATAAGGATTTAGGAAGTGATTATAATGTGGCCTTTTGGCAAGGTAGAACAGGTAGGATGTACTATATAAAAAATGTCTACGATACTAGTCTGGCGTATTGTGATTCCACATATGTTTTATTAGAAACCGTAACATCCTTGATTACTGAGGCTGATTGTGAGTATTGCCTATACTTAAACTACAGAGAATTGGGCGAACCTGAAAAGGCGATGTATCATTTAGAGACATATGTTACTCTGAATGATTCTATAACAAGTAAAAACGAACTTGATAAAATCATTACTGAACAATTCCAAAAAGATTTCGAGCGAAAACGTGTAGAGGACAGTTTAAAAGTAGTCAGTTTTCAGAAAGTAAAAGAAGTTCAATTGCAAGGGGATTTGGATAAGCAAGAGGTGTATAAATACTTTTTGTTCCTTGGATTAGGGGTTTTGACTCTAATTATAGGACTCGTTTATCGCAGTTTTCGGAGAAAAATGAATGATAATGAAATAATATCAAAACAAAAAGAGGAGGTTGAAAATCAAAAGGTATTAGTTGAAGTAAAGAATAAGGAAATAACAGATTCAATTAATTACGCAAAACGGATTCAAGATGCGATTTTACCTTCACCAAAAATGGTAGAAGAAGGGCTGGGAGATTCTTTTCTTGTTTATTCTCCAAAAGACATTGTTGCTGGAGACTTTTACTGGTTTGAAAAGCGAATTCAAAATGGGAATGAGCTCACCTTTATAGCAGTGGCAGATTGCACAGGGCATGGCGTTCCAGGAGCTATGGTAAGCGTAGTTTGTGCAAATGCTTTGAATAAGGCGGTTAACGAATTTCTACTCGTTGATCCCGGCAAAATTTTAAATAAAGTTAGGGATCTGGTAATTGATTCTTTTAGTAAAAATGAAGGTGAGATTAAAGATGGAATGGATATCGCACTTTGCGTAGTTGATTTTAATAATAAAAAGTTATCCTTTTCTGGAGCAAATAATCCGTTGTGGATTATATCTAACAAATTTGACGTTAAAAATAAATACGTTTCTGCGGATGGTTCCAAAGGCCTTTTAGAAATCAAAGGAGATAAACAGCCAATTGGTGCTTATGCGCTTAATGAAAATTTCAATACACATGTCATTGAATTTGGAACTGGAGACCAATTCTACTTATTCTCGGATGGATATCCTGATCAATTCGGAGGTGAAAAAGGTAAAAAATTTAAATACTCTAATTTTAAGAAAACCCTTCTAGATTTAAGCAATCTAGATATGAATACCCAGGGTGAAAAATTAAAGGTGATTTTCAATAACTGGAAAGGTGAGTTAGAGCAAGTTGACGACGTTTGTGTGCTAGGATTTAGAATAAAGTAATTGTGATACCATCTATATTTTTACTGACGGATATGCCGACCAATTTGGCGGTGAAAAAGGAAAGAAACTAAAGTATAAACCTTTTAAAGAACTTCTTCTAAACTTGAATTCAAAGGCCTTAATAGATCAAGAAGAAGAACGGTCAAACTTCTTTGAAGAGTGGAAAGGTAAGCATGAGCAAATAGATGATGTTTGCGTAATTGGTGTAAGAGTATAAATTCGAACGACTATCTGAGCAGTTTCTCCTGCCTTGCCATCAGTTAAGCTTTCGGCGGCCGAAGGAGCCAAGCCAAAGGGGTATAGGAGTGCGAGTATAACGATTTCGAACTATAATAAATCCTAGAGACTTTTATCACGAATACCAGAACCGATTTAATCTTCAGAATATAAAAAGGACTTAAATTCTGTTCGAGAAATATTTTCGGGAATGCGTTTGAAATCTAAACGATAAACTATTCCATCAAAACTGTCTTTGCACTCGTTGGTGTTTACATAGTACTTGTTATTTCCGTGTATACCTAATAATGCGAATACATGATTCTTATTGACGGCGATCTTTCCCTCATTAATACTGCAAGGATATTTTGAGTTTGCTGTATAATCCAAACAGTATATTTTAATATTCTGCTCGCAGTTGATTATTGCGTCGTGCGAGCTTGCCTTAATGCTGCTAATTATATCACAATTGTGTATTGCGAATTTTTTCAATAAAAACGTTCTGATATTATTGTTACCCGACAATTCGAGTTTGTTTCTCGATCTTTCCAGAGCTACTTTTAAACGTTCATTTTGCTTGTATTCTCTGATGATTCTATCATAGTCCTTTTTAGGATAAACTCTTTGGCAAATGTTAATCGAAATACCGCCATTTCCAGAGGTAAATCAATATTCATTAGCTCCCATTTTGTTAACTGTTAAATTAGAACTTCCCGAAGGTATGTAACTTCCTTCTTTGGGAGCAAAAATAAAGTCTTTGTATTTTTTTAATTTAGGATTAGCGCTTATTAAATTATCCGTCAAATAGAAATGATTCACTGCAACTTCAACAGATATGGGTTTTGGCGGGCTCTTCTTTTCTATAATTGAATCGATCGATGCTACACTCAATTTTTTAGTTGTGTCAGCTTCTTGGTTCCAACCGCTTCCTTCATCAAATGAATACAATGGGTAATCTCCGATCGATTTGGAGGCGATACCAATTTGGATAAGATTCTCAGGATTAGGTTTTAACTCAATTCCGTTTTGGAATGCTTTAAAATCAATCATTCCTGCGCTTTGAAAAGGAGAAATTTCTTCTTCATTTATCGAAGTTATCATGGGAATTCCTGAATCTAAAAAGTCAAATGGGTCAATAAATTCATCAATTTGGATATCTACATCTCCCTCTACTTTAGTTCCGCTCTCATCTAAAAAGGCATCTTTAGGAATATCCACAAATGATCCTGACTCCATAACTATTGTGCCTCCATTTTCAGCATTAATAGTGGTGTCAAATGTTTCATTATAGTTTTCTTTCCACGGTCTTATTCTTTGTTTTAAATCTCGCGTTTCGTTGAATTCATAAGTGAAATCAGTATTCACAATTTCTACATCATCTGCTTCCCTGTTTTCAGATCCGCATTGAGTAAAAAGCAGAGTAGACAAGGCAATTAAAGTTGGCACGAATATTTTTCTATACATAACCTAGGGATTTCTTTACCTAATATAAAAAGTAATTCAAAAAGAGTCTGCAAGTAATACCATGTCAGCTCATCCTTGAAGACAATCTAGTACTATAGTATTAGATGGGTCTAAGTGAATTAATTATTATCGCTAAATAACTCTTTATCTAAGTGGTTTTAATCAAAGAAATACCGTATTTTCGACTGTGAACTGAATTCACCGTATTTTCCAAAACCAATGCATACCACTGATTTGAATCGGTCTATTTTTCAAGAGATAGTAGAACATGCGGATGATATTATATATCGTACGAATGTGGAAGGGTATTTCGAATACGTTAATGCGGCAGCAATAGAAGCCACAGGGCTAAAGGAGATAGAACTAATAGGTTCATATTATCTTGATTTGATACCTGAATCTCATAAACGATTAGTTAAAAAGTTCAACTATGAACATTTCAAGAAAAGAAAAACTAAGTCGTCTTTCAAGTTTCCCATTCAAAATAAAAATGGAACATTAGTTTGGTTGGATCAAAACTTGATTACTGTATGGGACGATTCTAGAAGTGAAATTCATGGCTTTTCTGCGATAGCGCGGGATATTTCAGAACAAATTAAGCTCGAAAAAAAAATTCAGGAAAGTGAGAGAAGTTACTCTGCTCTTTTTCGTAATGCACCGATACCAAAAAGGTTAGAAGATTTTAGTCAAGTAAAAACATACTTAAATGAACTTAAATCCTGCGGAATAAAAGATTTCAGAAAGTACTTCGATGAAAACCCGGATGAAGTCAAGAAGTGTGCAGAAATGGTGGTTTTGATCGAAGAAAATGAAGCAGTTGCAGATTTGTTCGAAGCTGAGAATGTATCAGTTCAAGGAGACAAAATAAATAAATATTTTAATCCGTCCTTGTATGAAAATTTTAAGATTGAATTAGTTGCTATTGCAAATGGGGCGAAAGAATTTGAAGGAACTTTTAGCTTGAACACCAAGAAAGGGAACGAAAAATTCGTTCAATTAAGATGGGCTATAGTTCCCGGTTATGAGGAGAGCTTAGAGAGGGTAATTATCACCGCGAATGATATAACGGATCTAATTATTGCTCAAAAGGAAATTATAGCAAATCAAGAAAAATTGACCTCAGTTTTTGAAACGCTCGTGGTTCCAATTGTTATTTTAGATCCAGATACTGCTCAAATAGTTCAAGTAAACAATTTTACCCTTGAATTTTTAGGCTACACTGAAAATGAAATACTAAATATGACTATGGATCAAGTTGATGCGCAACATGATCTTGCCTATATTAAGCATTCCCTTTCAAGATATTTAACTGAAGGAAATGTAAAGGGAGAAACGAAATGGATTACAAAATCAGGAGAAATTCGCCATGTTAGTATAAATAATAGCATGTTACGATATGGTGGAAAAGATTTAATTATTGTTGCGGCTCAAGATATTACGGAACTAATGCATCTAATGCGTGAAAACCAAAGGTTTAGATTTGCCATGGATAATGCTCCTTTTGGTATTTATATTGCCGATATAGATGAAAATAAAATTGTTGATATAAATTCTACAGGGTGCGATCAGCTAGGGTATACGCGTGAAGAATTAATGAAATTAACTCTTGAGGAAATAGAAGTTGAAGATCCAAACGTGATTAAAGAGGAGAGGTATGCTAAAATTGGGGAATCATTGGCAACGGGAGAGCCGATAACAGTAGAAAGCATTCATAAAAGAAAAGATGGTTCTGCTTTTCCAGTAAATGTTACCTTATCAGCACTACAATTAGGAGGTATAAACCACCTTGTGGCTTGCGCTTTTGATAACTCTGAAATAGAAGATCTTTCAGCGCAAAATCAACGGTTTAGAAAGGTCATGGATGATTCTCCTTTCGCTATTTACATTACCGATCTTGAACAAGATAAATTTATAGATGTAAACAATACGGCTTCTAAACATTTAGGTTATTCAAGAGAAGAGCTCCTAGAAATGAGGATTCAAGATATTGAACTGATGGATATGATTCAGAATAAAGAAGAAAGACTGGCTCATTTTCAACGAATGTTTGACGAGGGCGAATTAACCAGAGTAGAAGGTGTGCACTTGAGAAAAGATGGTACTACATTTCCTGTTTTAGTTAATGTTAAGGCTGAGCAAATAATGAACAGGAAATATATTATTGCGTCTATTTTTGACAATACCGCTGAAAAGGAAATTCAAGATAAGCTAGCCGAGCAACACACTATTTTGAAAAATATTCATTCTCTGCAAAGTGCTTTTGTGTCTACCGATAATTTAAAACGACATTTTTTTGAATTTCTAGAAAGAGTTATTTTTTATTCTAAAAGTGAATTTGGCTTTATTCTTGAGCTTTCGAATACTGATAACGATGATATTAAGTACATCGTGCGTTCAAATGAGGATTTCAGGTGGACTCAAGAAGAAAGAATCTCTCACCGAAGTATTCTACAGGCTAATTGGCAACAAGAATTTTCAAGAGAGTTAATAAATAATACAGTTATTTCAAAGCGAAGCTTGATTATAGAAGGAGGGAATAATGAATTTTTCGACCCTAGGAAATCCGTGAATAATTTTTTAGGAATTCCTATTCGGTTGGGAGAAGAAACCATAGGAATTATAGGCTTGGGTAATCGAGAAGGGAACTATAATAATGACGTGTTGGAAGATTTGAATTATTTTATTGATACATGCTCGGTGATGATTCAAGCAAGAAGGTTTCAAAGGGAGCAGGAAGAAAGTAGAACCATGCTTTCGGATTTAAATAGGAGTTTAAAATCAGAAATAGAATTTGCCAATGATCTTCAGGCGAAGCTCTTTATAGCTGAAGAGACTGAAAGAAAAAGAATTGCTCGAGAACTTCATGATAGTCTAGGTCAGCGATTAACAGCTGCTAAATTTTCTTTAGGAGCCATTAAAAATTCTGGAGCTCTTGATGACTCATTAAATGAAATTCTCTCGGACACCATAGAGTATATCCAAGACTCCATGCAAGAAGTTCGTCAAATATCTCACAATCTAGTCCCATCCGTTTTAAGCGATTTTGGTTTGGGTACCGCTCTGGAGAGATTAGTGAAAGAGTTTTCGCATAATAAAAATGTTCTCTTTACATACACCGGTCTAAAGCAAGTACTTAAACTTTCAGATTTAGAAGCATCAAGTTTGTACCGTATTGCGCAAGAGGCTGTTTATAATTCAATTAAACATTCTAAATGCACCAAAATCGATTTAAGCTTACAAGCTAATAACCAAGTTTTAGAACTGGTAGTAAAGGATAACGGAGTTGGCTTTAATAGTAATGAAGAATATCGGGGGATGGGAATGAAGAACATGATAGAGAGAGCTTCTGCGATTAAAGCTTGCTTAACAATTGATTCATTAAAGAATAAAGGAACCCAAATAAAAATCACTTTAAATTTATGATATGGAAGAAATAAAGGTATTAATTGTAGATGATCATCATATTGTGCGACACGGACTAAAGCTTCTGTTTTTGTCCGACCCATTGATTGAAGTGGTGGGTGAAGCGGAGTCTGCACAGGACGCCATCGATTTTTTGAATGGCAAGAATGAAGTTGATGTCGTTGTCACTGATATCACAATGTCAGAAATTGATGGAATAGAATTGACTAGAATAATAACGAAAAATTATCCTTCGAAAGTTCTTGTGCTTTCTATGCATCTTGATGAAAAATATATCAAAGAGGCGATGGCTGCTGGAGCCAAAGGTTACCTTGTAAAAGATACCACAGAGACTGATATAATACAAGCCATTAAACGTGTTAATGAAGGAGAAATCTTTCTAACAAGTAAGGTTTCTGATATTTTAGCTAAAGCACTATTAAAGTCTTCTGAAAATGCAGCAGTTCAACAAGAATTAAGCTTAACAAAAAGAGAAAAAGAAATTTTAAAATATATCGTGGAAGGACTAAGCAATAGAGAAGTAGGAGTAAAACTTCATATTAGCGAGAGAACAGTCACTGCGCATCGATATAATATGATGAAAAAACTGAAAGCAAATAATACGGCTGATTTGGTAAGAATAAGTCTTAAGTATGATTTAGTCTCGTAAAAAATAATCCCAAACCGGATCTTTTGGTGGAGGAGCAATAATTTCAATTACTTCCTTAGAAACAGGATGAACGAAGCTTATTTTTCTAGAGTGTAAGTGAATTGAAGCGTCCTTGTTCGAGCGTTTTGCACCGTATTTTAGATCTCCTTTTATTATACAACCTATGTTTGCGAGTTGTGTTCTGATTTGGTGATGACGACCCGTACCTAAATCAACTTCTAGTAAATGGTATTTATCTGAGGAGCCTAAATAAGAGTAGGAGAGTTCGGCTTTTTTTGCACCATTCGTTGATTCGTCAACAACGTAGCTCTTATTTTGCTTTTCATTCTTTTTCAAAAAGTCAATAAGATTTCCTTTGGCGCTTTTTGGTTTTTGTTCAACAACAGCCCAATACGTTTTTTTTATCTCCTTCTTTTGAAACAACGCGTTCATTCGGGTTAGGCCTTTGCTTGTTCTTGCATAAACTACGATTCCACTCGTGGGTCTGTCCAATCTATGGATCGTGCCTAAAAACACATTACCTGGCTTATTGTACTTCTTTTTAATGTAAGCCTTTACAAAGTCAGACAATGGGGCATCTCCTGTTTTGTCCCCTTGTGTAATATCTCCAGGGCGTTTATTGACCACGATAATGTGGTTGTCTTCATACAAGACCTCTAAAGACATGCTTAGTACTGTTCTTTTTCGTTAGGGAAATCCCCACTTCTAACATCGTTGATATAAGCCCCAAAAGAACCCATCATCTCTTCATACAAATTGTGGTACTTTCTTAGAAATCTAGGGTTGAATTCGTTGTTAATCCCTAGCATGTCATGGCTCACTAATACTTGGCCATCTACGCCGTTTCCAGCACCAATTCCTATTACTGGAATGGTCAACTCTTTTGCTACTTTAGCAGCAAGTTTAGCCGGTATTTTCTCAAGGATTAAAGCAAAGCAACCAGCCTCTTCCAGTAATCTGGCATCTTCAATAAGTCTATTGGCTTCGTCTTCCTCTTTTGCTCTTACCGTATATGTACCGAACTTGTAAATCGATTGTGGCGTTAAGCCTAAATGTCCCATAACCGGAATTCCAGCGCTCAGTATTCTATCAATCGATTCTAAAATTTCTTTACCTCCTTCAAGTTTAACAGAATGCCCCCCTGATTCTTTCATAATACGAATTGCACTTGAAAGTGCTTCTTTACTATTTCCTTGATAAGAGCCAAATGGTAAATCCACTACTACTAATGCGCGATCTACAGCGCGAACAACGGAAGAAGCGTGGTAAATCATCTCATTTAAAGTAATTGGAAGTGTAGTTTCGTGCCCTGCCATTACGTTAGATGCAGAATCACCAACTAATATTATATCGATCCCAGCTTTGTCTAGGATTCTTGCCATGGAGTAGTCGTATCCTGTTAGCATGGCAATTTTTTCGTTCTTCATTTTCATTTCCTGAAGAACGTGGGTTGTAATCTTTTTTACTTCTTTATGTACCGACATTTAATATCTAATTAAGGAAATACTACGCCCCTATACGAACCAACAGATAGTTCTGGAATATTAGATCCGTAGCTTTCATTGATAACTCTTATAAATTCATTCGCGACTATTGCTTAGTCACGAGGGCTCAAATGTACACCATCTATTAAAAATATAACGGCCCGTTTAAGATTATTTAGATTAGAGCTATTGAATTTTCTCCCTTTTAATAGTTTCTAACGATTATGGCTTCTAAAGCCTCATGCATTTTTTTAGCACATTATTGCAAATATTGGCTCTTAGAGTTATTGTAATGAAATTTGAGGGAAAACGTCTTTACTATGGTACGAACGAATTGTTTAAATTTAGGATATGAGAACGCTAGTTTTAGGATCGAGTATTAAGCCAGAACGTTATTCAAACATGGCCATAAAGCTATTAAGAGAATATGATCATGACGTAATTGCGCATGGGTTAAGAGAAGGAGTGGTTGATGATGTGCCTATTCAAACAAGTTTTGATGGCATGAGCGGGGTTGATACGATAACCTTGTATATTGGACCCCAGAATCAACCGCCTTATTATAATGAGATTATTAATCAAAACCCTAGGCGTGTCATCTTTAATCCAGGCACTGAAAACCCTGAGCTTCAAAATTTGTTAAAAGATAACGGTATAGGTTTCGAGGAGGCTTGTACACTAGTATTACTCAGAACAAATCAATATTAAATGAAAAGATTTATTGTAATTGGAATAGTTCTAACAACGTTTTCTTGTGGTAAGATAAACCGGGAGAAATTGAGTGATTATTTGGATTCAAAACCAGTATCAGAAGAATGGCTAATTGCATGTGCAGCAGGAGATCTTAATGGATGGCAAGAAGTAGGAGGTGGAGTCACAGCGGTATTCTTCTATCCTGTTGAAGGAGCGACAAATAAACGGTATTTTGAGACTAAAAACTTAAAGCAAAACAAAGATGATTTTTCGAATTATAGGGAAGTGAAAAATATTGAATATCACGATGTTTTTAATGGTTATTTGAATAATCACATTATTAAATCTAAAAAAGAAAAATGGGGAATAATGACCTATGAAGTCAATGATAGTATTCGTGTTTCTGACCCGATTAAAATACAGCCCGTTTCAAGAGAGACGGAACGAAGAAGTATTCTTGTTACAGTAGAAGAAAATGGAATAACTCCTTCTTTTTCATGGGAGGATGGAGAGTATAAAGAGAATGTGATTTATTTCCAAGTTGTAAGTGATAAAGACGGGAATTTGATTTCCGGAACTTATACGTTAGACAGGGAATGGACATTTTATGATACAAGTAATGTTGTGATTAACATCAAACCTTATCCAACGCCCTTTATCGAAACGGGTAAATTGTATGATTTTACTTTAATGTCGGTTTCTGAGGATAATTGGGTAAATGTTGCAGAAATGCGAACATTCAAAACCTTTTAGTGAGAATACATTTTTCCATACTCTTTTTGGCAATTGGTTTTAACCTTTCTGCTCAATGGCATTATACAGATACATTGCCTAAAATGGAAGCAAGTTCTGAAATATACTTAGATGCAAATGTTGTTAATCGACAGATTGGATTAACCTACGAATACCATTTTATAAATGGTACAGGATACAGAAATTTTCAAGGTGCTGGAATAGGTTTTAAAGCAGACTTTTTTTTAATCAGTATTTTAACCAAAGAAGATATGGTTATGATCTCAAACTATCTCATAGTCACAGAATATCCTATACACATCTAACGTTTATTCAATTATCTGCTACCTATGGTGCGTGGTTCTCAAATTATAAAACCGAAAACCCAATGTTTGACAATTACATGAATACCGGAAGTATCTATTTGGGACTTAATTTATACTATAATAGAATTTTAATGGGTGTTTCTTGTGGCTTGGAGGTTTGGGAGGAAAGGCAAGATTTACTTTACGAAATACGCTCCTATGCAGCATTTTTACCTGGTCTAAGACTTAGGTTTGGTGTTAATTTTGATAGATAATCCTTAATGAAGAATAGCTTAATATTCATATTATTCTTTTTGTCATTTTCTGCGACAGCGCAGAAAATTAAAGGTTTGAGCTTTGTTGGGGCTCCAGAAAAGATATCAATGAAAAATGTGAAACCTATGGTTGAAGTAGGTGCGGAATGGGCTGCACTTATGCCTTACGGTTTTATTCAAAACAAACAGCTTATTTTCAATTCTAAATATCAATGGTATGGAGAGCGAGAAGAGGGGCTTAAAGAGACAGTTGATCTATGTCAAAAAGCAGGATTGAAGATCATGATTAAGCCTCAGGTTTGGATTCCAAGAGGATATACCGGTCATTTTGAGCTTGAGACCGATGCTGAATGGAAAGCATTTGAAACTTCTTACACTAAGTTCATATTAACCTTTGCTAAAGCGGCTGAAGAAAAGAATGTAGAGCTATTTTGTATAGGTACGGAATGGGAAAAATTTGTGCGGCAACGACCTGAATATTGGAATGAGCTGATTGATGAGATAAGAACAGTGTATAGTGGTGAAATTACCTATGCGGCGAATTGGGATGAATTTACTAATGTGCCTTTTTGGGATAAGCTGGATCATGTAGGTATTGATGCATATTTTCCTGTGGCAGCTTCTATCGAAACCACTCCAAACGAACTCTCGAATTCTTGGAGAAAGTTGAACAAGGAGCTCGGTAACTACAGTAATCTTGTTCAGAAGAAAATCATATTTACTGAAATAGGTTATCGAAGTATTGCGCAGTGCGTGACCAGGCCATGGGAGGCCGGCCAGGAAGGAGTTTATTCAGAGTACGCTCAATTAATGGCCTACCAAGCCATGTTAGAGAATGTATGGGAGGAAGATTGGTTTGAAGGATTGTTTCTCTGGAAATGGCATCATAACCATGAAGATTTCCAGAAAAATGAAAACAGAAGATTTACGCCACAAGGCAAGTTAGCCGCCCAATATTTGAAAGAATTTTGGACGAAAAATTAATAGCTTATCCGAACTTAAAACCTTTTAACACATTATTAAGGATTGTATAGCTATTACTTAAGTACTTTTGCCCCAGTGAAAAAACTCGCACTTATATTGTTATTAGTCATTTCCTCTAATCTTTTAGCACAAAGAGGAGGACCTCCAGTTTCACCCAAAGGGGAGATTTACGGTACTATCATTGACTCTTTAACCTTAGAACCACTTTCTTATGTTGCTGTTGTGGCATTTGATCAGGAAACAGGTAAATTAACAAAAGGTGTTGTTACTGATGACAATGGTAAGTTTGCCTTGTCTGAACTGCCTTTTAGCACCTATAAATTGAAGATATCTTTTGTTGGGTACAATACCATTTTCTTGGAAGATCAAACTATTTCAGAAGAAAAGGTCGCACTAGAATTGAAGGATTTTCAGTTGGGACCAACTATTCTGAACACCGTGGAGGTCGTTGGCGGTACGCCAGATATTACTTATGAGATTGATAAGAAAGTAATCAACGTAGAAGATCAATATAATGCCGAAGGTTTAACCGCTGTAGAGGTTTTAGAAAACATTCCTTCAATAACAGTAAGTCCAGACGGAACGGTGAGTTTGAGGGGTAGCTCAAGCTTTATGTTGTTGATTGATGGGATTCCAACGGCAATGGAACCAAACGATGCGCTTGCTGTAATTCCTGCTAACTCTATAAAGGATATTGAAATAATTACCAATCCATCTGCCAAATTTGATGCAGAAGGCACGAGTGGAGTAATTAATATAATTCTTAAAAAAAGTAAACTAGAAGGTGTGAGCTGCTTAATAAACCTAGCTGGAGGAACATTTGGTAATTACAGTGGAAATACTTCTGTAAATATTAAAAAGGAGAAACTTACCATCAATATATCTGCCAATGGTTCCCAAAGAAGTAGACCTAGACAAACATATGTAGAGCGCGAAACTATTTTCGATAGTGTTACAAATGTACTGATCTCAGAAGGAGAGTCAAATTGGTTAATGCAAAGCTGGGGTGGAGGGATAGACCTTCAATACAACCCTAATTCTGCGCATGTTTTTATTGCTAAAACAAATGCTAATTTTAGATACATGATTCCTTATTCAATCTACGATTATGAAAGTTATGATGATGGGGTTTTGGTAGATCAATTCTCAAACGACCAATTAAATAATATTTCAATTTTAGGGTCCACGTCAAGCTTGTTCTACCAGTATAATATCAAGAGAAATAAACACCATAATATTAGTTTTAAGGCCATTGCTAACCTGCGAAGCGTAACACAGTTTGATACGACTATTTCAAGGGATGAGGCAGGGCAGATAAGAGAGGGGAATTTGTATACCGAAACTGGGCCTTCGAATTCCTTTAGATTCAATGTTGACTATCTTTTACCGCTGAAAAATGACCAAAAATTTATGACAGGTTTACAGTCTCAGTTAGGTCAAAGTGGAGATGTTGGAAGAAACTACGTATACAATACTGTTACGGGAGATTATGATCTTAACGAGCTTTTCAGTTCAGATGTGGACTACATAAGGGATATTCACGCTGGTTACCTAATGTATAATGGAAAGAGAAAGAAGTTAGGATATCAATTGGGATTGAGAGCAGAATATACTTACCGTACAATTTCCTCAACGAATTTTGTCGATTTTACGACCATTAATCGATTAGATTGGTTCCCATCAGCGCATTTCTCATACAGCATGGACAATAAGAGCCAATTTTTACTGAGTTATTCTCGAAGAATTGAACGTCCAAGATCATGGTTTTTTGAGCCTTTTATCACCTGGGAGAGCCCATTTAACGTTCGTTCAGGTAATCCTAATTTAATTCCAGAGTACATCAATGCACTTGAGTTTTCTTATGTTAATCCAATAAAGAAAAAAGGATACTTTTCAGTAGACCTTTATTATAGACAGAATCAAAATGTTATTCAGAGAATTTCGACTGTATATGACGATGCGATACTAATTTCTCGTCCATACAACATAGGTCAGTCCATTTCAGCTGGTATTGAGCCAGCGTTTATCTATGATATTAACAACTGGTGGGATATTAATACTTCGTTTAACGGTTATTTGTTTAGACTAACTGGAGAAATTGACGATGTGAGTTATGATACAGAGTCATTTAATTACGGTGCGAGATTTACCAATAACTTCAAATTTAAGGGGGATTGGACCTTACAATTAGTTTCGTCTTACAGAAGTGGGACAGTTACACCTCAGGGAAGAGATATTGGAGTTTTTAGACAAGATATTTCACTGCGTAAGTCCTTTGCTAAAAAGAAATTTAGTTTAAGTCTTCAAGGTCGTAATATATTAAATACTGCGGTGAATGAGAGTGTTGCATTCACGGAGAACGTTACCATCACCACGATTAGAGAGCCTTTATGGCCAATGGTTACTTTAAACTTAAGTATTCGTCTAAATAATTACCAAAAGGTGTATGAGCGTAATGAGGAGATGGATGATTTCTAAAGAAGTTCTTGTAAACAACGCTTAATCATTCCCAAAGCTCTGTCAATAGTTTTTTTCTTTGTTCTAAAAGATAATACAGCGATCCGAATAACATAACGGTCAGAGATGGTTGATGAGCTCAGGAATATCTCTCCATCTTGATGAATTTTTTTCATGAGTCTCTTATTAAATTCATCACTCTTAGCGTACCAAAAATAACTGACGGATAGGTCTGGTGCGGGTCCCACAGAAAATCCCATCTTTTTCAATTCCTCTCTAAAGTATTCAGTCAACAAGATCTTTTCGCGCAAGCAAGCAATAAATGGTGCTATTCCTAAAGCTTTTAGAGGAAGCCACATGCGCATACCTCTAAAATGTTTTGTTAGTTCAGGAGAGACATCCGCCGGGTTAATGAGTGAATCATGTCCAAGCGTATCTTGCATATAATTCGCTGTGTAGTGATTTGAGTGGAAGACTGCTTCTTTGTTTTTTACCAATACAGCCCCTAAACCGTAAGGCAGAAATAGTCCCTTGTGTGGATCAATAACTAATGAATCAGCTCTTTCTATACCGGCAAACTTCGGCTTTAATTCATCTAGAAGATAAAAGAAACCTCCATAAGCAGCATCTACATGAAACCAGAGCTTATAATTCTTAGCAATATCCGCCATCGCATTTAAAGGGTCTATGGCTCCAGTATCTGTGGTACCTGCCGACCCTACAACGAGAAACGGATTTAATCCGGAGTCAATATCTTCCTGAATACATTTCCTTAACTCAGCAGACAGTAGTTTATGATCCTCACTTAACGGTATGTATCGGATTATAGCATCCTCAAGTCCAATGATTCTGAGCGCTTTTTGAATGCAATGATGTACTTGCTCGCTCAGGTAAATGACGGAAGAACTTATTTTTTCATTTTTGATGTTATGTGCATCCCTTGCCGCCGTTAATGCAATAAGATTAGCAATTGAACCTCCTGAGGTTAAATTGCCAACGGAGCCTTTAGGGAATCCAAATAAGTCAATCATCCAATTTATGCATGATTGTTCAATGGTTACGGCTCCATTAGAGGCATAAGCCATTCCTGAATATACATTGGTGGCTGCCACCAAATAATCGGCCAGAGAAGACGGGTAAATACCCCCTCCTGGTATGTAGCCAATATGACCACCAGAAGCTGCCTTTATACCAATCCCGGAAACCTCCTTGAAATAAAGGTCAATTAAACTCTTAAAGTCATCAGGAGCGTTTCGAATAACATACTTTTCAGTGGATATTTTGCCAGTGGTATAAGAGGAAACTTCACTTAAGCTATCTATAAAATCAGATGAAGCATCATTCACAATCGAATTCCACTTAGAACGAAGTTCAGGTGAAGTTTCTAACACTTCACTCTCAATTTCTAATGCCGCTATTTTGTCAGTCAGGTTCACTTAACCCTTAAATTTGGTTTCTGTAAGATACAAAGAATGAACAAAGGGCTCATACTTTCCATACTGATTGGTTATTTTCTAATTTTAGTTTTAATTTCTTATTTAACAGGAAGAAAAGCCGATAAGGATACCTTTTATACAGGAAATAAAGCGAGTAAATGGTATGTAGTTGCATTTGGTATGATTGGGGCTTCTTTATCTGGAGTAACTTTTATTTCAATACCAGGAACTATCGCTAACTCACAAATGACTTACTTGCAAATAGCGTTAGGTTATATACTAGGGTATGCCATTATTGCTTTTGTTCTCCTTCCACTGTACTATCGATTAAATTTAACTTCGATTTATGGCTTTCTGGGTGTTCGATTCGGTGTAATCACACATAAAATGGGAGCTATATTTTTCTTGTTGTCTAGAGTAATAGGTGCATCATTACGCATGTATTTAGTTGCCAATGTTCTTCAAGAATTTGTTTTTAACGAATTAGGTGTACCGTTTGAAGTTACGGTTGCGATTAGTATTGCACTCATTTGGGTTTATACACATAGGGCAGGTATTAAAACGATAATTTGGACAGATACATTGCAAACTTTGTTTATGCTCATATCAGTAGGACTATCAGTTTATTTGATATCAGGTGAACTCAATTTGGCATTAGGTGAAATATTACCAGCATTGTCCGATAATGATATGGGAAACATGTGGCAGACAGAAGATCCAATGGCTAAATCATATTGGATTAAGGGATTATTGGGCGGAATGTTTATAACTCTGGGGATGACGGGTGTTGATCAAGACATGATGCAGAAGAATTTAACATGTAAATCGAAAAAAGAGGCACAATGGAATATGATGAGTTTTTCTGTCGTACTCTTCTTTGTTAATGTGGTTTTTGTTGCTCTGGGTGGTCTTTTGTATATGTACTTAAATTCAAACCCTGAAGTAATGGCGGAGTGGGTGAGTAGAGGGTCTGATGGTGATGAACTTTTTGCTGTTATAGCTTTGTCGGATAATCTAGGCATTGCAATTGGTGTGTTTTTCATCATAGGGTTAGTCGCAGCGGCCTATAGCTCAGCAGATTCTGCACTTACTTCTTTAACAACATCATTTAACCTTGATATTCTTAATGCCAATAAAAAGTCAGAAGAAGATCAAATAAGACTGCGTAAGAGAACACATATTTTTATGTCTATTGCATTGCTCTTGACCATTATCATATTCAAATGGGTAAAGAGTGACGCTGTAATTTGGCAATTGTTTTCTGCGGCGAACTTTACCTACGGACCTTTACTTGGCTTATTTCTCTTTGGGATTATTACGAAAAGAAAGGTGAATGACATTATTCCTCTAATTACATGTTTACTTGTTGCAGTAACCATGTTTTTTGTCAATAAATTCAGCATTGAAATCTTTGACGGATATATATTTGGGAGTGAGTTATTGGGTATAAATGCCCTATTAGTGATCTTGTTCCTCCTAGCCTTTTCAAAAAAAGAAGATGGGATTGAATTAGAGAAAGAATTGTAATTAATTAAATTTGTACGCGACAAAAGTGTAAATAGGATGCCAACTTGTCACGAAAAATGGAGTGGTATTCTATTTGTACATTCAAAACAAGAATTAACTTAGTAAAACAATTAAATAATAATATTATGGCAGTTGAAATAACAGAAGCAAATTTTGAGGAGTTGGTAATGAACTCGGACAAGCCAGTAATGCTTGATTTCTGGGCAGAATGGTGTGGACCATGTAAATTAGTTGGACCTATCATCGATCAAATTCACGATGAGTATGAAGGGAAGGCTTTAGTAGGTAAAGTAAATGTTGATAACAACCAAGCAATAGCTGGAAAATTTGGTGTTAGAAATATTCCTACAATCACGTTCATCAAAAATGGTGAAGTAGTTGATAAAATGGTTGGTGCTGCTGGTAAAGATCAGTTTACTGCTAAGCTTGATGCTATCTTATAATAAATAGCGATATAAAAATTGAAATCCGGGTTATGCCCGGATTTTTTTTGCACTAAAAAACCCAGGTCTAAAGGCCTGGGCTTTTTATTTAGATATTTAAGTTTTTAATGATCAGCATCAGTAGCTTCTTGAGCATCTGGATCATCTTCGAAGATTTTTTCTGCATCCTCATGTCCTGTAAGGTCATCAATAATAGCCTCTAGCTGAGCAATGGATAACTGTTTTGCAACAATTTTCTTATCCTTATCTAGTATAAAGATTCTTGGAGTTGAATAAATATCATAAGTATCACTATAATTAAGACTCTGTAGAGTAGTATGTTCTAGTAATGGTCTTGGATCTTTCATAGCATCATTATAAATATTCTTTGTAAGACCAACGTTTATGAAAGTAAGCCCATTATCTCTAATGAATTTTTTCCAAGCTTCGAAGTCTGAGCCAGTTGCTTTGCCAACAGCATAAATCTCAACCCCGTATTCCTTGAATTTCTCATCGTAAAGGGTTTGAAGTTTAGGAGTAACCTTTTTACAGTGCCCGCAGTTTGGATCCCAGAAATACAAGACTGTATATTCAGCATCTATTTCATAAGAATTAATCCAGTTTTGCTCTGTGCTATCCGTTAATATTAGCATAGGAGCAGGGTTTCCAATTATTGTTCTTCCTACTTTATTTACCCGTTCACACATTTTGTCCAGGTTCTCATCAGACATCCAGAATGCTTTGGTTGTTTCTTTAGGACAGTAATAATTTACGCCCATGTGCCAAAACACCTTGTCCATTCCCATGATTTTAGAGGTCTCATATTTATAAGTGATATGGTGACAAGTGTACTGGAACATTTTGTTGGTTTGATCCACTTGATCCATTTGTCCTAGCATCCAATCCGCATAATAAGAAATGGTATCCGGAATTTGAAGAACACCTTTCGGAGAGAAAAACTTATCTAATTTATTATGATAGATAGGGGTATTTACAACTTTAGGATCCTTAAAATCCACACCGTCCCAATAATGATTAATGAAATAGTGGTATTTATATGCTGAATCCAATACATTTCCGTCTTTATCTCTTGGGTAATCAGGGATTTCAATTTCCATGGTCATCGCAATCATGGTAGAAATGAATTTTCCTTCATTTTTAGATCTAATGTTTTTCTGAAACTCAAGCTTCTCCTTGTTTAAAGCTTCGATTTTTTCTTGTTCTTTTTTATATTCTTTGGAGTCCTTATCAAATCCATCACGTGCATCAACTGCAGCTCTCAACGCTTTTTGATTTACCGTCATGAAGTTCACATACTCGTAAAAAGCCTTGTTTCCATCACCTTTTTCAACTTCTAACGTACCAACAAGGTTTTTTTGATCTGCAATATTTATAATAACATCTTCATCGTCGTGAAGAAATTCGAAATAGGCAGGTCCAGGTATTACGACAGCCATTAAACCTCCCTGCTGTTTAGAACCATCAAAAACAATTTTTCCATTCTTTGACTCTACAGTATCTGCATAATAGAGTTTGGGTCCGAAATATTTGGCCAAGAATACAGTCGTATCTTTTAGTCCCTCAATATTGAACTCTAACTTTTGAGCATTGGCTTTACCAATAGCAGTGAATAGAGCAAGGAAAAACAAGATTTTTTTCATAGTGTGATTTTTTATCAAAGTTAATGATCGTTTTTAGTAAAACGTCCTCAATCATCAAGGGGTGGTATCATTAACAAAATTTTAACTTTTATTCATTCCCTAGTCTTTTTACAGTTCTAGAAATGTTCAAATAATTTGCAACAATAAAGAGAACCAGACTTATTATTCCAATGAATAAACTGATGGTAATACCCGATGCTCCTATAGAAATCCCATGGTCTTCAAGCCATGGATTAATTACCAATAGTTTTACTGCAAACATTATCCCAATCGCAGAAATAGTAATGATCCCAAACGTAAGGCTTAGCTGTTTAATAAACGTTTTAACAATTGATCTTACCGCGTATCCAATCCTCAATAATGTTCTAATTTCATAAGAAGCCTTACTCAATACTAATTGTGAGTACTGTATGAATCCGAGAAGTGAAAGAAGCATAATTAAAATTGCTGCTATTCCAAAAATTCCAATCACTACGGCAACAATTGTTTTGATTTTTACCACGTCAATGGCCGATTGATTAATGTCCAAGTTATGTTCCTCCATAAGTTCTTCAAGCTCCCCATAGCTATCATCCTTTATTGTAATGAACACCCGGCTAGGATTTAAAATATTTCCGTTTCCATATTGCTTATTCATTATTTTTAGAAAGTCTTCCGGAACTAAAATCGATGATATTTTCTGTGAAAAACCAACTACACGTCCAATTTTAGTCGTTTTTTGTCCATTTCCATTGATATAGATTTGAAGTCTCGCAGCCATTAATAATTCCTCAGAGATCTGATTGATTCCTTGACTTTGAGCAAACCCATAGTTTATAATCATGATAAAGTCACGAGGTAGAACAATTGGAATATATTCTGAATTTACATTCCATTCCCATTCCGTGTTCTTAACATCCATAAATCGATCTGGAATTGCTTGGAAAAACATGTCAGCGTAGAAATGAGGTAGTCCGTCGCCTTCAACTTCAGAGATTCCTACTTTAAAATCAGAGGACTGGAAAGGTGCAACATCCGTAATGAATTCTTTTTCTTCAAGCCCCTTGATATCTTCTGGGGTAAACTCCGTAGAGTTCATACCTATAGTGGTAAGCTTCGTTACTTTTTTCTGTATTACCACTGAGTTTGGACCAAACAATTCTTCTTCATTTGATTGAAAAGACTGAACATCTAAAATAAGTTGTGCGCTTAATAGGAGAGAGGTGAGTCCAATTAGAGTACCCAAGGTTGCAAAAACAAATTGCAGGTTCGATTTATGTGCAAACAATAATTTCTTTAGCATAGCTTAGAGTTTTAGTTCAACATCAAAATCAAAACCGTGGTGGCTTCCTAATGTGGTTAATACATATCCTGCTTTGTTTGCATCAGTCTCTTCATTTATTAGATTTAATGCAATTCTTGAATTTTCTTCATCTAAATGACTAAATGGTTCGTCAAGAATTAATAATTCAAAAGGTTGAAGTAATGATCTAATTATTGCTACGCGTTGTTGTTGCCCCAAAGACATGGTCTTGCAGGTTTGATCTCTTTTATCACCAATCCCTAAAGTATCTAACATTTCCAACATACGCTCCTCGCTTCTATGATTGGTCAGGTTATTTTTGAGTTGTAGATTTTCAAATGCAGTTAAATCGCCAAATAGCTGAAGATCCTGAAAAACAGCTGAAAGTTTCATCCTCCTCAATTCAATCCATTCATTCAAGTCGAATGATTTAATATCTTCACCGTCAATTTTAATCGTTCCCTCATAATCTTGACGAATCCCATATAACGTACTTGCAAAAGTTGACTTTCCCTTGCCACTACTTGCATTAAGTAATGTTTTCTTGGAAGAATCTACCGTTGAGTTACTCTTCCAAACACTGTCTTTTCCATGCGGATACTCAGCTAATGGAAATGGTAAAACGCTATTTAATTCAATGATCATATTTAATTTCCTTTGATTAAACTAAAATCAAATTCTTTGCCACTTCTATTAATTATTGATTTTCAGGAGATTTTAACATTTCATCATGTGGTATTCCGTCTTCTAAATAACTCTTTCCGGTACTCACATACCCATGCTTTTCATAGAATCCCATTAAATGACTTTGGGCAGAAAGACGGATACCTTGTTCGGGCCATGTCTCATCGCAATAGTCGTTCGCGGCTTTCACCATGAGATGTCCAAGTTTTAAATGTCTAGAATCTTCTCTAGAGGCCACCCTTCCAATAGCGGGCTCTTGATATACAATACCAGGTTTAAGAATTCTTACTACACCTAATAACTTCTGATCTTGCTTTGCCATTAAATGGTAGGCGTCTTGATCTAAGTTGTCAAGGTCAAGATAAGGGCAGTCCTGCTCAACAACGAATACGGCACATCTGAGTTGTAATATTGAATAAAGCTCATCAATATTCAATTGAGAATAATGTTTAATTTGTATTTCCATTAAATGGGTATAAAAATAGGATTTAAACTACGAGAGAAGTAAAGAATGATTGAAAAAGTAGCGAAGCAAATAAAGGAAGAGTTTTTTGGAGAAGGAACTGGTCATGATTGGTATCATATAGAGCGAGTTTGGAAAACCACACGCCATATTGCGAAGGAAGAAGCGGCTAACTCAGAAATCGCAGAGTTAGGAGCTTTGTTGCATGATATTGCAGATCATAAATTTCATGATAATGCAGAAGAATTGGCCAGTACAAAAACAATTGAATTATTGACCGATTGCGGATATTCTCAAGATATTATAAATGAGGTAGTACACATAGTTCAGAATTGTTCATTTAAAGGGGGGATAGGAGATAATAAAATGCGCTCTTTAGAAGGTTTAATTGTTCAGGACGCCGATCGTCTTGATGCGATAGGAGCTATTGGTATTGCTAGAACATTTGCCTATGGTGGAAAAAAAGGAAATATGATATATGATCCGCTGGTGAAACCACAGGAATATAAAGATGCAGAAGACTACAAAAATTCGAAAGGCCATACAATTAATCATTTTTATGAAAAACTGTTAAAACTTAAGGACCTCATGAACACGGTCACGGGTAAACAGATAGCAACCTCAAGACACCAGTATTTAGAGGGGTTTTTGGAGCAATTTTATAAAGAGTGGAATTCCAGTTATTAACGGTTTGTATTGAATATAATCTGCTTGGTGGGTAGATTAATTATAATTAACTTCGCCGAAACTAAAATTTAACAATATGAAAAAAATTTACACTTTTTTATTTTCGCTACTCCTAGCAGCTGGAGCATTTGCTCAACCAAATGTATCAGTAACTTTAGATAATTACACCTCTAGTGAAGCTACCTCTGACGATCCTTTGGATTTAAGTTTTGTCATAACAAATGAAGGTTCTACTGCTATTCCAATGGGAGATTCTCTTTATTACGCGATTAGAATTGGGTCTCAATTATACTCTTTAATTGATTTAGCTCCAATGACTGTTACTTATTCGATTCTTGATGCTGAGTTACCTGCTGGAGGTTCAGCAGGTGTAACTGCTCCAACTATCACTATGGATTGGTTATTCGACGAATTTGGAGGAACAAACGGTTTAGTTTGTGTTAGAGTTGGGGTTGGATTCAACTCAATGGCTCTAGATGCTGCTAATGATAGTGACTACTCTGATAACGAAATTTGTGTTGATTACACAGTTACTGCTGTTACTGGAATCGGAGAAGAAGATTTATCGCAAATCAGTGTTTACCCGAATCCTGCAGTAGACGTAATTAACTTTAATCTTGCTGGAAACACAATTGAAACAATCAATGTAATGGATGTTTCTGGTCGTGTAGTTGACGTGATTAACGTAAATGAGTCTATTGAAGTTCTTGATGTTAACAATTACGAAAGTGGAATTTATTACTACCAATTAGTTAAAAACGGAGAAGTAGTTAAAACTGATAAGTTTATCGTTACTAAGTAATTATTATATCACAATAATTAGTGAGCCTTGGCGTTAGTTCGCCAAGGCTTTTTTATTTTTATCCACTATGAGAATAATCCTCACAATCCTTTGCTTATCATTTTTAACTGCGTATGCCCAAGAGGGAGTGCAGTTTGGCTTTAAGGTAGGTGGTGGTTATAAATTAAATACGCATAGAAATAAAGCTACCACACTGCGTTCTGCAGATAACGGATATGGTTTTACTTTCGGTATACCCGTAAAAAAGTGGTTGGATGAGTATTCCTCTCTAGATTTTGGTATTGAATATGAATACACGGCATTTGATCAGTATGCTGCAGGTCAACTACAGTCAAGCAGAAGAATTCAAGCCATAGGTATTCCTTTAATGTATAATTCAAATTTATTTGGAGATTGGTATTGGCAAGCTGGAGGAGGATTGAATTTTCATGCGTTAGTTCAAAGCTGGGTACTAGGATTTAAGACAAATGATAATGATTTAGCAAAGAGAATTCAACCATATATTGGACTCGGAGCTTCTTATCATATGGACCGAGGAGATCATCTTTTTGAGTTCGGATTGCAGTCAAGGTTTTTCCCAATAGACCTTTGGCAAGAAGAAACTACATTCTTTCAAGTAGCCACTAGCAAATTACTTATCTTCGATTTTGTGTTGAAATTTTATCTCTAGACAATTTCACTCTATTAATCTCTTCCCTTAACTTCGTAATAAATTAGGAATGGTTTTTGAAACTGTCCTAGTAACAATACACCAAAATGATCAAGTACCTACTGAGCGCTACTTTATTTGTAGCAGCAATTTCAAACGTTTACGCACAGGACGATGAAGTTGATGAATCATGTGATGAGCCTGGTAAAAAAGTAATGAAACTTATTGACAATGCCGAGAACGATAAGTATTCGGAGATGGAGCAAACAAAGTTTTATACTGATGCGCTTGAAATGGCTCCTGAGAATGCATTCGTTTATTACTCATTTGCAAATTTCAATTACGATAGAGCACAGAGAATAGCCGACAATTATTCTCAAGGAAGAGCTAACTATGCCCAACTTTCCAAAGCTTATGAAGGTGCAGCAACGACCTACAAAAACGTAATTCAATATTGTCCAGGGTTTCACTCGGATCCATATTATAAATTAGGGTTGATTTACTATACACTGGGTGACAAGGGCCAAGCAGCGAAGTACTTCAAAGAGTTTTTAGCTTTTGATGAAAAAGATCCCAATGCTTATGGTCCAGATTATAACATGAATAAAAAGGATGTGGAGGCTATTCTCCCTGAAATGGAGTGGTTTGATCAGTTTTATAATAATCCAGTACCCTTTATAGCGACTCAAGTAAAAAATGTGAGCTCACCTAAAGATGAGTATTTACCTATGATATCACCTGATAACGAGCTTATTTTCTACACAAGAAAAGGAAAGTCAGATAATCCCAGTGGTATTATAAATCCAGTCGTAGAGATGTTTAGTGTTTCTCTCAGAAAATCAATTAAAGAGGATTTTAATTCAGGACATCCGTTAGAAGCTCCGTTCAATACTGGTGAGTTCTCCAACTATGGTGGAGTATCTTTATCCTTGGATAATAAAGAAATGTTCATTTGTGCTTGCGAGCAGGTATCTTATCAAGAGCACGCCAATTGTGATTTATATGTAACTAAATTTGAACGATCTGGTGAAGGTGGTAATGATTTTACTTGGTCTCCACTCGAAAATTTAGGTCCAGCGATTAATACACCAGATGGTTGGGAGGCACAACCAACACTTTCAGCTGATGGCCATACATTATATTTTGCAAGTTGGAGAGAAGGATCTCAATTAACAGATATTTATTATTCAACAAGAGGAGATGATGGAGCCTGGAGCCAGGCAAAGCCAGTTCCTGGTAGTATTAATTCAGCAGGACATGATAAAGCACCATTCTTACATCAGGACAGCGAAACAATGTATTTTGTATCGGATTGTAGTGAAGAAAGATTAGGTGCTGGGGGAAGCGATATCTTTTACTCAAGAGCTGACGAAAATGGAAATTGGAATGAAGTTAAGAATATTGGATACCCGATTAATACTGAGGGAAATGAAGTGGGAATGGTAGTTTCAACAGATGGTAAATTAGCTTATTTTACTTCAAGAAATCAAAATTCAATGGGCTTTGATATTTATAGCTTTGAATTATATGAAGAAGCAAGGCCTCAAACAGTAACACTGATTAAAGGAGAAGTTACAGATGATCAGGGAGAGCCAGTCAAGGATGCGACTGTTGAAATAGCATACAAAGAAAGTGGGGAGAGTGTAGAGGTAAGCGTTAACGGGGATGATGGAAAGTTTGCAGCAATCGTTAAAACCGATGAGCCTCAAGATGTAATGGTTGTCATGAAGAAAGAGGGATATTCATTCGACACACAACTGATTACAGAGGAAGAATTAAAGGAGAATGATGAGCCCGTAATAAAAGGAGTAGAAATGGAAATAGGGACAATCGAAGAGGGTAAGACATTTACAATTGATGATATTTTGTATGCAACTAGTTCTTACGAGCTTTCAAGTGACTCTAAGTTTATTTTAGATCAGTTTGTTACGTTCTTAAATGAAAATCCTACCGTTGAAGTGACAATTCAAGGTCATACTGATGATAAAGGTGATGCTGCTGAAAACCTAACACTCAGCAAAAACAGGGCTAAGGGTGTACTTGATTACTTGGTTTCAAAAGGAGTTTCAGCTTCAAGACTCAATAGTGAAGGATATGGGGAAACTCGTCCTAAATTCAAAAATGATTCTGAAGTTAATCGAGCAAAAAACAGAAGAACTGACTTTAAGATCACTTCAGTTTAATTAGATGTTTCTAAGTTCTAATAAACTTTCTGAGCTCCGTATTTACTTTCTTGAACAGCTCGAAGGTATTTATCCTGAAAGAGAGATTAATAACATTTTCTTTCTAATTAATGATGTGAAATATGGGCGTTCTAAATTTGAGTCATCCGGTGATTCTATTCGAATTTCTGAATCTGAGATTTTGTTCTGGAACACTGCGCTGAAGCGTTTGAAGAAAAATGAACCGGTACAATATATATTAGGAAAAACAGATTTTCATAATGTAGAAATATTTGTTTCTTCTGCAACATTAATTCCTAGGCCTGAAACGGAAGAGCTGGTTGAACTTATTTTGAATACTGTGGAAGTGAATAATGCAAAGTGCATTGACCTTGGTACAGGTTCAGCTTGTATCCCTATAGCTTTGAAAAAGGCTAGGGACAGCTGGAGTATTAAAGGAATAGATATTTCAGAGGATGCTTTAAGGTTTGCAAGGAACTCAGCTATTTTGAACAAGGTGGAGGTTGATTTTCAATGTGAGGACATCTTCGAGTTAAATCTAGATGAGAAATACGACGTGATCGTGAGCAATCCTCCATATATTCCGATTTCTGAAAAGGATAAAATGAGGAAAAACGTTTATGAATTTGAGCCTGACATTGCCTTGTTTGTTCCTGAAAATGATCCGTTGCTTTTTTATGAGGCTATTGTAGGATTGGCAATTGCAACATTAAAGGAAACAGGGTATCTATTTTTTGAAATCCATGAAGACCTTTCAAATCATGTAGTGGCTTTACTTAAAGAGAATGATTTTTCTAGGGTGGAGGTTAGGCAAGATCTACAAGGTAAAAACCGAATGGTTTTGGCGAGACGTTAAACAAAAAAAGCCTCGCATTTTTGCGAGGCCTTCTTCAGTATATTTAAAAGAGATTACTCTCCTTTTTCCATTTCAGATTTTAACGAAGCTAATGCATCGATATCTCCTAATGTAGATTTCTCATTTGAACTGTTGTTCGATTGGATTGCCTTAGAAGATGAACCTTTCTTACCTCCTTTAGAACCAGAAGTAGTTTCGTGCTCAATTCCTTCTTCGAACAATCTTGTGTGCGAAACAACAATCTTACGAGCATCCTTGTTGAATTCAAGAACTACAAACTCAAGTTTTTCATCAACTTTCGCTTGAGAACCATCTTCCTTACGAAGGTGCTTCTTAGGACAAATTCCTTCAACTCCCATTGGTAATGAAACGATAGCGGCTTTGTCTTTCTTTTCCTCTATAATTGTTCCTTCGTGCTTAGAGCCTTCAGTGAACGTAGTTTCAAATACATCCCAAGGGTTTTCTTCAAGTTGTTTGTGACCTAAAGCAATTCTTCTATTGTCTCTATCTAACTCAAGAACAACAACGTCCATTTTCTCTCCTACTTTGCAGAATTCAGATGGATGCTTGATTTTCTTTTGCCATGAAAGATCAGAGATGTGGATAAGACCATCAACACCTTCTTCTAATTCAACGAATACACCAAAGTTAGTGAAGTTACGTACAGTTGCAGAATGCTTAGAATCTACAGGGTACTTAGTATCGATATCTGCCCATGGATCTGGCATTAATTGCTTAATACCTAAAGACATTTTTCTTTCTTCTCTATCTAATGTAAGTACAACAGCTTCTACTTTGTCTCCTACATTTAAGAAATCTTGCGCAGAACGTAAGTGTTGTGACCAGCTCATTTCTGAAACGTGGATCAATCCTTCAACTCCAGTTGCAATCTCAACGAATGCACCGTAGTCAGCAAGAACAACAACTTTACCTTCAACTTTATCACCAACATTCATGTTTTCATCTAGTGAATCCCATGGATGAGAAGTTAATTGTTTTAGACCAAGTGCAATTCTCTTCTTCGAATCATCGAAGTCAAGGATAACAACATTGATTTTCTCATCAAGAGTAACAATTTCTTCAGGGTGATTAACACGTCCCCAAGAAAGGTCAGTGATATGGATAAGACCATCAACACCACCAAGGTCAACGAATACACCGTATGAAGTAATGTTCTTAACAGTACCTTCAAGAACTTGTCCTTTTTCAAGACCACTGATAATAGTTTTCTTTTGTTCTTCAAGTTCAGCCTCAATAAGCGCTTTATGCGATACAACAACGTTTTTAAACTCGTGGTTGATCTTAACAACTTTGAATTCCATGTTTTTACCAACGAATTGATCGTAATCTCTAATTGGCTTAACATCGATTTGTGAACCAGGTAAGAATGCTTCTAGACCAAATACGTCTACAATTAAACCACCTTTAGTTCTACACTTAACGAATCCAGTAATGATCTCACCTGTTTTAAGTGCGTCATTAACTTTATCCCAAGCATTGTGCATTCTAGCAGTTCTATGAGAAAGAACTAACTGTCCTGACTTATCTTCTAATGCTTCTACATAAACTTCAACTTCGTCTCCAACCTTTAATTCAGGGTTGTAACGAAATTCGTTTAAAGCGATAACACCTTCTGATTTATAATTAACGTTAATTACTACTTCTCTTTCAGTAATTGCGATAACGGTACCGTTCATTACTTCTTTCTCAGCAATTGAATTAAGAGTTTTATCATAGATTTCTCCTAATTCAGCTACTTCTGCAGCAGTTAAACCTTCGTTTTCATAAGCTTCCCAATCAAAGTCTTCTACAGATACTTGTACAGGAGCAGCAGTTTCTTCGTTAGCTTCTTCAACTGTCTCTTCTACAGTCGCTTCTGCCTCTTTAGTTTCTTTTTCTGCTTTCGTGGATTCTGAACCTGTTGATGTTTTTTTCTCTTCAGTTGGTTCTTCTGAAGCTTCGTTTTTCTTGGCCATAACCAAATCTTTGTATCTCAGATTTCCCGGGCTCTGAGAGATGTTAACTTAGGAACCGGGTTTCCTATTCAGGGAGGCAAAGATAGGTCAAATTCAGAAAAAAACAAAAATCCGAGTAAATATTTCGGAATCACTTGTTTCGAGATATTCAGAAATCTCTAAAATCTTATTATTTTTGATCTCTTTTTAAGACAAAACAAACATAACATATTTAAAGAATGAAAGACGTATATATTATATCAGCAGTCAGAACACCAATGGGTAGCTTTATGGGATCGTTATCATCAGTTCCTGCTCCAAAATTAGGTGCGGCTGCTATTAAAGGCGCTTTAGATAAAGCAGGCGTTTCAGCTGATCTTGTTGATGAAGTATTCATGGGGAATGTTTTACAAGCAGGATTAGGTCAGGCCCCAGCTAGACAAGCGGCCATTTTTGCAGGTATTGGTCATGAAGTGCCTTGTACTACCGTGAATAAAGTATGTGCATCAGGAATGAAGTCAATTTCATTAGGTGCTCAAACCATTCTGGCTGGAGATAATGATTTAGTTGTTGTAGGTGGAATGGAGAATATGTCACAAGTTCCTCATTATATGAACGGAAGAAATGCGACTAAATTAGGTGATCTTAAAGCAAAAGACGGTATGGTCTTGGATGGATTAACTGACGTTTACAATCGCGTTCATATGGGAGTTTGTGCTGATAAGTGTGCAACAGAAAAGAATATCTCCAGAGAAGAACAAGATAATTTTGCAATTGAGTCATATAATAGAGCCGCTGCAGCATGGTCAGCAGGTAAGTTCAGTGATGAAGTTGTTCCTGTTGAAGTTCCTCAGAGAAAAGGAGATCCAGTAATATTTGCTGAAGACGAGGAGTACAAGGCTGTTAAAATGGAAAAGATACCTCAGTTAAGAGCCGTATTCACTCCAGAAGGAACTGTAACTGCGGCAAATGCATCAACTTTGAATGATGGTGCTTCTGCATTAATTCTTGCATCTGCTGAGGCAGTTGAAAAGCACGGGTTAAAGCCAATTGCAAAAGTTGTTTCTTATGCTGATGCTGCTATAGAGCCAGAATGGTTTACAATGGCTCCTTCTAAAGCAGTTCCAAAGGCATTAGATAAAGCAGGGTTATCTATTTCTGATATTGATTTTTGGGAATTAAACGAAGCTTTCTCAGTTGTAGGTATAGCTAATACAAAAGAATTGGGATTAGATCCTACTAAAGTTGATGTAAATGGTGGAGCTGTTTCTTTAGGACATCCACTAGGAAATTCAGGATCTAGAATAATTGTAACTCTTATCAACGTATTAAAACAAAACGGTGGTAAACTTGGTGCTGCAGGTATCTGTAACGGTGGTGGAGGAGCTTCCTCGATGGTTATTGAAAACATCTAAGATATTTTAGATTTTATAATGTTGATAAAAACGCGGCCTTGTGCTGCGTTTTTTATTATGTAAGCACTACATTTGTCCCTGAAAATTGATGATTAATCACCCAACCAAAGCGATTGGTCGAACGTATTTATTTTTGAGTATTGGCTGTGATTATTGATTTTCCTTCTAAAATTATTTTATGAAAAAGAGTTTACTTTTAATTGTTTCACTTTTTACTGTGAGTCTCTCAAGTTTTTCTCAAGCACCAACTTTGAAAAGTTATGAGGTATTCGATACCCTTTGTGAGTATTCATACTACAAGCCTATTGTTTATGTAACGCTTGAGGATCTTGAAGGAGATAGTTCTTATATTATTAGCTTATCTACAACACCAGTTGGTTATATAGATGACTATAGTTATACTATCACATATTTAGAATCAACTCCGACAACTTGGACCTACAGACTGGATTTGTCATCATTAACTGTTCCAGCTGGATTCAATAATTTCGATTTAAACATGACCTTTTATAACGAAGCTGTTGAGACAGGTACAGGAGACATTGTAGGTTTAGGTGTTTATGGTAATATTGATCCAGTAATTACTGGTCCTATCAATTTATGCGAGAATGCTTTACCTTTTGATTTAAGAACTATAATCTCTGGTACAACTGAATATGATTATTTCGAATGGGATGGTGATTATGATTTTAATGATGGTTACATGATGATAGCTAGTGATTATGCTGTCGCAGCGCTAGATGCTCTTGAGTATAGCGGAAATAACAGTTCGGGATGTTCTATGTATGCATATGCTTCTGTTAATATTTCTCCTGTTCCAGTTTATTCAAGCGGGTTTACAAATCCTACAGCATGTAATACACCTGATGGTACAGCTGAAATCACAACTGCTTCAGGTTATTCACCATATGATGTTTACTGGTCAACGGGGAAAGAGGAATTGGTATTGGGTGATGGCGTTACTTCTTCAGTATCCGATTTAGCAGCTGGTTTTTATTATGCTAATATTACTGATGCAAATGGATGCAAGGTTGTAAAGAATTTTGTGATTACTGATGATTCAGATATAGATATCGCTGAAAACATTACGGATGAGAGTTGTAAGGATGAATCTGAAGATGGAGCCATTGATTTGGGACTTTTTGTAGATCCTGGTACAGCGCCAATTACAAGTATTTATTGGAGCAATGGTGCTACAACTGAAAACTTAGAGGATATTCATGCCGGCGAATATTCAGTTCTTATCACAACTGAAGGAGGATGTATTGGCGCTGGAACATTTGAAGTTGGATCTTTACCGCCATTATCTATCACAACCGAATCAGTAACGCCTTATGACTGCGGTTCTGGTTCTGCTGGAGCTATAGATATTTCTACCTCAGGTGGTTCTGGGGCTTATGAATGGGATTGGCACTCAACGGGTGGTAGCTCAGAAGACTTCTCTGGTCCGGGCGGTGTTCACGGTTGTACAGTTACAGATATGACTACCGGATGCACTTTAACATGGTTTGGAACTGTTTCTGAAATTGGAGGGCCTTCTGTTTATGTAGATGATTTTACGTTGCCAAATTGTGGGGTTTCAAATGGAGCAGTTCAAGTATCAGCCTTTCCAGGATCAGGAGGAGCTATTGTTTCGTATTTATGGACTGATGGGAGTACTACCGAGGATCTTACTGGAGCTGCAAGTGGAAATCATACACTTACAGTTACTGATGCGGGGGGATGCAAGGGATACGCATTTGCAAATCTTGGAACTAAAAAACCATATCAGCCGGAGATTTGTATGTTAACGGTGGATTCGTCACTTACATACAATCAGGTAGTTTGGCAGAAAGAAGCAGGATCAATTGTTGAAGGCTTTAACATATACAGAGAAACTTCAACCTTTGGTGAGTTTGAATTAGTGGCATACAGAGATTACGCTCTTGAGTCATTTTATCAAGATAATGTTGCATCTCCTTTGGATAGATCTTGGAGGTATTATATGACCAGTGTTGATGCTTGTGATGTTGAATCCATTCCAAGTCCAGTGCATAAAACGATGCATGCAGTGGCAAATACAACGGATATGGTGAATTACGAGATTTCATGGGATGCCTATGAAGGGATAAGTTACAGTAGTGTTAACTTATTACGTTATGATGATGTATCTGGAGATTGGTCTGATTTAGGAACATATGCAATAGGAGATAGTCCTGTTAGCGATATTCCACCTTCTGTTGACGGTCTTAATTATTTTGTAGAGTTCAATTTATCTTTCCCGTGTACTTCTACTAAAGCTACAGATCATAATTCGTCGCGTTCAAATAAAACTTCTTCTACATTCAATCCAAACGGAAGCACGTTAACCATTGAAGAAAAAGACTTAGGAGTCGTTTCTGTTTTCCCAAATCCAACTTCGACTAACTTCACGGTTACAATTGAAAAGCCAGAAAACTTTACCGAAATTGAAATCATTAACCTTAAGGGAGATGTCATATTTTCAACTTCCAATTTGAGTTTCAATAATGAAATAGACATGAGTGCTTATGCTGCTGGATTATACGTTATTAGAATACATTCTGAAGAAAAAATTATAACGGAAAAGATTACTAAGCAATAATCAAATTAAAAACTAATGAGAAGGGGAGCATTTAGCTCCCTTTTTTATTGCTTTATATTTTCTGAGTATTTTTAGCGAAAAGAAGAATCAAACATGGCAAAATCCAACCGTAAAAAATTAGCACTACATTGGAAAATAATCATTGGAATGGTCCTAGGAATTGTTTGGGCTATTGTTTCTGCGGCAGCTGGTTGGTCAAGCTTTACTGCTGACTGGATAGCGCCATGGGGTGATATATTTATAAATATCTTAAAGCTAATAGCGCTGCCTTTGGTATTCTTCTCAATCGTAGTTGGTGTTTCTTCTCTTTCCGATATCACAAAACTTGGTAGAATAGGAGGGAAGACCTTAGGTGCCTATTTAATTACAACAGTCTTTGCTGTTAGTATTGGGTTACTTCTTGTGAACCTCATAAAGCCAGGAGAGTTGGCTGATGAAAAACAACGTGAAATCAACAGAATCAGTTATGAGTTGTGGGTAAATAGCAACCCTGATCAAAGTTTTCAAGAAGGTGATGTGATGCGAATGGCTGAAGACCCTGCTTATCAGCATTTAATAGTTGCTGCTGAAGATCAAAATAAGAAGAACGCAGAACAAACGCAGGCTAAACTTGATTCTAAAAACATTGACCCTAAAAGTCAATCTAAAGCTGGTCCTCTTCAAGCTGTAGTTGATTTAGTGCCAAGTAATTTATTAGGAGCCTTCACAAAGGCTGCTATGCTTCAAATTATTTTTGTAGCCATATTTTTCGGGATTTGTTTATCATTAATAAAGCCAGTAAAAGCTGCACCTATAAGCGCAATTATGGATGGGTTTAATGACGTATTTATCATGATGGTAAATGTTGTTATGAAAGCGGCTCCGTTTTTTGTTTTTGCTCTTCTGGCAGGCAAGATATCCTCTATGGCGGGAGACGACCCTGCAGCGGTAATAAACATTTTTAAAACGCTTGCATGGTACAGTTTAACGGTGGTTATTGGGCTGGCAATCATGATTTTCGGCGTATATCCTACGATTGCAATTCTTCTAAACAAAGAAATGACCTACCGAAAGTTTTTTGAGGGAATTCGAAATGCTCAGGTTACGGCATTTAGCACAAGTTCAAGCGCTGCTACTTTACCCGTAACATTGGATTGTGTGAATACCAAACTTGGGGTTTCGAAAAGTGTTTCAGATTTTGTTTTACCTATTGGTGCTACGGTAAATATGGACGGAACATCCTTGTACCAGGCGGTGGCTGTAATCTTCTTGGCTCAATATCATATGGTGGACTTAGATATTGCCACGCAGTTGTCAATAGTAATAACAGCAACTCTAGCTTCAATCGGATCTGCTGCAGTGCCAAGTGCAGGATTAATAATGCTTATAATGATTTTGAGCTCCGTTGGCTTAAATGAGGCTTGGATTGCAATAATATTCGGAGTCGATAGAATTCTAGACATGTGTCGTACAGTGGTTAATGTAACGGGAGATGCAACAGTTTGTACTGTTGTTGCTGCTTCTGAAGGAGAATTAGATAGCATAACAGGGCACGACTAGGATAATTTACCTCTATTCTGGTTAGCCTAATTTATACTGATCAGAATTCTATACCTATTCATGAGGTATATAGCAGCAACGATTAAGAAAATTACAATAAAAATAAGGGTCGCCAATCGATCAAGATTCTTGTTCATTTTTCTATTTATTAATGTCTGCAGAAGAATCCTTGGACTTCCTCAGCTTCTGTGAGTCCATAACTTGAACTCCTGCTGAAGTCTTCACATGCTTGTATTGGTTTGTCTGTTAATAAATACGCAATGCCTCTTCCGTAATATGCTTGAGCATAATCGTTTTGATAGGAGATGCTCATATCAAAAAACTCTATTGCGCTTTCATATTGACTATTTAAAATGGCCACATTCCCTTTCAAGTTCCAATAATTAGGATTGTCCCATTCGTTATCTTTAATCGAAGAAACATTAGTCATGGCCTCATCATATTCGCCCAGTAGAATGTTCGTAAATACAAGATTATATGCCGCCTCAAAATGATTACTATCAATATTTGATGCAGATTCATAATCTTCTGCAGCTCCCTCCAAATCACCAGTTTCCTTTTTAATTAACCCTCTTTTATAAAATAGCGTTGCACTATTTTGACTTAAAGAAATTGCCGTATTTATGTCCTTTAACGAAGTTTCATCATTTCCTAGGAAGCGTTGAGAAACAGATCTATGGTAGTAGGCAACGTAGTATGAAGAATCTAGTTCAATACTTTGATTGAAATAAGTCAAAGCAGTGTTGTAGTCTTCTTGTTGCATGTATAATAAACCAAATAGATCTTTAGTAATAGATGATCTCTTATTTATAGCGTTAGCGCTATCCAGCATTTTTTTAGCATCAAAGTAATCTCCATTTTGAATATAGTAAATGACCATTTGTTGAAGGGAGAATTCATTGAGCTCATTTTTGTCGAATAAATCTATGTTAACATTTAAACTATCGTAATAATGTTCGAACAAGAAGTATTGATCTATTTCTGTTTTTGTCTCTTCAAAAACAAGCTGATTGTCAACTTCTTCTATTCCAACGCCTGAAAGTGCCCCAAAATAATCCAAGCGTAACATTTGGAAACGAGCTCTATCGTCATAATAAACGGTTATAAATGGGTTTAATGCCGTGGCCTGTTGATAATCGAGATATGCTTCTTGAAAATGCAACGTTCTTTCAAATAATTGACCACGCTTCATATACGCCTCGGCATTATCTACATCTGCTTGAACAGCATTGGTATAAGAAAACAATGTCGATTCCCAGTCTCCCGTCAATACGAATGCATCACCTTCTTGAACAAATCTTATGGACTCCATTCTTCCTGCAGACTGTGCATTTAAATTATTACTGAAAATTATTCCGATAAAAAAAAGTAGGCGCTTCATTATTTTTCTTTGATTAAATTTCTGAATTTCAGCTTAGTAATCCCTTAACCAGAGATTAAAAACAGATTAGAATGCTAAACAATTTTGAGACTGAATGTGTTAGATTATCGTATGAATATTCTATTGGTCGAAGACGAGCCGGAAATATCGAATTTCCTTAAAAAAGGACTAGAAGAAAACGGTCATAAGACTTACCAAGCTTATGATGGTGAAACAGCGCTAAAATCTGCGCTTAATTTTGATTTGGATCTTGTTATACTTGATGTCATGATTCCGAAAATGAACGGAATTGAGGTCTGTCAAAAATTAAGAGAAGATTTAAAATTTGAAAAACCAATCATTATGTTAACGGCATTGGGAAGTACGGATGATGTTGTAAATGGTCTTGATGTAGGTGCAGATGATTATCTTGTAAAACCAGTAAAGTTCAAAGAGCTATTGGCTCGTGTTAATGCCCAAGGTAGAAGAGGGAATTATTCTAATACAGGAAATGTTTTATCGATTTCTGATTTGCAGGTAGATCAAGATAAAAAGGAGGTAGTCAGAGATGGACAAGTTATCCAGCTCACTGCCAAAGAGTTTAATCTTCTAGTTTATTTGTTAAAGAATAAAAACAAAGTGCTTTCAAGAATCGATATACTCGAAAATGTATGGGAGATCAACTTCGATTTGGGTACAAATGTGATTGATGTTTACATTAATTACTTAAGAAATAAAGTAGATAGAGGTTTTTCTGAGAAACTGATTCATACGGTTGTGGGGATGGGGTATGTCCTTAAAACCACATAATGAAAATTAGAAAAGGCTCTATCTTACTTTTATTATTATAACGGGAATAACATTTACGTTAGCCAGCCTGGTGATATATTTAACTGTGCGTAATTCGAACGTTCAGTTTTTCAACCAACAACTTACAGAGCGTTTAGAAACTACAGAATATTTTTCTTTTTATCTGAGTTAGTAGATAGTACTATGGAATCTACCATTAGGACTAACTTCTTAAGAACTTTACCAAATGAACTAGAGTACTACGGGGAAAAGGATGATTTCTTTAAAAAATGTCCAATAAAAGTATTTGACCTACTGCCGAGCGATATTCTTGAAAGTTCTAAGGAGGATGAAGTGTACTTTTGGACCAAAGAAAGGCTATAGTGGTGCTAGTAAGCTACACAATAGTGAGAATGGAAATTTTATTGTATTAGTAATTGCGGAAGATATTAATGGTGCGGCACATCTAAGCTCCTTGGCAAATACTTTATTGATAGTTCTTTTGATCGCAATTTTTATTTCCTTTTTGCTCAGCTATTTTCTTGCGGCCAATATACTCAAGCCAATAGCCTCTAAAATTATTAAGGCCAATACAATCAGCGCAAAAAAATTAGATACTCGGCTAACAGTATACAATGAAAAAGATGAAATCGGATTGCTTGCAAAATCCTTTAATACGTTATTAGATAGACTGCAAAGAGCCTTTAATCACCAAAGCAGTTTCATTCGATTTGCGTCGCATGAGTTGAAGAATCCCTTGGCTGTGATTATTGGAGAAACGGAGGTAGCTTTACTATCAGTACGTGAGAAAGATGAGTATATCGCTGTACTAAATAAAGTTCATGAAAAAGCAGAGCACATCAACACTATGCTAGAGCTGTTTTTTAATCTAAGCCAACTAGAAAAAACGAAATTAAACCCAGAAACACTAAGAATAGAAGAGCTTACGCTGGATACCATTCAGACGATTAGTCAAAATTCCAAAGAGGAGGCGAAAATCAAGTTTAATATTCATCAAGATTTACCAAGCAATCAACTTGAAATTAAAGGAGACCGGGAGTTGTTAGAAATGGCCATTCAAAACATTATTGAAAATGCTATTAAATTCACTAAGGATAGTTCTGAAGAAGTTGAAGTGGGGCTTTTTAATGCCGATGGTTTTACTGTTTTGGAAATCCGTGATAAAGGAATTGGCGTTCCTGATTCATTCCTTGAAAAGATTTACGATCCAATGTTCAGGGCTGAAAATGCATCCGAAATTCAGGGAACTGGAATTGGTCTCAGTTTGGTAAAAAGAGTAGTGGATTTGCATGGTTTTCAAATTAAAGTAGATTCAAAATTGAATGTTGGAACTGCGTTTCAGTTGCGTTTTTCAAAAATCTAATTTCATTCTAATCTTTGATTTACACAGAGTTAATATTAAGGCATTACATTTTGGGAAAATGTAAGTTATGCGTCAATTATTACTTTCTTTAGTCATTATTTTGAGTTCTTTCTCATGGGCACAGCTTCATGAGTTAGAACATCTAATATCTAATGTTTCAACAAATTTTAGATCTGATTTGAAAGAAGACATTGGTATTGCTCAGACCCATTGTTTGAGCAACGATTAGACAATATAGCGAGAAATAGGGTCAAATGTTAGAAGAGCTCACTTCTTGGAAGTTGACAAATCTTAAAACTAAATCGATCCAGACCAGATCAAAGTCCAGTATTAGACTAAATGGAAAAAAATGGCAAAACACCTTTTTTGACTTTAATCAAAGGAAAATAAAACAACGTTTCAAGTCAACATTTTCTTTTGAAAGTTATATGCAACTTAGCTTAATAAGTGCTGAATACAAGGAGAAAAGAAAAAATAAAGTCGATTTAAAACTACATCTATTCAAAGTCCCAAAACATAGTTACGATCCGAAAAAAGCCTCGTTTAAAATCCCAATTACCGAAAGAAATGGAAAAAATCAAAAAACTTAGATTAAAATTTACCCGTGATGTACTCAGTGGATTTCAACTTTTAATTGGTGTTGTTGTTGCCAGCGTGGGACTAAAAGCCTTTTTAATTCCTAATAATTTTCTCGATGGAGGGGTAACGGGAATAGCAATTTTATTGCACAATATTACGAATGTGAGTACAGCTTCTTGGTTAATAATAGTAAGTGTTCCTTTTCTCGCATTATCGTACTTTTTTATTTCTAAGAAGATCTTTTGGAAGTCAATGATTTCAATTCTTGCCCTTGCGTTTATTGTTGATGCGGAAACGTTCCCAGTAATAACCGACGATAAAATATTGATAGCATTTTTTGGTGGCGGTTTAATTGGGTTAGGAATAGGGATAGCCATAAAAAATGGTTCGGTACTCGACAGTAGCGAATTGATTGGAATCTTCCTGAACGAGCGTTTCGGAGTTTCCATTGGTCGAGTAATTTTGATTTTTAACGTGATACTGTTTTCAGTTGCGTCGTACTATCTTCCTTCAGAAAACATCCTTTATTCGGGCTTAACTTTTTTATAGCTACAAGAGTTATAGATCTTGTAGTGGCAGGATTTGATGATTTTATAGGAGTGATGATAGTTTCGGAAGATTCATCAGAGATTCAAGAGAAAATAAGATCAAATATGGGAGTAGGTTTAACGGTGATTCCTGGTACCCACGGATATGGAGAAAGTGGTGTAAACAAGAACTCTCAGGTCATTAAAACGATTATAAATCGTATTGATATACGAAATCATTTATGATGTGGATGAAGAAGCCTTTGTAGCAGAATACAATGTGAAGAAAGTTTCGGGAGGAATCATACGTAGATTATCCCAGAAATAATATTCTAATCCCTTCTTAATATCTCCTTCATTCGAGCTTAATAAGGTCATTATACTTTTAATGAAACGATAAAAAAGTGATCTTATGAAAACGATAACAAAAATGGCCGTAGGCATTTTGCTGGTTAGCATGATGTCCTGCACAATCATCCGTCCGGGTGAAGTAGGAGTAAAACAGAAAATTGGTAAGCTTGACGATGGAATATTAGAAGAAGGTGCGCACGTCTATAATCCGCTCGTGACAAAAATTATTAAAGCAAGTATTCTGACACAAAATTTAGAACTATCCCTAAACTTACCGAGTAAAGAAGGTTTAAATGTTGAGTCTGAAATATCAATATTATTTCATGTAGAAAAATCTATGGTACCGAGTTTAATCAAGACTGTGGGTCTTAATTATTACGACATCATTACCAGCGTATTCAGATCTGCGTCAGCAGATGTGTGTTCTCAGTTTCTAGCGAAAGATATGCACTCTGGCAAGCGCGCGGAGATTGAGGAAAACATTCGTATAAAAATGGATGAGAATATGAATGATAAAGGCATTATAGTAGAAGCAGTTCTATTAAAAACGATTAAGCTGCCTGAAGGACTGTACAATTCTATAGAGGGTAGATTAGAGGCGGAACATGAAGCGATGCGTATGCACTATATAATTGAGCAAGAGAAATTAGAAGCGGAGCGTAAAATTATTGCTGCAAAAGGTACAAGAGATGCTCAAATTATTTTATCAGAAGGATTAACAGACGAAATACTGTAATTAAAATTGATAGAAGCCTTTATAAAGTTGGCAGAAACTGAAGGGGCAAAGATTATCGTTTCAGGCTCTGAGATGCTACTAATGTTGGCAGAATAGAGTCGATCACAAAAAAAGATCCGGAGTAGGTGCCGGATCTTTTCATTGTTGAAACAGTTAGGGTCGAGAGGTGATGTAGTGTCACCTCTCTTTTATTTTTACATTAACATACCGCCACAAACGTTGATCGTTTGGCCAGTGATATATGATGACATATCTGATGCCAAGAATACTGTTGTATTAGCCACGTCTTCTGGAGTCCCACCTCTCTTTAAAGGAATACTATCTCTCCAACCTTGAACCACTTTCTCGTCCAATTGCTCAGTCATTTCAGTTTCAATGAACCCTGGAGCAATAGCATTACAACGAATTGTTCGTGAACCAAGTTCTTGTGCTACTGATTTCGTGAAACCGATCATTCCAGCTTTAGAGGCAGCATAATTACCTTGGCCAGCATTTCCAGAAACACCAACAACCGAACTCATGTTTATGATTGAACCTTTTCTAGCTTTAAGCATAGGTCGAAGTACGGCCTTGGTTAAGTTAAATGCGGACTTTAAGTTTGTATTAACAACAGCATCCCAATCCTCTTCACTCATTCTCATTAGTAGATTGTCTTTCGTAATTCCCGCATTATTGACCAATACATCAATTTGACCGAATTCTTCCATAACGGCATCAGCCAATTCTTGTGCTGCGTCAAATTCTGCTGCGTTAGATTTAAAGCCTTTAGCGACGCCTCCATTGGCGCCTAATTCAGCTTCTAAAGCTTTTGCCTTTTCTTCTGATGATAAATATGTGAAAGCTACTTTAGCCCCATTGGCAATAAAAGCTTCAGCAATTGCTTTACCTATTCCTCTAGATGCGCCAGTAATAATAGCGACTTTGCCTTCTAATAATCCCATTTTAAAATTTTTTCAAATATACCTTTAATCAAAAAGCGCGATTACTTTTTTTAATCTACTTTTTAACAACCTCCACCGGCACTCATATAAATACCTGTTTCTGTTTTTCTTACTTCAAACCACTCAGAGCATCCATCACCTAATTCAAAGCTAATATTAGTGACTTCGCCGTTTTTATCTGCCTTAATCATTGCACTTGAATAATCATATTCATATTCAGACTCAAATTCATATTCACCAGGCTCTAAGCTTCCGTCTAGTTTGTCAATTAAATCTGTGTATTCGTACAAGGCGTCCATAAAAATCAGACCTTCTTTTACGCTAAGTATATTCAATTCTATCATATTCGAGTCTCCTTCATAATAGTAAGAAGTAGAAATTGTAATATTATTCTCGTACGGGTAAGTAGTTTCTCCTTCATCCTGTTCATAGATTTCTTCTTCATTTCCATAATAAGAGCCCGTAGACTTTACCGAATCAATAATTCGAAGATGATTTTTTCCGTACTCCTCAAATCCATACTCCTCTTTATTAGGATAGGGTAGTGGTAATAAATATCCATCATAAACAAAACCTACTTCTCCCGACTCTCTTCTTATTTCCACAAAATTCCCATCGAAAGTGTAAGGTTCATAAGTACCGTTTATAAATCTTGTTATTTCAACTTTTTCGCCTAGAGCTAGTCGTCCAATTTTTTCAGTACCGTTCTCGTTTCCATAAATCAAAAGTTCTTTATATACGTAATAGAAGTTGGAGTTAGGATCAAGTTGGTCCTTCTCAAATTGAGATTCAAACCATTCTGTTTTAGAAAAGGTGTGCAACGAATCGTACATTCCGTCATAATAATCCTCTTCGACTTCCACTGCTTCTGAAAATTCAACTTCCTCAGTAGCTTCATCGGGAGTTGGCGAAGGATTACAGTTTACTAGAAGTGTAAAAAATGGTAAGAATAAAGAGATCTTTTTCATGATTTGAAAATAAAAAAAACCTGACTAGAATAGCCAGGTTTTATGTAAAGTTAATCTTGTTTTCTATGCTTCAGCAACTTCTTCTGCTTCTGGCTCAACAATCATTTTACCACAGTGCTCACAAATGATAAGCGCTTTTCTTGCTTTAATATCAATTTGTTTTTGAGGTGGAATCTTATTGAAACATCCTCCACAAGAATCTCTAACTACTCTTACCACTGCTAAACCATTTCTAGAATTAGTTCTTAGCCTATCGTAAGCTACTAATAATCTCTCATCAATGTTTTTACGTGCCTTTGTAGAAGCCTTAGTTAGTTTTTCTTCGTCCTTTTGAGTTTCTGCTTCGATTTCAGAAAGTTCTTTTTGCTTAAGCTCTAAGTCTTTCTTACGTTCCTCGAAACGCTCCTGAGTTGAATCTAAAACTTCAGCTTTGTGCTCAATTTTAGCCTTAGCTTCATTAATCTTCTTCTCAGATAATTGAATCTCTAACTCTTGAAATTCGATCTCTTTAGAAATAGAGTCAAATTCTCTATTGTTACGAACGTTCTTTTGTTGCTCTGTATATTTCTTTACCGCTTCTTTAGCGTCTTTGATCATGTTCTTACGATCAGTGATTTCTTGCTCAAGTTCAGATTTCTCGTCTTTAATCTTGTTCAGTCTCGTCTCTAATCCTTCAATTTCATCTTCCAAATCTTGCACCTCTAAAGGCAACTCACCTCTAACAGTTCTAATTCTGTCAATAGAAGAATCAATTTGCTGTAGCTCCCAAAGATTGTTTAACTTCTCTTCGATTGGATTTTCAGCTGTTTTTGTTTTTTTAGCCATGAACTATAAATATTTTATAGGATTGGTATTTGTTTTGCTTAAATAGGCTGCAAAGTTAGTAAAATTTTCCGCACATAATTCAGCAATTAACTCAGATGTGAATTGTTCTGATTCATAATGTCCAATATCGGCGATAAGAATTTGATTTTCAGCGTCAAAAAATTCATGGTACTTGAAGTCTCCAGTGATGTATATGTCAGCATTTACGCGCTTTGCATTCGATAGAAGAAAACTTCCACTACCACCGCACCAGGCAACTCTTGAAATACTATCTTTTAAAATTGCTGTATGTCTAATAACCCCACAATTAAAACTCTTTTTCAAGTTTTGAAGAAAGTCCTCAGTATTTATTGGTGACTCAAGATCGCCATACATTCCGGCTCCTTCATATTTATTGATGTTAGCTAGAGGATAAATATCGTAGGCTACTTCTTCATAGGGATGAGCCTCTAAAAGTGCGTTTAAAATTTTTGAAAGTTTATGATTTGAGGCTATGACCTCTATCTTAACTTCTTCTTCTTTATGAACTTCATTTTTGTTACCAACGTAAGGATTTGCATTTTCAGAGGCCATAAATGTTCCTTCACCACCTGCGCTAAAACTACAATGAGAATATTCACCGATGTTTCCCGCTCCTGCTTGGAACATTGCATTCTTAACGTCATTTGTATTCGCTACAGGACAGAATACAGAGATTTTACTCAAAGTATCCTTGGATGGCGAAAGTACTTTTGGATTTTTAATCCCCAGTTTATCACTAATCTTCTTATTGACACCACCTCTGTAATTGTCAAGATTTGTATGAATGGCGTAGATAGCAATATCATTCTTTATCGCACTAATAACAGTACGTTCTACATAATTTTTGCCTGTAAACGACTTAAGACCTTTGAAAACAATGGGGTGATGAGCAATGATCAAATTGCATCCATTCTGAATTGCTTCTTCTATAATTTCTTCTGTACAATCTAAAGAAATCAATGCTTTTGTGAGTTCTTTTTCTTTATCACCTACTATCATACCTGAATTGTCGTAACCTTCTTGGCTAGATAAAGGAGCCAGACTTTCCAGATAATTTGTTACTGCAGAAATTTTCATATTTCAAAGATAGAATTCTTGTGCATACGTTACTTATAATTAGTTTTAGCCCTCATAAACGGAGAACATGAAGCATTATAAATTTGAGCAAGTCCTGTTCAATGATGGATGGAGATCAAACGTTTGCATTAGCGTTGATGAATCAGGAAGAATTACAGCGCTCGGGAAAGAACAGCCAAATATCTCTTATGAATCTTTCCATCATTATTTGATTCCTGGCTTTCAAAATGCACATTCACATTCCTTTCAGTATGCCATGGCAGGTCTTGCTGAGATTCATCCTAAATCATCACAGGCCGATGATTTCTGGTCATGGAGAAATGCCATGTATGCTTTAGCGCTTCAAATTTCTCCGGAGGATATATATAGCATTGCTAAGATGTTGTATATGGAGATGCTCGTACATGGCTATACAAATGTAGCAGAATTTCATTATGTACATCACGACAAAAATGGTAACCCATTTGGTAATCTTTCTGAAATGGGTGAGCGACTTATTCGTGCAGCAAAAGATGTTGGTATCAATATAACGCTTGTTCCTATTTACTACGAAAAAGGAGGTTTTGGAAAGCCTCCAGTCGATGGGCAGAAAAGGTTTATTTCTCCTTCTATTGATGATTATTTAAAGCTTTATAGTGCTAGTAAAACTTCATGTGAAAATTATATAGGTGCAAACGTTGCGATCGGTATACATTCAATGCGAGGGGTAGATCCTGAGAATATTAAGAATGTTGCATGTGATTTCGACAAAAATGTACCCTTTCATATTCACATTTCTGAGCAATTAAGAGAAATAGAAGATTCTATAAATTACTTGGGTAAAAGACCTGTAGAGTGGTTTGCCGAGAATATTCAAATGGATGACAGATTTCATTTGGTTCATGCAACACATCTTACACGTGAAGAAACTCTTTCAATAGCCAATTCTGGTGCAAATGTCGTTCTTTGTCCGAGCACTGAAGGTAATCTTGGAGATGGACTGTTTCCAGTGAAAACTTATCTCGAAAATCATGGTAATTGGAGTATTGGTACAGATAGTCATATTGGTCTCAACCCTTATGAGGAATTGCGTATTCTGGACTATGGTCAGCGTTTAACCACGCATAAACGAGATACATTTGTTTCTCAAGGAAATAACGATTCAGGATTTTTCGCATTTGACGCCGCAATGAAGGCGGGGAGAAAAGCCATGAATAATTTTGAAATGGAATATTTTAAAGTGGGAGAGGAGCTGAATGCCGTTATTGTAGATTCTAAGCATCCACTCGTTGCTTCTTCATCAATGGAAAAAGTGTGTTCTACTTTGATTTATTCGGGAGATGTACGTTTCAACAAAGGTACATTTGTTCGAGGAGAAATGGTTATTGATGATGGGGTTCATCGGGATCAGGAGAGTATTGGTGATAGCTTCGTCTCCACACTTAAGAAATTAGCTGTGCGCTAGGAATTTTCAGCGTAAAAACGTTTTTCTAATTCTTTTGCCGATTTAAGCGTGCGTTTTGCCCATTCAATTTTCAATGAGATTTGTTCGGCTTCGGAGAGTTGCCAATTCACATCCGATTTTCTGATTCTTTCTGTCACGCTGAAAAGACTAAGAGCTGCAGAAACTGAGATGTTGAAGCTTTCTGTAAATCCATACATTGGAATACGGACGTATTCATCTGCTTGGCTCAAGGCATTTTCTGTTAGTCCAGATTTTTCGGTACCAAACAATAAAGCTATCGGTTGAGAAATATCTAGCTCTTCTAAGGTACAATCGTCAGTGTGAGGTGTTGTAGCAACTACTTTATAGCCTTGGGCTTTCAATGCGTTGATGCAACCAGTGGTATTGTCAGCATCTTTGGTGTTGTGTCGATGTAAATTCAACCACTTTGACGATCCCATTGCTATTTCTTTATTGGGAGCGAAGGTGTTTCGGTTTTCTATTATATGTAAATCTTGAACGCCAAAACAATCACAAGAACGCATTACTGCGCTTGCATTATGAGGTTGGAAAAGATCTTCAAGGGCAACAGTTAAGTACTTGGTACGTTGCGCAGCGACTTGTTCAAATAACTCAGCACGTTCTTCTGTAATGTGATTCAGAAGAAAATCCAATAGTTCTTTATCCTTACTCATATCAATTAAAAAAGAAACCCAGACCATGAATGGCCTGGGCTTCTAAAATTTTGGGTGATTCTTAGTTAACTTTCTTAGCTAAGTCAGCACCTGCTTTAAATTTAACTACTTTTTTAGCAGCAATTTTGATTTCTTTACCAGTTTGAGGGTTTCTTCCTGTTCTAGCAGCTCTGTTAGAGATTGAGAAAGATCCGAATCCTACTAAAGAGATTTTATCTCCTTTTTTTAAAGCTCCTTCTGTAGCAGCGATAAATCCTTCTAAAGCTCTTTTAGAATCTGCTTTAGATAAACCTGATTCAGATGCTATTGCATCAACTAATTCTGATTTGTTCATTTTACGTTTATTTTAGGTTAAACAATTTTTTTAACGAGGCAAATATATCGGAATATCAATACGCTCCAAGGTTTTGGGGCCTAAATACCCCTATTTTGTTGATAAATCGGGGGTTCTGTTAATAACATACCCCTAAAAGCGCCTAAAATAGGGCGTTTCAGCAATTTTACTCTTCAATAAAGATTCTATCAACCCCTTTAAATTCGGGAGATTGCATAGAAAGTACTTTCATTGGCTTTGAAGAAGTCACAGTTACTCCGTGCGGAGTGTTCTCTGGAATTGTAAAAAAATCTCCCTTTTTAACCTCTATGATTTCTTCTCCTAACTGCATGTCTCCCTTACCTTGAATAACAACAAGACTCTCTGTGTGATATGTATGCTTATGAAGTTTAACTCCATCCCTAATCCAAATAACAAAAGAAGATGTGTTTTTATCAGTTGTAATTTTTTCGACAGTAATATTTTCAGTCAGCTTTCCAGGTTTTATTTTTTTTAGGTTGATTATTTCCTGACCTATCACAAACGCACCTATGAATAATAAAAGGGTGATAATGATTTTTTTCATGGCTATTTTAATTTATATCCTCCTAAAGAAAATCCATTGAGAAAGCTCTTCGCGTCCATTCTTTTTTTGCCTTCAATTTGTAGATCCATAATCTCTAATGCACCATTGGAAGCACCAAAATATATTTTTTTCTGATCTATTCTAATTTCAGTACAATTTAAGTTGAAATCCTTTGTAATTCTGACTTTAAAAAGCTTTACTTTCTTTTCTGCACCATCAGTTCCAACAATAGTAGTGTATGCGGCTGGGTAAGGAGAAAGTCCCCTAATCTTATTGTAAATGGATTCTATTTCATTATTCCAGTCAACAGCGCAATCTTCTTTAAATATTTTAGGGGCGTCCCTTAATGAAGATTCATTAATTTCTTTTTGTGATTTGGTAGTCACATCTCCCTTGAAAATTTTATTAATTGTCTTTGAAAGCAAATCTGCGCCAACATGCATCATATTGTCATGCAATACTCCAGCAGTATCTTCGGATCCAATTTCGATTTCCTCAGCATCAATTATGGCTCCAGTATCTATCTTTTCATCAATAAAAAATGTTGTTACCCCTGTTTTTTTCTCTCCATTAATTATAGCCCAATTAATGGGTGCTGCACCTCTGTACTGTGGAAGTAAAGATCCATGTAAGTTGATTGTTCCCAATGCTGGCATTTGCCAAACTTCTTTAGGCAGCATTCTAAAGGCAACAACAACAAATAAATCTGCATTTAAGTCATTAAGCTCCTTTAGAAATTCAGGATTTTTTAGTTTTTCTGGTTGTAGAATAGGTATACCATGAGATTCAGCAGCCTTTTTAACTGGAGAACTATTCACCTTTTGTCCTCTACCTGATTTTCTATCAGGCACGGTTACAACTCCAGCAACTTCAATTCCTGAGGCTATTATTTTGTTTAATGAGGTTACCGCAAAGTCAGGGGTTCCCATAAATACTATCTTCATTTAGCTCTTGCTTTAAAAAAGTGTCTTAAATATAATACGCTGATAATTCCGTTAACAACGAAGTAAATGTACTCAACAATCCACGTGTATTTTACTTCCCATTGTAAATACTTAAATATAACGATGCTTGATATTACGTAGATCAGAATAGTGGTTAATTCAATGAGAAATGAAATTCTTGTTTTTCCAAGGCCAGAAACAGCATTAAAAACAATTGTGGTAAATGCGAATATCAACATGGAACCTGAAACCAAAACCAGTATTTCCGATGCCAGTATGTAAATCTCCTCGTTACTGTTCACTAACGAGACTAAGGTATCAGGATATAAAATTGATCCATGAAATATTAGAACCAATGAAGCCACAGATAAAATAATGAGCTTTATTATTACTCTCGGCACTTCATTTACCCGATTTTGCCCCATTAGATTACTTACGAAAGTTTTCGTTGCAGAGGCGTAACCAAAAATTGGAATGAAGGCTAAGAAATATAGATGTCGTATACATTGTGAGGCTTCGAGCTCTTTGGGACCCATTTGCTCAATAAATGTAAAGAACACTAACCAAGTAGAGATTGAAATAAACCCCTGAAACATTAACGGCAGTGAAATATTAGACAAGACTTTGAATTGAAGTTTATCTATACGCGCTCTCAATTTTAGCTTGAATTCGCTGAATTCTTCACTTTTTAATATGTAAATCAACAGGAAACCAAAGGATAATAACTCTGCGCAGCTTGATGCAATAGCAGCTCCCTCGAGTCCTAATTCAGGAAAACCAAATTCACCAAAGATTAAAGCATAGTCTAAAAATATATTTGTAGAGGCTAGTATGAGTGTAGAAACCAGAATAATCCTCGTTTTTCCTACTGCCATTAAAAAGGCAACCAAAATTAATTCTGAGGTTGCAAATAGAAATCCTAATCCACGAAACCGTAGGTATGTGATCATATCCTTAGCGATCAATTCACTTTCAGTTATGCCTTCAATTACACTAGGGATTATACTTATTAAGGCTATAATTAGAATCAGACTCAATAAAATTTGAATCGAAAATGCATTGTAAAAGAACCCTCGCATTTTGTGAAAATTGCTTTTTCCATATTCCTTAGCAATTTGAATTTGGGTTCCGTCACCAAATCCTCTACAAAGCATGTAAAGTGCCATGTAAATTAGGCTGGCGTTTCCAACTGCATCAAAACTTATGGTGCCAAGGTGAGATACAAAGGCAGCATCAGTAAAGGCTACAATGCTCTGAACAAATGTTCCAAACATTAAGGGTAGGGCAACCTTTAATATGTTTTTAACCGTTGGCTCTAACATTTTGCAGCTTAGAGAACCTGAATCACAAGACCTTTAAGGTATTCTCCTTCGGGGTGAAATGCCGAAATTGGATGATCAGCAGGCTGATGAAGCTGTTCTAGAATTTTAACTTCTCGCTCGGCGGCAATAGCTGCAGATATTACAGTATGAGTGAATAAAGCTTTGTCCACAACTTGAGAACAACTAAACGTGAAGATAATTCCACCAGGCTTGATTTGTCTAATAGCATGTGCGTTAAGACGTTTATATCCTTGAATGGCATTATGACGGGCGCTTTTATGTTTAGCAAAAGCTGGCGGGTCTAAAACAATAACATCGTATTCCTCTGGAAGATCTTTAATAAATGCCATCGCATCTTCTGCAAAAGATTTATGCTTTTTAGAATTGTAGCCGTTAAGACTTACGTTTTGATTTGTGAGTTCAATAGCCTGTTTTGAAGAATCTAACGAATGCACAAATTCAGCTTCAGCATTTAAAGCAAAAATTGAAAACCCTCCAGAATAACAAAATGTATTCAATACCTTTTTGCCTGCAGAATAACGTGCAAGTGATTTTCTATTTTCCCGTTGATCGATAAAAAAGCCCGTTTTTTGCCCGTTAATCCAATCAATATTGAACTTATTTCCATATTCTAGGGCAACTATAGGCAATTCCACTTCACCATGTAAATATCTATCGCCTGAATAATCTTGATAATTCTTTCCAAGAGTAGAGGAAGATTTTAGATAAATCGATGTTGGCTCTATTGGTGCAGCATTAAGTATAGCTGAATTAATAAAATCGATATCTAAATACATCCCAATACTGTGACATTGAACAACATAGTTGTTATCATAAGCGTCAATAATTAGACCGGGTAGATTATCGCCCTCAGCATGAACCAATCTATAAATATTAGTTTCCTTATCTTCTAATAATCCGAGAGACCTTCTCAGCTTAAACGCATTAAGAATTCGAGTTCTATACAGGATTGACTTATCAGGTGTTTCATCAAAGCCGAGTAAGCGAACAGATATGTTGCCATCCTGGTAATGCCCATAGCCCAAATGGCGTCCTTTATTTGCTTTTACTTCAACAAATTCGCCGTCAGTTAAAGTAACTTCTTCACCGTCAGGGTTTTCAGCTCTTTTTACTGCGCCTGAAAAAATCCAAGGATGCTTTCTTAGAATTGACTTATCTTTACCGGGTTTAAGGACTATTTTATTATATTCCACTATCAGTTTGATTCAGAAAATGCGAAATTACCTTTTTGTTGCGATAATTCTTATTTCTGCGACAAATTCTTTGTGTGCGCAGGACTCAACTGATGATTTTCCTTATGATAGTTATGCCTTTAGAGCTGAACACAGCTTGGTCAAGAATTATGATTTGAGTCTAGGTTTAATAGACACTTTAGCCAAAAAAGCCAATGAAAATAACAACGAATTTTATTTGGGTGTTACGTCTTATTTAAATGGTCGCGTAGCCTTAATAAATTCTGAATATGATACGGCTTTGTACTTTGTTCAACGTTCTAAGAGCATATTAGAAAACTATTCTGATTCTATTCATTTTTATAAGCTCATTGTTTTAAGAGGAAATGTATACATGGAGCAGGAGGAACATTTCCAAGCCTTACGTGAATTCAAAAAATGTATCCAATTATTAGATCAAAAAAGTGAAAGAGATAATGATTTTTCGAATGATAATATTATGGCTATCAGGGCGCAGTGTTTCAGTAAAATCGGTATTGTTTATGGTGAAATAGGTGACTACGAGGCTGAAAAAGAAAGCTTAAAAAAATCGTTACATATCGCTTTATCATTGAAAAAGCCATGGCTAAAGAGTCTTGAACTTTCAAATTCCATGGCTCTAGCGTATTCATACTATAGGTCAGATGATTTAGACCTTGCTGAAAAGCTGGCGCTAGAGAATTTGTCGGCTAAAGAAGCTTACGGACTGAAGTATTCTCTAGGTCAAAATTTCCAAGTTTTAGGTTTGATTGAAATGAAAAGAGGTAAATATGATCTTGCCTTGCAATATTTCAAAACTTCAGATGAGAAAATAAAGCCTTTTAAAGTGGCAAAAGAGTTGGTTAGGAATGATTTTTTCAGAGCTAAATGTTATATCGGATTATATAGATTAGATGAGGCTTTGGACATTTTACTCTCTATTCAAGATAAAGTCACGCTTTTTTTCTCAGAATACGAAATGTCCGATTATATGTATGAAATTGCTCAGATTTATAATAAAAAAGGAGAATATGAAATCGCAATTCAATACTTAGCAGCTTCAAATCAAAACCTAGATAATGAAACTCAGAACAATTCATTTGTCTTCCTTAATGAGTTTATAGAGACTATCGATCAAAAGGAAGAAATGATCTATGACTCGGAAGTTCAGGTGCGCCTTGGATCTATTCAGTCTCAAATGGACAAGGAGAAGAGCTTACTAGAATATGAATATGAAAAACAAAAGAAGAATTGGATCTATGGAATTTTAGGAATTCTATTATTGAGCCTTATAATAATTCTAACCTTGCTTTATCTCGCCTTCCGCAGAAACAATAAGAAAATGACTTCTTTGCAAGAGCTTTCTGAAGAAAAGAAGGTGCTTTTTCAAGAAGTGCATCACAGGGTTAAAAATAATTTCCAAGTTATTTCGAGTATGCTGAACCTTCAAGTGAACATGACGGAAGGTTCAAAAGAAAATGTGGCAATTATTGAATCTAAACTTCGAATACAATCAATGGCATTAGTGCATAATTTGATATACCGAGATGAGGAAATAAGGAATATACTCTTGAAGGAATATGTGGTTCAACTTTTTAACATAATCGACAACGCTGATTTAAACAGAGAATGCTCTGTTAGCCTTACAGAGGAGTTTGATAATGTCAAATGTAATTTAGACAAGGCCGTCCCTTTAGGACTATTATTCAATGAAATATTCACATTATACATTACAAATTCTTTTGTTGGAATGGCCCTAGGAGAAATCAGTGTAAAGTTCATTCAGGAGAAAGAAAATGATAGTAAGGGTGAGATTATTGTTGCACATAATGGAGTGTCTGGAATTTTTGAAAATCGTGAAAATGATGTTCAAGTAGACCTGGGTATTGGCTTGATTGAGGCCCTCTCTGAGCAATTGAATGGTGATATTCAATTACTTGACAAAGAACTTAGAATAAAAGTTGATTTAAGTGAAGAATAGCGCTTTATACATATCTAGAGTTCTGAGTGTAGTGCTTGCTCTAATAATCAACTTTACTCTTTTGGCTGGAGAAGATGATCGAGTTGATCAATTTAATCATCTACGTTCTCAAGTCGTTGCTTATCAGCAAGTAAATATTGATACAAGTGATATGTATGTGGATTCATGTATCATTTTGGCTAAAGAAATGGATGAGTCATACTACTTAGGAAAAGCTTATCACATGAATTCTCAAATTATGATTTTGCAATCTGAGGATGATTCGGCACTCTATTATATGAATGCTTCAAATGAAATTATGAGAAATTACAAAGACAGCATTGATTACTTTGTAATGGAATATAATCTTGGTAACCTCTACTTGTATCGAGGAGAACAGATAAGTGCCCTTGTCCAATACAAAAAGGTAATCCATATAATCGACGATAATTTTGAACATTATGCAACGCTTGATTTTGATAGAGTAAGTTTAAATCGTGCCTATACCTATGTGAGTATTGCCACAGTATTTGGTATGCTAGGCGACCAGCATAGAAAAAAAGAAAACCTAAGAAGAGCGCTCAGGATTTCACGAAGAATTAAAACCGATGAAAGTCAAATTCTAAAAGCAGTAGTCCTTGGTAATATAGGGCTTACGTACTACGAACTCGAAGATTATGAAATTGCAGAGTCCTATACAATTTCAGGGCTTGACCTGAAAATTGAACTAGGTCTAAAAGCACTGTACGGTTACAATTATCAAGCTTTGGCTAAAATTGCCCTTGGAAGAGGGAAGATCAGTGCTGCCCTGAGATATTTAGATTTGGCAGATAAGAGTTTTGAAGAATTTGGAGTTACAGGTGAACTAGATGCAAACCAATTCATTTACGCCCAAGCGTACTTTGAAAAAGGCGATTATGACAAGGCAATCAGTTATTTGCTATCCTTGATGAATGTTTATGAAGACAAATATGCTAAAACTGAGTTGGCAGAAGTTTATATGTTGTACGGCGATTGCCTATTAAAACAAGGAAATGCTCAGGAGGCCTTTGTGCAATATCAAATTGCCAATATTGTAAAGCGGGATTTAAATAGAGAAAAGAAGGCAACAATGATTGCTCAATATTTGGATTTTTTCAAAAAAGAAGAGATGCAGATAAAACGTAAGCTACAGGATGCGATCAATCTAAACCAACAACAGAAAATCCAGTTAAAATTGGATCAAGAGTCGAACAATAGAAGGTTTGGATATACAACGTTTAGTTTGATAATTGCAGCAGTTATTCTAGTGATTTTCATTCTATTAAATGCTAATAGAAGAAAAAAACAAATGAATTTAGAACTCTCGAACTCTATTGAGGATAAGCAGTTGCTTTTCAAGGAAGTGCACCACAGGGTAAAAAACAATTTCCAAGTAATTTCTAGTTTGCTTAGCTTACAACAAGGTACGAGTGGTGATCTTGATGAGCAAAAGGCTTTAGGTGACGCACAGGCACGAATTCAATCCATGGCGCTGGTACATGAGTTACTGTATAAGAGAAATGAGATTAAATCGCTTGATTTTAAGGAATATTTGGAGGAGTTGGTGAAATCCTTATTTACCTCTCTTGTTGATGAAGAAAGTAATATTACGTACGCCGTTAATTGTGATTATGCAAGAATGGAACTTGATGTTGCTATACCTTTAGGACTTCTAGTGAATGAAGCAGTTACTAATTCATTAAAGTATGCCTTTACAGATCTAAAGATGGGGCATGTTTCGATTGACCTTGATAAGTTGGGTAGAGGAAACTATCAGCTTACTGTCAAGGATAATGGGGGAGGGATTCCGGAAGATATACTTTCTGAAGATAGAAATACTTTAGGAATAGAGTTGATAAGAATCCTTGCAGATCAATTGCAGGGAGAAGTAAAATTTGATGTAACGGATGGCACAACAGTGACCTTAACCTTTAATAAAAACCTATCTTGATCCAAAAATTGAACTTCCTATACGCACCATTGTACTTCCTTTTTCTATTGCAATAGGATAGTCTCCGCTCATTCCCATTGAAACAGTATCAAAGTGACTTCCTTGATTTGGCTTTAAATCATCAAAGCAAGATTTTAAACTGCTAAATTCATTCGCTACTTTTTCAGTGTCATCAGTAAACGTTGCCATCCCCATTAATCCTCTTAAGCGTATATTCTTTAAATTTAATGAGTCTAAATCTTCAAACAATGCCTTTGCTTCCTCTATACTAAAGCCATGTTTACTTTCTTCTTCCGCAATATGGATTTGAATTAAGCAGTCTATGATGCGGCCATTCTTTTGAGCCTCCTTATTCACCTCCTTGAGTAATTTAGGGGTGTCTATTCCATGAATAAGTGAAATAAATGGCGCAATATATTTTACTTTATTACGCTGTAAATGACCGATCATGTGCCATTCTATGTCTTTAGGTAAAGATTCGTATTTGTCTACTAATTCTTGAACTCGATTCTCGCCAAAAACCCTTTGTCCTGAATTATAAGCCTCTTCTATAGCAGCGTTAGGTTTTGTTTTTGAAACGGCTACGAGAGTAACATGGTCCGGAAGAATGTCTTTAATCTTGTGAAGTTTTTCTGTTATCATTTTAACGGGTAAATTGTTAATCCACTCCTGAGTTTTGGTTCAATCCAGGTAGATTTTGGAGGCATAATTTGATTTGTGTCTGCTACTTTCTTCAACTGATCAACACTTACAGGGTGTAGAAGAAATCCAACTGCAAACTCTCCTGAGTTTACTTTTCTTGTGATGCCACGCGAGCCTTTTGTACCTTCGACAAAACTAATCCGGGAGTCCGTTTTAATATCCTTGATACCTAAAATAGGTTCTAATAAAAGTTCATTAAGAATATAAGTATCAAGAGATTTAACCGGGTCTTTCTCATCGATCAATTCTGATTTAATCGTCAATTTGTGCCAGTTCTGATTCAAGTACATGCAGATTTGATGCGGATTTTCAGAAGAAATTTGTGTCACATTAGAATCAACATCAAAAGACGTGGAAAGTTTCGCAATGAATTCTGTTTCGCTCAATCCATTTAAATCTTTAACCAATCTATTGTAATCAAAAATTGTTACGTTCTCTTCGCTAATCAGATATGATAAGAAGTAATCAGCATTTTGAGAGCTATCTCCGTGCTCATTGTAAAACCTGCTGGATGAAGCGCTCCTGTGATGTCCGTCGGCAATGTATAGCTCATCAATTTCTTTAAAGCAATCTTGAATCTCCTGTATACGCTCTGGATCATCTACAATCCATAGCTCATGTTTAATGCGCTGCGTAGTGCTAAATTCATATTCTGCTCGTTTTTGAACTTCCTCAGCATATATGGATTTTAATTTAGCATGATTCTCATGAAAAAGTAGTACAGGCTCAGCATTGAAAGTAACAATTGAGAGGTATTTGGTAAACGTTTCTTCTCTTTCAGTTAATGTTGCTTCGTGT
>JAKVAQ010000018.1:121789-124560 GCA_022447665.1 Crocinitomicaceae bacterium
TTATTTTGTTTTCTTGGTAGCTTTTTACGGAGGCACCAGCAATTATACCAGTATAGATATGGTGCTCGGTAGTCTGTCTATAAATGTAAAACGAATCCTCTTTTTCTTGAATAAAGATTCCTTCAGCCAGAAATTCATCAAACTTAGCTTTAACACTCTTAAAACGTTCATCTGAATTTGGCACGGATACGTTATCCTTGCTGAATTCTGGATTGATGACATGAAGAAATGTAAAAGGATTAGAGGCTATTTTAGCCTTCAATATCTTCTTTTTATAGGTGTAAAACGGCCTTGTTGGTACTAGGTAAGCTTTGTCCCTAGTTGGCCGAATAGCCTTGAATGGTTTAATTTTAGTCAACGCACAATTTTTTCGTAAATCTAATCATACATTTTAAGGTTTTAAACAATTACTGTTGAAGAAAAATGAAAATACTTCCAACATAGCTTGATTAAATGTATAAATTTGATGTAAAAGGTATAGTAATGAACTTCTCAACAGAAGAAAAAGACAATTTCACAGTAGTAGTTTCAGGAGTAGAAAAATTAGATGCTACAAATGCTTCAGAGTTGAAATCTACATTATTGGTAGTAAATAAAAACTCAGTGAATAACATCGTTTTAGACATGTCTAAATCTGTTTATTGTGACTCCTCTGGCCTCAGTGCAATTCTATTAGGCAATCGTTTATGTAAAGATGCAGGAGGGAAATTTGTTATAGCTAGCCTTAAGCCAAATGTTCAAAAGCTTATCGAAATCTCACAATTGAATTCAGTATTGAATATTGTGGAGAGTGCAGAGGAAGCAATCAAAGTTTTGGCATAAAGTACTCAATGTCATTTAATCCAATTACTCAATCGGATTTAGATTTTTTTAGAACTTTCTTAGAGGATTCTGCCGTAATTAGTTCTGATGAACTTTTACACTTGTATTCCCATGACGAGACCGAAGATTTGAGTTTTTTGCCAGGAGTAGTTTTAAAGCCTAATTCTCCCGAGCAAATAAGTAAAATTGTAAAATATGCAAACGAAAAGTCGATTGCAGTTACTCCTCAAGGAGCAAGGACTGGTCTGAGTGGAGGAGCGCTTCCATTATATTCAGGTGTGGCATTATCAATGGAGAAGTTCAATAAAATCCTTAAAATTGATCAGAAAAACTATCAGGTCATAGTTGAGCCGGCAGTAATAACACAAGTATTACAGGAGGCTGTGGCGGAGAAGGGAATGTTTTACCCGCCTGATCCAGCCTCAAAAGGCTCATGTTCAATTGGAGGCAACTTAGCCGAAAATTCAGGAGGTCCAAAAGCTGTCAAATATGGAGTTACTAAGGATTTCGTTCTTAATCTTGAGATTGTTCTTCCTACAGGCGAGATCATATGGACAGGAGCCAACGTATTGAAAAATTCAACAGGGTATAATTTAACTCAGCTCTTGGTAGGTTCTGAAGGAACACTGGGAATAATAACTAAAGCTGTACTTAAGTTAATACCATTGCCTAAAAAAGATATGTTAATGTTAGTTCCTTTTCGCAAAATGGAACAAGCATGCGAAGCAGTTGCAGCGATTTTTAACGCGGGAATTGTACCGAGTGGAATGGAGTTCATGGAAAGAGATGCATTGCTTTATGCACAAGAATTTATCGGAGATGATTCTATGTCTATCCCAGATGATATTCAAGCACATTTATTGATCGAGGTTGATGGTAACCACGAAGAGCTGTTAATGCAGGAATGTGAAGGTATAATGAGCGTTTTAGAGGCGTATGATACCGACGAAGTTTTATTTGCGGATTCTGCTGCGCAAAAAGATAAGCTTTGGAATTTGCGAAGAAAAGTAGGAGAAGCGGTTAAGGCTCAATCCATTTATAAAGAAGAAGACACAGTGGTTTCCCGATATAACCTGCCTAAATTATTATTAGGAATAAAGGAAATAGGGGAGAAGTATGGTTTTAAGTCGGTATGCTATGGTCATGCTGGCGACGGAAATTTACACGTAAATATTCTCAAGGGAAGTTTATCAGATGATTTTTGGGAAAGTAGATTAAAAGATGCGATCTCGGAAATCTTTCGACTAACAAAGTCTCTTGGTGGTACAATATCGGGTGAACATGGAATAGGCTTGGTTCAAAAGGAATTCATGAATATTCAATTTTCTGAAATAGAGTTGAACCTTATGCGTCAAATAAAATCAATATTCGACCCTAAGGGAATTCTTAATCCGGGGAAAATTTTACCATAAAAAAATCCCGACCATTGGCCGGGATAGAAAAATTAACTTCTAATTTATATTATTCTTCGTAGCACTCTACTTCAGGATGCTTAGATCTATCAAATTCAAAAGTACTGTCCGGAATGTCGAAATCCGATTCAAGACTAACTAAAGTATACTTCATTTTTGAACCATCTTTCGCTTTGATTAGTACTGTGATGACTTCATTCTTTGCCTTGTCTATTTTTAAGATAATCGTATGGAACTTGCTTTTGCCAGCATCCTTCGGGTAAAGATGAATCTGATGGGCTGGAGTACCATCAACAGAGGTTTCCTTAACGTACTTGTATTTATAACCTTCTTCCCAAATGGTCAACATCTCATTCGGAGACACCATACCATCTTCACTTACTTCTTCCATGTCAGAAGTGTAGCATTCATCTTCTTCTTTAAGGTGAGTCGTTATTATTTTACCATCACAGTAAATATCCTGCTCATCTAACTGAACTAAATATTTATCTCCTTTCATTTGAGCAGTACCTGAGTTGGTAACGGCCTCTCCTTCTG
>JAKVAQ010000019.1:0-28816 GCA_022447665.1 Crocinitomicaceae bacterium
GACTCTTCAAAGTTTCCTAAGTTCTGGTGAACCGTTGCAGCTACGAAGTGGTAATCAGCATTGTCTGGATCTACTTCGATGGCCTTGTTCAAAACGTCTACAGCTTCTTCTTTTCTATCCGTATTTAATAAATAGTTGATTTTTTCTGACAGGACTGCTTGATTGTTCGGATACATTTCTGTCATTTTCGCAAAGAAAGCGTCACCTTTTTCTGTTTGTCCTGTTTTTTGGTAGATATAAGAAAGATTACCAACGCTCTCAGGCAATGCAAATCCTACAGCAGCAGCTTTTTCAAATCCCCAAGCAGCGTCTTCTAAGCTATCCACCTCTAAAGCAGAATAAGCCCCTAAGATATAAAGTGTAGAATCAATCTTTCCAGTTGCTTCTGAGAACATAGTTGAAAGATAAAATGGCTCGTAAGCGTCAGCATATTTCTTTTCATCATAAGCCATTGAACCAGCAGCAGCATAAATAACGCTTCTTAATTGGCAGTACTCATCAATATAGTCTGCATACTTTTCTTTGGGGTCGTTTGCTTTTGAATCTTCGAAAGCTTTAAAACCTTCTTCTCTCATTTGCTCAGAATCAAACTCAAAGCTAGCACCATCAACTCCAGGGCCTACAATTGAATAATCAATGTAAATTTTCCCTTTATACATAAGTGTTTTAGGGTCATTCTTAGTGTCATCATGTACCGCTGACTTATCTATATATTCTTTAGCTTCCTTAAGATCATTATAGGCAGCCTCTAAATCTTGCTTGTTGAAGTTAGTTTCTGATGATTTATAAGCTAAAGCAGCATTTGTTGTGTTGCTTTTTTGAGCTGTTGCATTCAGAGCTAATCCGATAAATGCTAAACCAAAAATTATTCTTTTCATTTTATACTTTTTCTTAATGATGTAATAATTACAATTTTTTCATAACAATTGTTCAACTATTATGCCATAGCTGTAACTCTCGCAAATTTAATGATTTCAGGTTTTATTCTTCCTCAGAGCTATCAGTATTTTCTATATCACCTTCAACAGCTTCGTTCGCTTCTTCGTCTCTATCTCTAAATACTTTTGCTACAGCAGCAATTTCGTCACCATCTCTTAGGTTAATCACTTTAACTCCTTGAGTAGCTCTTCCCATCACTCTTAATTCTTCTACATGCATTCTAATCGTGATGCCTTTTTTCGTAATGATCATTAAATCATCCTCATCGGTAACATTTTTCAATGCAATAAGCTCACCGGTTTTGTCGGTAATATTAATTGTTTTAACTCCCTTACCACCTCTGTTTGTAATTCGGTAATCAGCAACAGAAGAACGTTTACCATAGCCATTTGCAGCGACTACTAACACATTCGCTTCGTCCGATTCAACACAAATCATCCCAACAACTTCATCTTTTTCACTAGCAAGAGTAACGCCTCTTACACCGGATGCCGTTCTTCCCATGAACCTTACTTTTTCTTCCTCGAAACGGATTGCTTTACCAGATTTTAGCGCCATCATAATTTGATTACTTCCATTGGTAAGTTTAGCTTCTAATAGCTCGTCTCCTTCTCTAATTCCTATCGCATTAATACCGTTTGTTCTTGGTCTAGAGTATGCTTCAAGTTTAGTCTTCTTAATAACACCTTTCTTAGTACACATTACAATGTACTTGTCTTTAATGTATTCTTCGTCTTTGATGTCATTAACGTTGATGAATGCTTTGATTTGATCTCCAGGCTCTATATTAATAAGATTCTGAAGCGCTCTACCTTTTGCAGATTTAGCTCCTTCAGGAACTTCAAAGATTCTCATCCAGAAACATTTACCTTTTTCGGTAAAAATAAGTAACCAGTTGTGATTTGTTGCCACAAATAGATGTTCTAAGAAATCTTTATCTCTTGTAGCTGAACCTTTAGCTCCAACTCCTCCTCTACTTTGTACACGATATTCACTTAAAGAGGTACGTTTAATATATCCTGCGTGTGAAATAGTAATTACAACCTCTTCATCTGGGATTAGGTCTTCAATACGCATTTCGTTTGCAGAATATTCAATTACGGATCTTCTTTCATCTCCGTATTTATCTTTTACATAGGCTAACTCCTCCTTAATGATATCCATTCTTCTAGATTCATTTGCAAGAATATCTTTGAGGTCAGCAATTTTAGTCATTAGTTCTTCGTACTCAGCTCTTAACTTGTCCTGTTCTAGACCAGTTAACTGACGAAGTCTCATTTCAACAATCGCTCTCGATTGAATATCCGTAAGCTCAAATCTTTCGATTAATTTCTCGCGAGCTTCCTCTGGACTTTTCGATCCTCTAATTAATGCAATAACTTCATCAATATTATCTGAAGCAATGATTAATCCTTCTAAAATATGCGCTCTTTCTTCAGCCTTTCTTAATTCGTATTTCGTTCTACGAACAACAACATCATGTCTATGCTCTACGAAATGATGAATCATATCTTTAAGATTCAACATCTCAGGACGACCATTTACTAATGCAATGTTGTTTACTGAAAATGAAGATTGTAGCTGAGTGTATTTATACAATTTATTTAATACAACATTAGGAATAGAATCGCGTTTTAATTCGTAAACAATTCTCATCCCTTTTCTATCAGACTCATCTCTAATATCTGATATACCATCAAGTTTTCCTTCGTTTACTAAGTCGGCAGTTTTCTTGATCATATCTGCCTTATTCACTTGGTAAGGAATTTCAGTTACGATAATGGCTTCTCTACCCTCCCTAATTTCTTCGAAAGCAGCCTTACCTCTCATAACAACTTTACCTTTACCTGTTTCAAAGGCATCTTTTACACCTTCATAACCGTAAATTGTACCTCCCGTTGGAAAATCTGGAGCTTTTATATGTGTCATGAGTTCTTCTAACTCAATCTCTCTATTGTCAATGTATGCTATTGTTCCATTTACGACTTCAGATAAGTTGTGAGGAGGCATATTTGTAGCCATACCAACGGCAATACCAGACGCACCATTACAAAGCAGGTTTGGGATTTTAGTTGGCAGAACAGTAGGTTCCTGGAGGGAGTCGTCAAAATTTGGCGCGAAGTCAACAGTCTCCTTGTCAAGGTCAGCCAACATCTCTTCAGCAATTTTCTGTAAACGTGACTCAGTATAACGCATTGCTGCAGGACTATCACCATCAACTGAACCAAAGTTACCCTGACCGTCAACTAGCGGATAACGCAATGACCAAGGCTGAGCCATACGAACCATTGTGTCGTATACCGAAGAGTCTCCGTGTGGGTGATACTTACCAAGTACGTCACCGACAATTCTAGCCGACTTTTTATAAGGTCTATTTGAGAATACTCCTAAATCCTGCATCCCATAGAGCACCCTTCTGTGAACTGGTTTAAAACCGTCTCTCACATCTGGTAAAGCACGTGATACAATAACCGACATTGAATAGTCAATGTAGGCCGATTTCATTTCATCCTCAATGTTAATTTTTATGATTCTTTCACCTTCCGCCATAGTGTCTTTAATTAAACTTTTAACGTTTTTATCAGCGACCGAAATTAGCTAATATTCCCTTTCTTTTTGCTTAAAGTGATTGGTACTTATTAACAAAAACTGCTGGAATTTTCATGTTATTAACAATCGCGTTTAAAATCAATTTTACGTTAACTTTGAAAGGATTTTATAATTGAGTGGACAAATAATTAATAGATAGTAAATTCGTTAATTTTAACAGAGGCATGTCTGGCTTGAAACATCTAGACAAATTCGTGTAAATTCGTTATATTTAAAGTATGGATGCAAATTTTTCAGCAAGAGCAAAGGATGTTCTTTCGTATAGTCGAGAGGAGGCTTTGCGTTTGGGAAATGATTACCTTGGAGTTGAACATCTTCTTTTAGGTATTCTTAGAGAAGGAGAAGGTTTAGCTATTCGACTTCTTACTGAATTTCAAGTTGACCTCGGCCAAGTAAGAGCGGAGGTCGAAAAAACATTAAAGGAGAATTCGGTAAAAACTTTGTCAGCTTCGAACATTCCGTTGGTTAAACAGGCGGAAAAGGTGCTTAAAGTCACTTATCTTGAAGCTAAGTTTTTTAAGTCGTCTAAAGTTGGAACAGAGCATATCCTACTTGCTATATTAAGGGAAGAAAATAACCTTGGAACTAGAATTTTAAACAAATATGGCGTTCTGTATGAGAACGTAAAAGAAGAATTAGAAGCAATGATAGAAGAACAAAAATATCCGCGCTCAGAATTTCCTGGAGCTGCGTCGGATGATGATGAAGGACAACGTGGGTCAGGATCTTCGTTTGGTGGTTCAAAGAAACCATCAGAAGGAAAATCAAAAACACCTGTTCTAGATAACTTTGGTAGAGACTTGACTGCAATGGCAGAACAAAACAAGCTCGACCCGATTGTAGGACGTGTAGCAGAAATTGAACGTGTATCACAAATATTATCACGTAGAAAAAAGAATAATCCAATTCTAATTGGTGAACCAGGAGTTGGTAAGTCAGCGATTGCTGAGGGATTAGCATTAAGAATCGTTCAGAAAAAAGTGTCTCGTGTACTTTTTGGTAAAAGAATCATTTCTTTAGATTTAGCATCTTTAGTAGCTGGAACGAAATACAGAGGGCAGTTTGAGGAGCGAATGAAGGCTGTTATGAATGAATTAGAGAAGTCTAGAGAGATTATCTTATTCATTGATGAGATTCACACTATAATTGGAGCTGGAGGCGCTTCAGGCTCTTTAGATGCTTCGAATATGTTCAAGCCAGCATTGGCTAGGGGTGAAATTCAAGTAATTGGAGCAACTACTTTAGATGAGTACAGACAATACATTGAAAAAGACGGAGCCTTAGAAAGAAGATTCCAAAAAGTATTGGTTGAGCCAACTAGCATAGAAGATACAGTGGTTATTCTAAATAACATCAAGGAGCGTTATGAAGATCATCACTCCGTAACATACACGGAAGATGCTGTTGAGGCATGTGTGAAACTTACAGATAGATATATGTCTGACCGTAACCTTCCAGACAAGGCGATTGATGCTTTAGACGAGGTTGGTTCACGTGTACACATTACAAATATTAATGTACCAAAAGAAATAACAGAGCTTGAAAAGAAAATCGAAGAGGTTAAAGAAAAGAAAAGTGATGTTATTAAAAGTCAGCAGTATGAAAAAGCTGCAGAATTAAGAGATACTGAGAAAAATTTACAGGAAGAGTTAGAAGCTGCTCAACAGCGATGGGAAGAAGAAACTAAAGCGCATAGAATTACAGTGACGGAAGATCATGTTGCTGAAGTAGTTTCTATGATGACTGGTATCCCTCTTCAAAAAGTATCGTCATCGGAGTCTGGAAAAATTGCTAGTCTAGGAGATGATATTAAAGGAAGTGTTGTTGGTCAGGACCAAGCTGTTGCTAAAGTGGTTAGAGCTATTCAACGAAACAGAGCTGGATTAAAAGATCCAAATAAACCAATCGGCTCATTCTTCTTCTTAGGACCAACGGGGGTTGGTAAAACACAATTGGCTAAGGTTCTGGCTAAAACAATGTTTGATTCAGAAGAAGCTTTGATTAGGATTGACATGTCTGAATACATGGAGAAATTCTCGGTGTCACGTTTAGTTGGGGCACCTCCGGGCTACGTAGGATATGAAGAAGGTGGACAATTAACTGAAAAAGTAAGAAGAAAGCCTTATTCGATTATTCTTTTGGATGAGATTGAAAAGGCGCATCCAGATGTGTTCAACATGCTACTACAAGCCCTTGACGATGGACACATGACAGATGGTCTTGGTAGAAAAATTGACTTCAAGAATACTGTAATTATTATGACGTCAAATATTGGGGTTAGACAATTGCAAGATTTCGGTACAGGAGTTGGTTTCGGAACAAAATCTCAAAAGGAACAAGAAGAGGATAACGCTAATGCGGTAATTCACAACGCACTTAAAAAGGCATTTTCCCCTGAGTTCTTAAATAGAATTGATGACATTATTGTGTTCAACTCTCTTTCTAAAGAAGATATCCATATTATTATCGATATTGAATTAGATAAGCTTTATAAAAGAATCATTGAGCTTGGGTATGGAATCAAACTTACAGATCCGGCAAAAGATTATATTGCTGATAAGGGATACGATGAGAAATTTGGAGCGCGACCGTTAAAAAGAGCAATCCAGAAATACATTGAAGATCCATTAGCAGAGGAAATCATTAATGCAAATCTTAAAGAAGGAGACGAAATCAAAGTCGACTACGATAAGAAGAAAGAAGACATCGTGATTTCAATTGTGAAAGGAAAGAAATCCAAAGAAAAGAAAACGGAAGATTAAATCCAATGAAGCCCGGACTTAGGTTCGGGCTTTTTTTTTCAGCTGTAACTTCTACTACTTAGCTCGGTTATTTGCCTTACTCTGAGTTAAAGTATCAGAAACTAGTAGCGTGTGAAGTTATATCGATTGATCCAATAATGATTCCAATACAAGTCTCCTTTAGAAATTTGGAAAGAATTTACACCTATCAACTTTCCTTTGTAACCATTCGTTATTTCTGACTCTATAATCTCTGATGTTTCTTTGTTGTATGTCAAGGTTAAATTTACATCCCCTGAAATTATCATTTGATCTTCGCCATACTTATTGAGCTCAATTTGCACTGAGTAAGAGGTGTCGTTTTCGGATTCGGGATATACTTCAACACCAGATTCCGAATTAAGAACACCATCATAAAGGCCTACATACTTGATGCGAGGATCAACCTTGTCACAGCTAAGAATAAATAAAATTGAAAATAAAAGTAACCTTCTCACATATTTATTCACGAGAATAGAACAAGCGTCGTTGAACTATTTAACCGCAATCATCGATATTTCAACCTTAACCCCCTTAGGTAACTTAGCTACTTGAACTGTTTCTCTCGCTGGATAGCCAGCTTCTTGAGATAGATAGGATTCATAAATGGCATTGACCTTTGCAAAGTCTTCCATGTCTTCCAAAAATATACCTGTTTTTACTACATGATCAAAGTTGGTTTCTGCCGCTTCAAGCACGGCGGATAGGTTTTTCATTACCATATGCGTCTCCTCTTCTACTCCACCCTCAACAAGATTGCTGGTGGTTGGGTCAATAGCAATTTGCCCACTTGTAAACACCATTCCATTGATTTCGGTTGCTTGGCTATAAGGTCCAATTGCTCCGGGTGCATTTGGTGATGAAATGACTTTTTTCATAATTAAGTATATTTTTGCCATAAATATAGAGAACTTGAAAGTTTTACTTCTCGATAATTACGATTCATTCACTTATAATTTATTCCACTACCTTGAAGGAAAAGGTTGCGATGTAGATGTAATTAAGAATGATGAGATTTCCCTGGACGATCTGCCGAACTATGATAAAATTGTTTTATCCCCAGGGCCTGGCTTGCCTTCATCTTCAGGGAAGTTAATGGATGTCATCAAAACGGCTTCTCCTATCATTCCTGTACTAGGTGTTTGCCTGGGTTTTCAGGCTATCGTTGAGTATTTTGGAGGAACTTTGGTGAACCAAAAGGAGGTAAAACATGGAGTCAGCACTTCGTGTCATATCGAAAACCAAGGAAGATTATTAAAAGGAATAGAAAGTGGATTTCAAGTTGGTCTATATCATTCCTGGGGATGTCGAGAGGTGGATATCCCTGAAACACTTAAAGTTTTAGCCAAAACGGATTATGAGGTTATCATGACTGTAGAGCATGAGGCTCTTCCAGTTGCGGGCATTCAGTTTCATCCAGAATCTGTTCTAACGGATTTTGGTCATGAAGTAATTGAGAATTTCTTGCAAAACTTTTAGTACTCGCAGATACTAGAGCACTTTGTGTAGATTAAATCATCCAACACAAGCATTGCTGCTAACGCCAGTTGAGAGTAATTCTGTGAAGAGTTTTTGAAGTTTCCATACTCGGAATGCCAAATCGTTTGTATCACATTGCCACCTGCTTCCTTGGGTTTAACAACATGCGTCATTACATTTTCTACATTTCCTGCTCCTGCATGATATATATGTAAAACAAGTAGCCTAAACCATAAGTCATATTGATCATTGCCAGCAACTTCTATCCCAAATTTTCGCATGATTCTTTTTCCTTCAGGAATGCAGCCTGTTCTAATTAAGTGAGCTGAAGCTTTTGCAGACTTGTCAAAATCTTTTCTTTCATCTACTTTGCTATCAACTCGCAAGCCATGGTTTCTAGCCACACTCTTCATTAATTGGAAAGGGCCTAAGGCACCAGCATTGGAATAGGCAATTTTCCCTGGACTTTCAATCATCAAAATGGCCTGCGCATACCAAGGATCCGTTTCATTCTCGGCAAAAACTTCAATCCCTCTATTGATACTAGGGAAAACCAAGTCAAATTGGAAAAAGTCAGACTTTCCAGTAGTCATAAAGATCCTAGTATCAGCTGCTAAGCCGTGACGCACACGTAATGTGTCTCGATAGGCTTCTTTTTCATCATCGCTTTGCTTATTCCACTCAGCTACCGATTGCATTTCAAGAATCTGTCTAGTTTTCATTACATTAAGCACACAGCTGTCTGGTGGAGTTTTCATAACTCTTTTCCAAAAGTTTGGTTGAGCTAATGTATCCCAACGTTCTTCGAACAAATCGGGAGTTTTAACAAACTTAAGTGTAGCACTGTCTTTAACGGTAGTGATTTCAATTAAGTGCTCATCAAAACTTGTTTGAGCAAAGCCGTTTAAACCTGCAAATAATCCACAAAAAGCTATTACTTGATTAATCTTCATACAACAATAAGATAGTCTAAAAATAAAGTTACAAACTTGATTTACACCAAAACTATACCAAATGTTAAATTTTCTAAGGTTTTTTTGTTGAAACTGCTGGTTGCTTTTTTAACTACATTTGTCAAAAAATTTAGATCATGCGTAAAATATTGGTTTTAGCTCTCCTAACTAGCAGTTTCAGTGTATTCGCAAAGGTGGATTATCTTAGGGTCATGTTTAATAGGAATGGCGCAACCAATGCGACAATAGGTTGGCACCAGGTAAGTGGTGACTCCGCAAAGGTTTATTATTCCGCTTCTGATTTTGATCCGGTTGATTACAAGGCTTGTGAGAATAATCTCTCAGTAAAAGCACAGAACGAGTTTAAGGGATTCTCTAATCGCTTCGTTCGCTTACAGAATTTGAGTCCAGATCAAGCATATTACTTTGTAATTGTAGATAGTGAAGGTGTTTCCGAACGATATTGGTTTAAAACAACACCAGAGTCTGATGATGCTAGGTTATCTTTAATTGCTGGAGGTGATTCAAGAACAAGACGTCCAGTTAGAGTTAATGCCAATAAAATGGTGGGTAAATTAGTACCTCACGCAGTGTTATTTGCTGGTGACTATACGGACATTGATACCTATGAAAAGTGGAAATTCTGGTTTGAAGACTGGAAGTATACTTACAAAGATTTTGACAATAGGATCATTCCATTGGTAACTGCACGAGGAAATCATGAATTATCTAATCAAGATTTAACCGATTTCTTTGATTGTCCTAGTAAAAAGAACTTTTACTCAGTAAAATTAGGCGGAAATCTTGTCAATGTAATTTGTTTAAATACAGAAGGGATTTTTGGTTTCTCTCAAAAGAAATTCTTAGAAACTAACTTAGTAGCTAATCAAAATATGTTCTGGAATTTACCTGTTTATCATAGAGCTTGTAGACCACATGTTTGTTGGAAAATGAAAATGCGTGGAGTAAAAAATATCTATAGACATTGGATTGACCTTTTTGAAAAATATGGAGTAAGACTAGTGATAGAGTGCGACTCACATATCACAAAGACGACATGGCCAATTGTAAAGTCAAAAAAAGACGGACATGAAGATGGCTTTATCAGAGCTGATGAAAATGGTGTTGTATATGCGGGTGAAGGTTGCTGGGGAGCTCCTTTGAGAGTAGTTGATTGCGATAGAACTTGGACGAAAGAATTTGGTTCTGTGAACTCGTTTAAACTCATTTATTTGGATAAAAATGAGATTGAGTTAAGAACTATTGATTATATGAATGTTGACTCTGTTCAGGGTTTGACTGAGGCGAATAGATTTAAGTTGCCTGATAATGTTGTTGTTTGGAACAAGGAAAACGGTGGTGTTCTAAAAATGCCTAGAGTGATTACACCAATAAAAAAGTAATTATTTCTTTACGAATTGTTTCAATTTACTCAGCGGTTTTCGAATAAAGGTTAGGCTTCCTGCTTTTAAGCCATTTTCTTTCCAGGCTAACCTATCTTCTTTGTTGGCGTTAATTCGATTCTTTATCGAAGCATTACTTTGCCCTCCTACGCGCATTAGTATCGTTGTTTTAGGAAGGTAAGCAACTGGAATTTCTTCCCTATGAAGGAATCGTAACATTAGTTCGTAATCAGCTGAAGTTTTGAATTTTAAATTAAAAGAACCGAATTTATCATAACATTCGCGTTTCACATAAAACGTTGGATGTGGTGGCATCCATCCTTTTGTAAATGCACCTTTTACATAGTCCCCACTAACCCAATTACGCACCGTAGTTTTTAAATCTTCCTTAACGTATTTTAAATCTGAGTAAAGACAGTCGGCTCCAGTTTTAATAAATTCTTTAACAACCTCTTCCACAACAGATGTGTCTGCAAATACATCGTCTGCGTTGAGAATTCCAACAATATCACCAGTTGCTTTAGTGATTCCCTTATTCATAGCGTCATAGAGGCCATTGTCTGGTTCACTAATTAAATGGAAAGATTCGCTTTTAAAACTATCAAGAATATCCAAGGTTTTATCCTTTGAAGCTCCGTCAATTATGATGTATTCAATGTTGTTGTATGTCTGCGAAAGCACTGAATTCACAGTGTCAGCAATGGTCTTTTCCGCATTATACGAAACGGTGATAATACTAACTTTCATTAATCTTCAATAACTCGTTCTCTTACAAATTCAGCAGGATTTCCTCGATAGATTTTAAAGGCTTCTAAATTTTTTGATGTGACTGAACCTGCTGTTAATATTGCATGTGATTCTAGCACTACTCCTCCTGTGACTATGGCTTTTGCCCCAACCCACGCACCTTCTTTTAATGTTATTTCCCTAGTGATTAAATCAAAAGTTGATTTCTTATAATCATGATTTCCACACAACAATAAAGCTCCTTGTGAAACACAAACATTATCTTCAATTCTAACTTCTACTAAATTGTCAATCCAAACACGTTCTCCTATCCATGCGTTCTTTCCTATGTCGAGTTTCCACGGGTATTTAATATTTACTCCTGGTTTAATTACAACCCCCTCTCCTATCTTGGCTCCAAATAAACGCAATATGGCTTTTTTTATACCTGAAGATGGGTTCCAAGGATTGATTAAAAATAACACGTTACAGAAGTACCATAAAAATCTCCTGAAAGGACTTCCAGGGTTGTAATCATCATTATTGAAAGTGCTTAAATCAACTCGCATCTTCAAATAATTTACGGTTATCATCAATTAAGTCCTGAGTACCAATATTATTCGCAAAAAACTCATAACACGAACGAACCATTTGAATATAAGAAGTAAAGTCCTGATCTATAGCTTCTTGTATCGCGCCACTCAAATTTCTTATATCTCCCAAATCCACATCCCATCCAATATTGGAGATCTTGAGATTTCTCCACGGCGTGTTTTTCGATATAATTACAGGGCATCCGTTTGCCCAAGCTTCAACAATTGCATGGCCATAATTTTCGTGTGCAGTTGGCAAGAGTAAGAAGTCTGCATTGGCATAAGCATCAGCAATATCAACGGGGAGCAAAACTCCATTGTAAGTAATGTTAATATTTTCATGCTGCTTAATTTGATCTTTAAAACTTTCAAAGTAATCCTGGTCCTCTATGTTGCCATAGATTGCAAACTCTAATTTTTGCTTTGAGCTTACATGTCGTAATGCTTCCAATGCTAGGTGCAAGTTTTTTATTGGAACAATTCTTGAAATGTACACGAATCTTACTATTCCGGTGTTTTTTCGGTCTAAAATATTTTCGAGTTCAAGCTTTTGCGTTAACGGAATATTCTTAGTTACAACTATGTTCGCCTTTTTGCCGAAGGCTGAACGAATGTCTTTAGCTTCGTTTTCAGTTGACGCATGCCAAATGGTTCGGTTGTAAAATCGTGTTAAACGGGAAAGCGTTAAAAACACCCTCTTCTTTTTCGCCTTAATTGCGAGAGAATTCCCTCCTAGCATTCCTCTAGGCGCTAGAATTGTAGTAATTTTCTTCCGTTTAACTGTATTCAGGGGAACTAAAGTAAATAACCTGGAAAATAGACTGTTGAGATATAAAATATCGGGCTCAATTTCTAAAATATTATTTCGAATGTTACTAGGCTTCAATGAGGGTCTCGTAAGGTACTTAATAAAAATTCCCTCTTGGTCATACCATGTGTCTAGTTGTATGCCTTCATAAGGTTCAGAGCTTCCTAAGTCATAGGCACTAGTAAGAATATAAAAATCAAAATCGTTTTTTAGTGCAGCTACCATATTGGAAACCGAACGAATTGGTCCACCAGCCTTAAAGCCTGGTTCGTACCAATCAATACAGATTAATATTTTCTTGTTTTTAGTTGACATTGTTTCGTTTAAGCCAATACCCTAGTGTTACTAACGCCCAAATTCGAGACCAAGTTACACTTTTATCATCTTTTAAAAATTTGCCCCATAAGCTTTGAATTTCTTTCTCATTCACTATTTCAATTTTGCCAAGAGCATCCAAGCCTTCAGTGCAAACGTCCTTCAAATCATCTTTCATCCAAAGGTTATATGGTAGTACAAATCCCATTTTTTTTCTGTCGTAAATTTCTTTGGGTAATTTATCTTCGAAAGCCTCTACTAACAACCTCTTTGGTGTGGTTGGATTTTTAAGGTTATCTGATATGCCTAGTACTTTTCCTATTAATTCATGGTCCAAAAAGGGTACTCTTACTTCAAGTCCATTAGCCATTGTCATTATATCTGTGTCTCTAAGAAGTACATTCGACATATAAGTCTGCATTTCAGCCACTGATATTTTACTTAAATCAGGTAGCCTCCACCCTTCTGTTTCATACCCTACAGTGTGATGAGTTATTTCATAGACTCTGTTTATAGGGAGTTGTTCACTGGTGTTTAAGATTTTTCTAATCTGGGAATCGAACAGTAAAGTTCTATAGAAGCTATAAACATGTTCAGTATCAAACCGCTCAAGCTTAAGTAATTCAGCAATTTTTGCTGCTTGAACCGTGCCTTTTGAAGCTCGATAAACGTTTGCCAAAGGCTTTCTCGCAAATACTGGGAAACTATGAAGCCATTTTTTTCTTCTTAACTCAGGCACTTGCTGAAAGACACTATAACCGCAAAAAAGCTCATCTCCACCGAGACCTGACAATGCCATTTTAATTCCAGCTTCTTTTGTTTTTTTAGCAACCACAAATGTGTTTAAACCATCACCACTTGGGTGGTCCATGCTGTTTAGGGCGTTTGGAATCATGGTTTTGAACTCATCTACAGAAAGCTTTATTTCTGTATGATTTGTACTATATTTTTTTGCGATCATTCTCGCATATTCAGCCTCTGAATATTCATCCTCATTAAAAGATACTGAAAAAGTGTTTACTGGTTGAGTGTGATTTTCAGACATACATGCCACCACTAAGGAAGAATCAATTCCACCCGATAAAAACGCGCCGAAAGGTACATCACTCACTAATCTTCTTTTTATTGATTTAGTGAATTCATCCTTTACCAAATCTTTAGCTTCCTCCAAGTCTCCTTTGAAACGTTGAGAGTCTGTTACCAAATCATAATACTTTTTGAATTCAGTTTTTTCCTCATTCGAATAGATGTAATAACCCGGCATTAGCATCTTCACATCCTTCAATATTGTTCTTGGCGCATGAACTGTTTGATATCTCAAGTAATCAACAAAACCCTCATTACTGATTTTTCTGCTTACTAAGCCTGAGTTTAAAATAGCGATTTGTGAGGAGGAGAATATAATATGATCATTGCTAAGTGAATAATACAAGGGCTTTATGCCAATACGATCTCTCGCGATAAATATCGATTTTTCAACCTTGTCCCAAATAGCAAAGGCGAACATTCCATTGAAAGCGCGTAAACAGTTAGGACCATATTTTATAAAAGACGCCAAAACAACTTCAGTGTCTCCATTCGTTTTGAAGTTGTATGAACCTTCAAGGTCATTTCTTATTTCTTTGTAATTGTAGATTTCACCGTTAAAAACAAGCACATATCTTTTATCTTCTGAATAAAAGGGCTGATCTGAATTTTTTGATGTGTCAATGATCGACAACCGCCGATGCCCCAACTGAATATTCTCCTCAATATACTCTCCTTCCGCATCAGGTCCTCGTCTTGCAATTTCTTGATTCATAGACGAAACAAGATTACTACTTAAAGTTTTGGAAAATGAATAAATCCCGTTTATGCCACACATGATTAAGCGTTTATGTAAGATCTAAAGGACTCATCTTTTAGCAAAAGCTGAATACCTTCTTCTAATCCAATAAGATCACGATTCAATATTTGTTTCATTTTAGAATTGTCTGGTTGTCTTCTCGTCATATCGCCTTCCTTCAATGGAGGTAAATGTTCAATCTGAGATTTGCTACCAGTAACATCAATAATTAATTTAGCTAAATCCAAAATTGTAATGATTTTTGAACCACCTATGTTTACAACATCATTTATAAACAAGTCGTTTTTAAGGGCTTTGATTGTCGCCTCTATGTTGTCTTCCACATAACAGAAAGTTCGTGTCTGAGAACCATCACCGTAAATTGTTAATGGTTCGTTGCTCAGCGCAAGCTTAATAAATTTAGTCATTACAAAATCAGCAGTTTGCCCTGGACCGTAAGTGTTGAAAAATCTAAATATTGTATAGTCGAGACCATACTCCTGATGGAATGATCGACAAAATGCTTCTCCCACATTTTTAACAACTGCGTAAGGAACCCTGCTATTAAGAGGAGTTGTTTCCTCGTGCTGCGGAATCGATACAGGTTCACCATAAACCTCAGAAGAAGATGAGAAAAAGAAGCGCTTAACACTGGTGTTTTTAGACAAGTTTAAAAGGTGTTTAATCCCATCAATATCTTTAAGTACACCTACTGGGTTTTCTTGTGTTCGTTTTACACCAACCATAGCGGCATAATGAAATACATAGTCAAATCTATTCGCCAACATTATGTCTGAAAGCTCAGAATTATCGTTTACATCAGCTTTTATAAACTTTAATCTAGGGTGATTTTGAGGGAGTTTATTGAGGTTTCCAGTGGTTAAATTGTCCACTACTGTCACCTCATATTCAGGCTTTTCCAATAGCGACTTAGTAAGTGCAGACCCAATGTTTCCTGCACCGCCTGTCACAATAATTCTACTCATACTACAAATATGGTAATTAATTGTTTATTTTGCTTCCAAATACGGCGAGTTCGCGCACTATTAACATGAAGTCAAATCTTAAAACAGCGTTCCAAACAGTAGTCTCTTTGTTTTTTCTCTGGGGCTTTATTACTGTGTTGAATGACGTATTAATTTCTTATTTCAAAGAACGATATGTGCTGAGTGATTTTGAATCGATGTTTGTACAGTTCTTCTTCTTTGGTGCTTACGGAATAGGTGCAACAACTTATTATTTGATTGGCACATTCAGTCAAGACCCCATAAATAGAATTGGATATAAAAAAGGGATGGTAATTGGGGCTGTTATTACCGGTTTAAGTTGTGCAATGTTTTACCCAACAATGATGGTAGATAGCTACTATGTTAATATAATTCCACTAATATTTCTCGGGCTTGGGTTAACTCTTCTTCAAATTGCCTGTAATCCTTATGTAATTCTGCTTGGTGATGTGGATTCCGCAGATAGTCGATTAAATCTGGCTCAGGGTCTAAATTCTGTGGGAACTGCATTAAGCCCAGTGATTGGAGGATTTTTTATTTTCGTATACTTCGAGGGGACCACTGCTATTCAGGTACCGTTTTTATTTTGTGGTGGATTATTCCTCGCTGTGGCTTTTATTCTTTGGAGAACGCAATTACCAGAATTCTCATCTGAAGAAAGTGCTTCAGGTTCTGTGTGGAGCTATAATCAACTTAAATTTGGAATGATAGCAATATTCTTATACGTTGGTGCTGAAGTAGCTATAGGAAGTAAATTAATTGATTACGCTCAAACTTCTGATGGAGGTGCATTTAATAGATTCACTGCAAGTCAACTTTTGGGTTTTTACTGGGGTGGCGCAATGATAGGAAGATTGCTTTCTCCTATCCTGAAGTCCCAAAAATCAATTTTAATTAGAACTATAAATACGTTACTTCTTATTGGTTTCGGATACTTTTTATTAAATAGTAGTATTTCCTTGCTAACTTATTTCAAGGGAGAGGTTAATATGGGGTTTGCTGAGTTGTTTGGCATAAACCTATACAATTCAATTCCTTTTATACTTGCGGCGGTAGCCATGTCATTTCTCGCAAGCCTCACTTACAAAAAGGTCAATTTGAGCTTGGGTAGTTTCGCCCTAGCTAATATTGTATTACTGGGGTTTTCGTTTTTAGCAGGAGGTAAGATTGGTCTCTGGTTGATTATTGCAACAGGACTCTTCAACTCAATAATGTGGTCTAACATTTTTGTTTTAGCAACTTCTGGTCTTGGAAAGCTTAAAAGTAAGGGCTCTTCTTTGCTCATAATTATGATAGTTGGCGGTGCATTCTTTCCTTTGTTATTGGGGTTGGTTTCAGACCTCTTTAACCCTCGAATCGCTTATCTAGTACCGATAATTTCTTATCTTTACATCTTTTTTTACAGTAAACTTAGCAAGCTAGCCCATGAGTAGAACCTTAGGAATCGACATAGGTGGAACGAACACTGCTTTTGCAGTTGTGGATGAGTCTAATGAATTCACCTACAGTAACAGTATCAAAACCAAAGACTTTAAGGATTTACAAGGCTTATTGAGTGAAGTAAAATCTATCCTGGAAAAAAATCGCCAACAATACGACAAAGTGGGGATTGGCGCTCCTAGCGTAAATCAAGTTACCAAGCAGATAGAGCATGCCCCTAATTTAGATTGGGATGAGATTGTTCCAATCAAAGAGATCGCTGATGAAATATTTGATTTGGATGTAGTTGTCATTAACGATGCTAATGCGGCGGCTGTAGCAGAGAGATACGCTGGCGATGCAAAAGAACTTGAAAACTTCGCAGTTATAACGCTTGGAACTGGAATAGGATGTGGTTTGTATATTGATGGACAATTGTCATTTGGAGATAATGGGTTGGCAGGAGAGTTAGGGCAATTAATTATTCATAGGGACGGTAGAGAGAATAAAAATGGTATTCATGGATGTCTTGAAACCTACGTAGGCTCTAAAGGAATTATTGCTACAGCGAAAGAAAAACTTGAGTTTTCAAGCGTAGGTTCTTTACTGCAAAATTTACCTCCTAGTGAGATATCACCAGTGGAGATTTTCAAATTTGCTAGAAAGGAAGATCCAGTGGCATTAGAAGTTGCTGACAGTGTGGCTGAGGACTTAGGTTATGGTATCTCACATCTTGTTAATTTACTGAATATTAATACAATATTTTTGACTGGAGGCATTGCTAAAAGTGGTAATATCCTAAGGAGGAAGACAGAAAAAGTACTAAAGTATTATGTTCATCCTGGAGCAAAAGAAAATCTTCAAATTAAAATCTCACAGTTGGTTGAAACGAATAGCGGTGTTTTAGGAGCGGCTTTAACAGCATCTGTTTATGAAGATAGCGTTTGGGCTTAGTTTAGCAATTCTTTTATTATTTGCTGTAAGCCAAGAGGCTTTGGCACAACGCAAAACCGATTATACAAAATTTGTAAATCCATTTATAGGTACTGGAGGGCACGGGCACACCTTTCCGGGCGCTACCCTGCCCTTCGGAATGATACAATTATCGCCTGATTCGCGTTTGGATGGCTGGGATGGTTGCGGAGGATATCATTATTCGGATAATGTAATACACGGATTTTCACATACACACTTAAGTGGCACAGGGGTTTCAGACTATGGAGATTTATTGGTTATGCCGTTTACGGGTGAAGATAAATGGGAAAATGATTCTGAAACCAAACCGGAACTTGGTTATTCTTCCAAGTTTTCTCACGGCTTGGAATCCGCGAGTCCCGGGTATTATTCAGTTCAGCTGCTAGATTACAATATTAACGCTGAGTTTGCAGTTACTGACCGCTGTGGAATTCATAAATATACCTTTCCCTCTGGAAGCAAGCGTAAAATAATTATTGATCTCGAGCACCGAGACAAATTAGTGTCTTCTGACCTTATTTTCTTAAATGATAGCACGGTTATGGGGAGCCGTGTTTCTAATGCTTGGGCACGTGAACAACACTTTTATTTCTGCTTGAGAATATCTGAGACTCCTGTTTCGCATCGTTTTAAAAAGGATGAGAATGGTGTTTCGACTAAGTTGATACTTGAGTTTGACGATTCTTCTCCATTTCTGAATGTGAAAGTTGGTATTTCATCTGTAGATCTTAAAGGAGCAAAGAACAACCTTAATTCAGAAATGCCTCACTGGAGTCTTCCGCTATATAAAAAAAAAGGGCGAGAAAAGTGGAACAAGGAACTTGGTAAAATGCATGTAGAAACGCCAAACAAGGATGATAAAATCATATTCTATACAGCGCTTTACCATAGTTTTATATGCCCAAATTTGTTTACAGATGTCGATGGTAGGTATCGTGGAATGGATATGGAAATCCATGCGGCCGGCGGTCAAAATCAATACACTATTTTTTCTTTATGGGATACGTTTAGAGCTACACATCCATTATTCACCATTACTCAGCAAAAAAGAACAGAAGCCTTTATCACAACCTTTTTGAGGCAGTATAAAGAAGGAGGTATTCTTCCTATTTGGGAGCTTAATGCTAACTATACGGGGTGTATGATTGGTTATCATTCTATTCCTGTTTTTACGGATGCATTAATAAAAGGTATTGACGGCTTTAATACAAAAACAGCACTTGAAGCAATGGTTTACAGTGCTGACCAGAATCATTTAGGCTTAGAAGCTTATAAAATGCAAGGTTTCATTAGTTCTGAAGATGAATCGGAATCTGTTTCAAAGACCTTGGAGTATGCTTATGATGATTGGTGTATAGGTGTTTTCGCTGAGGCTATCGGAGAAGATTCAATTGCCGAGAGATTTTTCAAAAGGGCTCAGGGCTACAAGCATATATTTAATGATAAATCCGGGTTTATGCAGCCGAGATATAACGGTGGCTGGAAAAACAACTTTCAACCTAATGAGGTGACTTTTGATTATACGGAAGCGAATAGCTGGCAATATTCCTTATTTGCCCCACATGACATACATGGTTTGAGAGAGCTTATCGGAGGTAAAGATGCTTTGGAACAATGGCTCGACGATCTCTTTTCCACATCTTCTGAAACTTCAGGAAGGCACCAAGTGGATATTACAGGGTTAATAGGTCAATATGCCCATGGGAATGAACCAAGTCATCATATGGCATATCTTTATAACTACACGAATAATCCGCATAAAGGACAAAAGTTTCTCCATCAAATAATGAAAACCCTTTATTTCAACTCATCAGATGGTTTAAGTGGTAATGAGGATTGTGGTCAAATGTCAAGCTGGTATGTTTTCAGTGCTTTAGGGTTTTATCCTGTTACTCCTGGATCACCCTATTATAATATTGGGACACCTAACGTTGAAAATGCTAAATTAAATCTTGAAAACGGAAATACGTTTGAAGTATCGGTGTCCAATTTTTCCCAGTCCAACTATTATGTGAAAGAGGCTAAATTAAACGGTAATAAACTTTCACGTAATTACATTTTGCATTCTGAGATTATGAATGGTGGAATATTAGAATTTGAGATGTCTTCTACTCCAATTAATTTCAGCACTACTCATCCTCCATCGCAACAATATGATAAGGAAGTTCTTCCGGTTCCATATGTTATGAATGCTGAGTCTATATTTAAGAAGAAACGCAGTATTGCCTTAGAATGTGCCGATTCTTCCGCGGTAATTGAATACCTTGTAGTTCCTAATGACGTTCCAGAAACAACTGCATCAACCGTATTTAGCACTTATTCTTCACCAATTAAGATAAAAAGGTCTTCGAAAGTAATTTTCAAGGCGAGCAAAGGTGAGTTAGTTAGCCCGATCATTGAATCTAATTTCTACAAAACGAATGATAAATGGGAAATTACGCTTAATTCTCCTCATTATCATCAATATTCTGGAGGTGGGAATAACGCTCTGATTGACAGGCTTAATGGTGGTAATGATTTCAGAACAGGTGCTTGGCAAGGCTTTAGAGGTCGAGACATGGACGTTCAAATTAACTTCAAGAAAAAACTGAAATTAGAGGGAATATCAGTACGATTCTTGCAAGATGCAAGATCTTGGATTTGGTTTCCTACGGAAGTTCAATTTATGATTTCAAAAAATGGAAGGGATTGGTTTACTTTAGATGTGATTAAAAACGATGTTTCTCCAAAAGAATATGGCGTAATAATTAAAGAATTCACTACCAAAAAGCAAATCAAAACCAAGCATATTCGCATAGTTGCTAAATACCTTGGCACGATTCCTCAATGGCATCCGGGAAGTGGTGAATCTGGCTATATTTTTGCTGATGAAATCGAAATGCTTCGCTAAGCTTTTGAATCTGAATTTTTTAATTCCTATTTTTGGTATTCATCCAAAGTAAACGAACGAATATGAAATTTAAACTTACAATACTCTTAGCAGGATTTGTGTTAGTAACAGCCTGTAAAAGAAAAGGTTGTATCGACCCTTCAGCAGACAATTATGATCCGGATGCAGAAAAAGATGATGCTACATGTGTTTATTCGGGCTTAGAACTTCCGTCTATTTACGCATATACTGATTCCCTCGGAAATAGCACGGTTTCATATTCTGGACAAACAGAGCGATTAGATCAAATGGATGAACTAATGGCCTACTTGAGAAGTGGAAATGCCAACACATTGGATGCTCAAGTAATGAATGACATGTTTAGTAATACTGGAGGAAATGGAGATGGTAATTTTTCGTTTACATCTACAAAAGAACTAAAGGACAAATGTTTTGCTTCAGACACATCGTTAATTCAAGGTTATTTTAACGACATCGCAATAGCCTCGGTTGATTATGCCTTTACGGCGGAGTCTGGATTAGCAGGAACAGCAAACAACTCTGCTTTAACAGAAACCTATTTGCTTTCTTCAGGAGGTATCGAATATGCTGAAGTTATAGAAAAGACTATGATGGGCGCAATCTTCATGTATCAAGCGACTCAAGTATATTTTGGAGATGATAAAATGAATGCTGATAATACAATGCCCGTTGATCCCGCCGCTGGAAAACATTATACTGAAATGGAACACCACTGGGACGAAGCTTTTGGTTACTTTGGCGTGCCGGTTAACTTCCCGTCTACTACATTAGGAATTCGATATTGGGGAATAGCCTGCAATGAAACAGGTTCCGGAAATAACAGCCGAGTTATGAATCATTTTAAAAGAGGCCGAGCAGCTATTGTTGCCATGGACTATTTAACCCGAAACAATGAAATTGAATCTATTATAGAACGTTGGGAAGAAATTGCAGCTGAAAATGCTTATATACAAGTTAAAGCAGCTAAAAATGCTCATAATGACTTCCTGACTTTTGCAGATGGCGAATATTTCCATGCACTTTCTATGGCTTATGGATATATTCAATCATTAAAGTATTTACCGGTTTCTACAAGACAAATTTCATTCACTCAAATTGAAGACTTGTTGGATAACAAAATTGGAAATAACTTCTGGAACACAACTTGGGCAAGTCTGGATGATGCTGAGGATCAGCTAGATAACATCTATAACTTTTAAATTACCTTTTTTGTGGTATTGGTAAAAGATTTTGTTGCAATTAATTTTGCACAAAATTTAAACTCATGTATAACAAAAAACTACTTTTTATCGCCTTAGCACTAGGTGTAACTGCAATAAGCTGCAAAAAAAAGGGCTGTACTGATATAACAGCGAATAACTATAACGAAGAAGCTAAAAAAGATGATGGATCATGTACGTATGACCCACCTGCACCTTTAGATGTCCCTTCAACATATGCATTCACCGATGATGCAGGAAACAATACCGTAAGCTATTCTGGTCAAACTGATCGTTTAAATCAATTAGAAGAATTAACTACCTACGCAAAATCAGGTACTGGTGCTGTGGTTGATGCTGATATTATGAAAGCAATGTTTCGTAACACTGGTGATAACGGCGGTGGAAACTTTTCTTTCTCATCTTCAAAACAATTAAAGAATAAATGTTTTGCAACTGATACTGCATTTTTCATTGCTGCTTTTGATAGTGTTGCTGTAGCTTCTGTAGATTACGCTACAACTGCTTCAAACGGTCAAGCAGGAACTCTAACTTCAGGAACAAGCACCTATTTAGTTGCTGCAAATGGTATTGAATACGCTCAAATCATTGACAAAGGATTAATGGGAGCTGTGTTCTTAAACCAAGCTTTAACAACTTATTTTGGTTCTGGAAAAATGGATGTAGATAACACTGCTCCTGAGGATCCAGGTGCTGGGAAATACTACACAGAAATGGAACACCATTGGGATGAGGCTTTCGGATACTTCGGGGCTCCAATTGATTTCCCTACAAGTACTTCAAGCTTAAGATTTTGGGCTAAGTACTGCAATAAAGTAAATGATTACATCACTACTATTTCTGCTGATATCATGTTAGCTTTCCGTACAGGTAGAGCTGCTATTTCTGCAGGTGATTTGACTACACGTGATGCTCAAATTACTATCATCAGACAATTATGGGAAAAAGTATCTGCTCGTCAAGCGGTATCTTATTTCAACGATGCTTTAGGATATTTTGGAACTGACAATGCCAAATATGTTCATGCTTTATCTGAAGGGTGGGCGTTCGTTAATTCTTTAAAATATGTTCCATTAGAGACTAGAGTGATTTCGTTTACACAAATCACTGATATTTTAGATACTGACTTAGGAGACAATTTCTGGGATATTACAACAACTGATTTGAATAACGCAATCACCTCACTCAACACTATTTACAACTTTTAAAAACAATACACGTGAAGAAATTCATAATCTTTATAACCGCCTTAACCTTAGCGTCTTGTAACAAAGAAGAATCAGAAGAATTCAACAGGCAATCCATGTTGACCAACTACTATGCGAACGTAATAGCAGTTAACGTGGAGGATTATGAATCTTCATTAAATATTTTGAAGTCATCAACGGGGGCATTCACTTCGTCCCCGTCGACTTCTACTCTAGCAACATTAAGAGCAGATTTTATTACTGCTTACAAGTCGTACCAAGGTATTAAAATGATCAATTTTGGTCCTACTGCAGATAATTTTTATTGTAACCATGCTAATATTTACCCTACGGATACTTCCGTTATTAATGGAAACATCTCTTCTGGAACTTATACCTTGGGAGCTGCCTCTAATACAGATGCTATTGGCTTTCCAGCAATTGATTATTTAATATATAATGGTTCTGACACTGAGATAATTGATGCTTTTACTTCTGACGCTAATGCAGCAAACAGGATTACTTATTTGAACGAAATCGTTGATAAGCTTCAATCAGAATTTATACCAGTTAAACAGGATTGGGCGACATACCAACAAACTTTTATATCGGCAACAGGAACAGATGTTGGTGGTTCTACAGGGATCATGTTCAATGCATATATCATGGATATAGAACTTTTAAAGAATGCTAAAATTGGTATTCCTTCAGGACAACAAACCGGTGGAATGCTACTTCCAGATTACGTTGAAGGCTATTATGGTGACCTTTCTTTTGAACTAGCAATTGCAAGCGTAAATGAATTAAAATTCTTGTTTAATGGAGCTGAAGGTTTAGGCTTGGACGATTACATTAAACACGTAGAGGGCGAAAGTATAACTGAAAGCCTTGCAGATAGAATTAACGCTCAGTTTGATTTAATTTCAACTGATCTCTCATCATATTCAAATTCGCTTAGTGAAGCAGTAGTTAGCAATACAAGCGATGTGAATGCCACTTATTTTGAGACTAAAAAGCTCGTAACCAATATTAAAACTGATGCAGCTTCATTGCTTGGTATTTTAATTACTTACACCGATAGTGACGGGGATTAATGAATTAAAAGAGTCGCCATTATTTAAATGGACGGGAAGTCATAATTCCTCCTCCTTAGCTTTTTACAGAATTTGCTTTGGCTTTTTGATGTTTTTCTCAATTACGAGATTTGCTTCATACGGATGGATTAACGAGCTTTACATTGTTCCGGAATTTCATTTTTCTTATTATGGATTTGAATGGCTGCCCTACCCCAGTTCCTTTTGGATTTACACACTTTTTGTTCTAGCGTTTATTGGGGCTTTAGGGATTATGCTTGGACTATTTTATAGATTCTCTGCAATTATATTCTTCTTATGCTTTACCTATATTGAACTTTTAGATAAAACCTATTATCTGAATCATTATTACTTTGTTTCACTGATAGCATTGATCTTAATTTTTCTACCTGCAAATAGCGCTTATTCCTTGGACAAGCGTTTTGGTTTTATTAAAGGATCGAGTACGGTTCCTCGTTGGACGATTTCTATTTTGATTTTTCAAATCACGGTAGTCTATTTTTATGCTGGTTTAGCAAAAATTAATTATGATTGGGTAATAGAAGCACAACCTCTTCGAATATGGCTTAATGGTGCTTCTGATTGGCCGCTGGTGGGCAACCTATTTACTCAAGACTGGGTAGCCTATTTTTTCAGTTGGTTTGGTTTAGTTTATGACCTATTTATCGTATTCTTTTTAATAGTTAGTCGTACAAGACCAATAGCATTTTCACTTGTGTTTTCTTTTCACTTTCTCACCTGGCTACTTTTTCCAATAGGTGTTTTTCCTTGGGTTATGATGGTAGGTAGTTTGATATTTCTTAACCCTGAAACGCATCAAAAAATTCTTGAGCGTATTCTAGGCAGGTCTATGGATAATTCGAGACAAGAGGTATCAAAACTTAAAAACATCCCGAAAGTTTTAATCAGTATATTCATTATTATTCAATTGACTTTTCCCTTTCGTTTTCTTTTGTACGAATCTGATTTGTTTTGGAAAGAGTCTGCTTACAGGTTTGGTTGGAGAGTAATGCTGATGGAAAAAGCTGGTTATGCTAATTTTTACATAGAAGAAAACGATGCCAGCTTTGAAATACCGAATACTAGACATCTAACAACATTCCAAGAAAAGCAAATGAGCATGCAGCCGGATATGATTTTGCAGTATGCACATTATTTGGGTGAAATATATTCGGATACGACCATGGAAATCCATGGGCATAAGTTTAACTTTGCAGCCCCTGAAGTTCATGTAGAAGTCTATGTCACCTTAAATGGTAGAACTTCTCAGCTTTTTGTAGATCGTTCTGTGAATCTCATGGAGGTTCCATACGATTTAAGTGAACGAGATTGGGTAGAAGATTATAAAGAGTGAAAAAGTATTTACTGATATATGGTCTCTTTGCACACTTGGCATGTTTTGCCCAAGAGTATTATGGCGTTGTAGAAGAATGTACTTTTAAACAAACCATACCTTGCGCAACAGTAAAACTTACCACTACATCGGGAAAAGAATATTTAACTAAAACAGATGAGTTCGGTCGCTTTACTTTTAAAGAGGTGTCTGAATCTTCTTTTTCTATAACAATCAAATCAACTTACTACAACACACTAGACACAAGCTTTTCGGATAGAAAGGATTTAAACTTAGGCGTGCTTAAAATAACCAATACAAAATCATTAAAACCTGTTGATGTTTATGCCATAAGCCCCTTCGAAACGGGTATGATGAGAACGATCGAAGGTGTGACCATTACTCACGGTAAGAAAACACAAAAAATTAACTTGGAAAAAATAGCCGCGAACAAGTCAACCAATAACCCACGTGAGATATACGCCAAAGTTCCTGGGCTGACTATTTGGGAAAGTGATGCGGGAGGACTTCAATTAGGTATTGGTGCTAGAGGGCTGAATCCTAGTCGATCTGCACACATTAATATTCGTCAAAATGGCTACGATATTTCTGCAGATCCTTTAGGCTACCCAGAATCATATTACACTCCTCCTACTCAAGCGCTTAAATCAATCAATTTTATTCGTGGTGCTGCCTCATTGCAGTTTGGACCGCAATTTGGCGGTATGTTGAATTTTGTAATGAAAGATCCCTCTAAAAAGGCTTTTTCTTACAATGGAGAACATACTTATGGCGCATATAATCTTCTTACCACTTACAATGAAATTTCAGGAACTCTAGGACAGCGTTTTTCTTACTTTGGTTATGGATTATACAAACAAGGAGATAGTTGGCGAGAAAATTCTGAATTTGATCAAACTTTCGGATACGGTAGAATAACCTTTGCGCCCACCGAAAAGATGACGCTGTCTCTTGAACATACCTACATGAATTATTTAGCGCGACAAGCTGGTGGGTTGACAGATGGTATGTTCAATATCGATCCTAGACAATCTATCCGTAATAGGAACTGGTTCAGAGTGAATTGGAACATCTCTACTTTTAATTGGTACTGGAACATTTCTAATAAAACTACAATTAGCTTAATCTCCTCTCATGTTAGAGCTGAAAGAGATGCCTTAGGTAACTTAGAGAAAATCAGTCGGATTGATGATCTCACAGAGAGAACTTTGATTTCTGGGTCATTCAAAAATGTTTCGAGCGAATTGCGATTATTGAAGCGCTACCCTATTGGAAAAGGTGTTACTGGAGTACTCTCTACCGGAATTCGATATTACAGAGGCTACACTACCGCTAAACAAGGTTTAGGGACTGATGGATACGATGCCAATTTCACATTTAACAATCCTGATAATTTAGAATTTTCTGATTATGAGTTTCCTTCTGAGAATATTGCGGGCTTTGCCGAAAACATCTTCCGTTTCTCTGATAAATTCTCACTTTCAATAGGTGGAAGAATGGAATACATCAACACCCTCTCTGAGGGCTCTTACCGACAGAGAGTACTTCATCCACTAACAGAAGAGTTACTCCTAGATACCACGATTTATGAAAATGCAGGTCAATCGAGAATTATTTATTTATTTGGAATGGGTGCTACGTACAAAACAAAAGCTGGAGAGATCTATTCAAACATTGCGCAGAATTATAGGGCGATTAACTTCTCCGATATAAGAATTACCAACCCAAACCAAAGAGTTGATGAAAACATTACTGATGAAAGTGGGTTCACTGCTGATTTAGGCCTTAGAAACCAAAAAGACGATATAATATTTGATGTTGGAGCATTCTTTATTTATTACAATAATAAGATTGGTGTTGTCAACACAGTAGATACCGTTAATTTTGAGACAATTCGGTTTAGAACCAACGTGGGATTAGCTTATAGTTCTGGAATTGAGCTTTTTACTGAGAAGAAATTTACTTTGAATGATTCTTTAAAACGTGGCATCTCGCTCTTTGGAAACTTCACCTTTATTTATGCCAAATATGCGGATCAGGAAGAAAGTGCTTTTAGCAATAAGTTTATTGAACAAGTACCGCCAATTACCTTCAGAGGCGGAGTTAAATTAAATTTAAAACGACATTGTTTTGGGATTACAGGCTCCTATGTTCACAAACAGTACACAGATGCAACCAACGCTGAATTTGACCCGAATGCAGTTGCTGGTTTAATTCCCTCTTATTATGTGTTGGATTTTACTGGTGCCTATATTCCAAATAGTTGGTGGTATTTAAAATATGGTGTAAATAACCTTACTAATAACAAGTATTTTACCAGAAGAGCAACTGGGTATCCAGGTCCAGGAATAATTCCTGCAGAAGGTATCGGATTTTATTTAACGTTTGGGTTAAAGTTTTAAATGCTATACCCTATCAAAACCAGCTAGTTAATCCTAATTGTCATGTATCCAAAAAGATGTTAATAGATGCTCCTATTGATAGAGTATTTAACAACTTTAATTCCTGGTCTTTTTGGTCGCCTTAGTGAATCATGGAGCCAGGCGTAAAAGTGGATGTTTCGGAAGATAATAAATCATATTCCTGGGAAGGTAATAGAACAGGATCCGGCAATATGACGATAACGAAGGAAGAACCAAATAAATCCATCGCTATAGATCTTCTGTTCTTGAAACCTTATCGTTCAAAAGCGAAAGTTGATTTTTATTTAAAGGGCAATGAAAATTCAACAGAAGTGAATTGGACCATGGACAATAGTCTACCTTTCTTCATGTTTTGGATGAAAAATCAAATGGTTCAATTTATTGGGATGGATTACGATCGAGGATGGCCAACCACACTCACAATTAAATTTCTTAGGTAATTCCGAATTTCCAGGTTGTAAATACATTGGAATAACCACAGATTGTACCAAAGAATCAATGGCGAAGAAAATGTCTAATGATATGCCAAAGCTAATGGAGGTATTAAAAGGCAAAGAAGATCTTATTTCAGGTGAACCTTTCACACAGTACTATAAATGGGAAATGGTAAAGAATCATATCAATTATACGGTTGGTATTCCAGTGAAAGAAGTACCGGAGAACCTGCCTGCAAATGTTAGAGTTGGCGAATTGCTTAAAACTACTGTGCATACTGTTGAGCACGTTGGTCCATATAAACATTTGGGCAATGCATGGAGTACCCTCTCAATGCAACGAAATAAAGAGTTTAAATCA
>JAKVAQ010000019.1:28826-80085 GCA_022447665.1 Crocinitomicaceae bacterium
AAAACCAGATCAATTATACTATTGGTGTGCCAGTTAAGGAGGTTCCAGCAGATTTACCAGCACATATTAAAGTTGGAGAATTGCCGAAAACCTCTGTCCAGTCTGTAGAACACGTAGGACCTTATCGACATCTAGGTAATGCATGGAGTACGCTTTACACGATGCAGAGAAACAAGGAATTCAAATCAAGTAAAATTCATCCTTTCGAAACGTATTCAAACAGCCCTGCCGAAGTTGATGAAAAAGAACTTGTTACTAGAATCCAATTTCCACTAAAATAAATGATAGCGCTCAGTTATGATTGAAGATCACAACTGTTTCCAAGTTTTTCCAGTGCTCCACTCTCAAAGTTTGGTTTTAAAAGAAATCACCTTGAAACATGTTGATGATTTTTCTCAGTTTGCATGGAGAAACGGAGCACCCATTGATTCAAAAGATTGTCCAGATCTTATCCGTGCAAATCAAGAACGATACAAGAATAAAACCAACATTAATTGGGGTATCTTTCTTGATGCTAAGCTAATTGGAGCCATTGGTTTTTATAGAGGTTTCAAAAATATGATTGGTGAGATTGGATATGTCCTTCATGAGTCTTACAGAAAAAGAGGTGTTATGAAAGAAGCTGTAGAGTTGGTTTTGAATTTTGGATTCAAAGAGTTAAGACTGAATAAAATTCAGGCATTCACAGAGCAGACAAACCTACCATCTGTAGCATTATTAGAAGGTCTTCATTTTGAGAACACCGGAAAGAAACACGAGAAATATACGATTTATGAACTTGCTGCAACTACTTAATCTCGTTGCGAAGGGCTTCTTTTAGTCTCTCTTTTTCAAGTTTGTCTAAAAGTTTCGTTGGCTCAGTTATGTTGGCCACCTTCAGGAGCATTCGATTTAATGCCGTAGTATCTTTATCATAGTTTCTGCAACAGTTGCAAACCGATTTATGCAAACGAATTTGAATTTTCTCCCAGAAATTAAGCTTAGCAATAGCTCGCTTTTCAATTAAATATGTTACTTTCTTACAATTCACGAGTTAACCCATTTACTTTCTAAACACTCACGCAGTTGCAACTTCGCCCTATGCACAATAACCCACAAGTTGGACGCTGAAATGTCATAATCCTTACATACCTCTTCGCTATCTTTTTCTTGCACTAACTTATCTAATATAATTCCCTTCTGCTTACCAGGTAAATCATCAATGCATTCATGGATAACCCCACCTAATTCTTCATTGTTAATCTTTTCTTCAAATTCAGGGATTAACCCTTTCGGTGAGCTTGGCTCCAGAAAATGAGGTCCCATACTGCCTTCAGCAAAATAGCTTGACATAGGCCTTGTCTTTCTTGAATCTTGTTTACGCCAATGGTCAATAATCTTTCTCTTTAAAATCGAAAAGAGCCAAGTTTTAATAGTACTCTTTCCTTCAAAGTTTTCAAGCGCTTTCAAAGCCGAAATAAAGGTGTCTTGGACTAAGTCTAACGATAAATCATGATCGGAAACACGGGCTTGAGCATAATTGTACAGCATATCTGAATATTCATCAACCCAGAGATCTGTATCAATATGTTTTAAATGATCTTCTTTCACATCTTAAACTTACGAAATCGAAACCTTGAATCCATGTGAAAATCGGTAAAAGGTTGTATTTCTATTTATGTAATGAAATTTTGTGAAATTTTCACTTTCAAGGCATCTTCAATAAAAACTAAAAAAATGAAATATATTTTATTCGCTGCTGTTGTTATGATTAGTTCATTATCAGCAGCAAATAGTACGATCAATCCAATTATCGGAGATGCCAGCTTGACCATTTTAGGGAACGTAGAAAAAGACAAGCTAACAGAAAACGAAAGAATAAAGCTGCATTTAGCTTATGCAGAAAATCTACTTAGGAATAAAGCTACTGACCATCTTTCAGAAGGCTTGAAAGAAAGAAGATTAAGATTTTTAGACCATTTAAGAGATTACTGGTTAAGAGCTATGTTCCCTGTGAATACTGTTTACAAAAACCAAAGAAAACCATGCTTTAAAGATGAGCTTGAAACTCTTTGCGCAGTTGGTTACTTAGTTGAACAATCTGAAGGGATTGAGACAGTTGACCTGATTAACGAGAATTGTCAATTCCAGGAGATTATGGAGATGGAATTAGCTGAATTAGAGAAATGGATCTTGACTTCTGGATTTACAAAAAAGGAAATTGCAACTATACAGCCTACTTATGAGTGGAGAAATTTAAATAGACGAATGTTCGGCGTTCATTATGGCCCAAGTTTTCTAGGGAATCATGTGGGCTCAACAATAACATTATCTCGCTTTTATGCCTATGGTGAAGGGAATTTAAAGTGTACTCCTGCTGTAAGGGGAACTTCCGTTTCAGCGATATTCTTGAGGAATTCGGATAGGTTCTTTGAACTAACTGGTTTTTATTCTCTGCGTTTCTCGAATCAAATCGCTGTAAAATTTGGAGTCTCTCCTACTCTGTTATCTTCATCTGAAGGTTTTGGCATTGGATTTAAACCAGATATTGGAATTAAAAGAATGTTTGATATAGGTAATCTTATAGGGATTGTTTTTGATGCTAACTATGGTTATAACTTCAGCATTGCTGGTATCGAGAGTGACGATTATTCTCGTCATATGTTTTCAACAAAATTAGGAATAGCAGTAAATCTTAATAATTTCTAAAAAGCGTTAAGTTATTGTTAAACCATTAAATGTCACAACATATAATAGTTATGTTTGTATCAAAAGATATAAAATGAGACTATTAATATTAACAGCAACACTATTACTAGCAGCAACCAATTATGCCCAAGAACTAAAAGTCAAAATGGAGGGCGTAAAAATAGACTTTGTTGCAGATATGCAGAATACATCAGGTTCAGTAAGCGGGTTTGTAGCTAAGATATTATTTAATACTGATGATTTAGCGAGCTCCGTTATTACTGGAACGGTTAGTGTAAAAACACTCGAAACTGGCAATACCAAAAGAGATGAGCACTTAAAGAGTGCCGACTATTTTGATGCTGAAACCTACCCTACAATGTCATTTACAAGCGGTGAAATAAAATTGATGGGAGATCATTTTGAAATGATAGGTAAAATGAAGATTAAGAATATAGAACGGGAAGAAAAAATCTCTTTCACTTTTGTAGATAATATTTTCAGTGCAGAATGCACAATCCAGGCAGCTAATTATGATTTAGGAAGTTTCGCAAAAAAGAAACCAGAGAACACTAATGTAAAAATATCAATGTCTATACCGGTGGAATAAAGCATTTCAAAGCCATTATGAAAGCGGGATTCGAAAATGAGTCCCGCTTTTTTTGTACTTTAAATTGTTGAGATGATTAGAAAAACAACGTCTAACATCACGTTTGAAAGTTTAATTTTGACTCATGGAAAAACCTCAAGTAATTGAAATCGCTACATTCAACCCTAGTATCAAGAAATATGTGCTAGCTTATGTTGCATTGATTCTATTGCTCACCATCGCTGGAATACCGTTACTTTTGGTTTGGTTTTTAGGATTAGGGCAAACAATTAGTCGCCGTTACTATGAGAATTTAAAATGTCAATTGACCGTATCGCATTTAGAGTATAAAAAAGGGGTTCTATTTAAGGTAGAGAAGACTATTCCGCTAGAAAACATTCAGGATCTTACTTTTATTGAAAACCCAATTTTGAATTACTTCGGACTTAAAATCTTGAAAATTGAAACAGCCGGAGGAGGAAATAAAGCTACAGGTTCAGCTGATATGAAACTTATTGGAATTAACGGAAGCCATGACTTTAAGGAGCTTGTACTTAGACAGCGAGAAAAAATGAAAGCAGAGACCAAAACAGCTGATATGGAAATGCTCGATGTAATGAAAGAGATCCGTAATTTACTAGAGGAAATTAAAAACAAATGAGCGCAGTAAAAGATATTGAATCATTTGGAGAGAAAGCTAAAGTAGTACCTGGAATTATTCGTTTAGGATTACTGGGGTTATCCGCTCTAGGATTCGCCTATTCTTGGTATTATTTTAGCGGCCCTTACTTATGGTTAGCTGAGCTTCAAGCATCTATATTTGATGGTGAATATTACCTATTACTCACGGCACTGCTAAGTTTTTTAATATTTCTTCTTCCAGCAGTACTTATTGTTCGCTTATTAGTTCCCTATTATACAAAAAAGAAAAATCCTTCTGGAAATGACGATATCGTGGATGAAGAACTGAAGGAAGATCATTCTAATCAAGATATTTTGTGAAATTCGAAAAATACAATTTAGACGAAAAGGTTTTAAGAGGCCTGAACACACTAGGATTTAAACGACCTACTGATATTCAATACAAATCTATTCCATCAATTCTTAATGGAGAAGATTTGTTAGCGATTGCACAAACAGGAACTGGAAAAACAATTGCTTTTATTCTTCCGATCGTCGAGAAACTCTACAATAAAAAAAGGAAAGAACGTAGAAAAGGAGGGATCAAATGTATTATCCTCGCTCCTACCCATGAATTGGCATTACAGATAAATGCAGTGTTCTTACAAATAGCCAAACATACCAATTTGAAATCAGAGGTGATTATTGGAGGTGTGGATCAAGATCCTCAGATTGACAGTCTGGATAAGGGCATTGATGTGGCAATTGCAACTCCCGGAAGAATGTTTGATTTGATAAGTCAAGGACATTTAAGAACCTCTGATGTTGAGATTTTAATATTGGATGAAGCTGATCACATGCTAAACCTTGGCTTTATTGATGATATAAAAGACTTGATCAGAGTCTTACCAAAAAGAAAGCAGACCTTGTTTTTCTCTGCCACCATCAATAAAAAGATAAAAAAAATAGCCTATAACATTGTTAAGCAGAATGCTATAAGGATTCAAATATCTCCAAAAAACCCGGTTTCGAAAAACGTAAAACACTACGTTGTGAATATAAAAATGGATGATAAGCGATTTTTCTTAGAAAGGTTGGTGTTCGAGAATCCCGAATCCAAGATTATCTGCTTTGTTCGAACCAAAATTCGTGCAGAAAGAGTGCATCAAGCCATGCAGCGTGTAGGAATTGAGGGCTCCACTATTCATAGCGATAAGGATCAAGCGGAACGAGAGATCGCTTTAGAAGACTTTAGAAATGGTAAAACTAATTTATTAGTAGCAACTGATATAACCGCAAGAGGAATAGACATTCCTGATGTTCAAATAGTTGTGAATTATGACTTGCCTGATGATCCCGAAAATTATGTTCATCGAATAGGTAGAACAGGTAGAGGAAATAATAAAGGTGTAGCGTATGCATTTTGTGCTCCAAGGGAAAAGGACCTATTGTCGGAAATAGAAAAGTTCATTGATAATAAAATCGAAGTTATCAAAGTGGATCGCAAAACATATTCAGATACATTAAATATCAAAACAGAGAAAGATAACGATGTTCAAGCTTTGATGGAAGATTTTGAGACTTCAAAGAAAAAAAGGAGAAAAAAGAAGCGATAAAGTTACCTCCTTGGTTTATTCATATTTGAAATTAACTTTTCCGCGATTTTATCTTTAACAGGAATGCTATAACCCTCTTCTACTGCCTTTAGTGCTTTACGAGCTACGGAGTACTTTAGAAAATCATGAATGGAATGTTTCTCCCCAAGATCATCAATCACCTGTAGATCGTAAGTCGTTACTTTTCGCTGAGTAGGCATTGCTACTCCCATTGCTGGAGCAAATTCTGTAGAGGAATTATCTGTATAAATCGCTAAAACTGCCATTTGTGGGTTCACCAATTTTTTCCAAATTCCAGTTTTTCTTGTGCCTATCTTTCCATAAACACGATACCTACTGTTATCAATATCAAATTCAACCCCGTTTGTTGCTCCGAATAAAAGAACTGCAAAAATAAATGCACCCAATGCAGGTAACAGGAAAATCAAGTTTCCTGCAAGCCCCATTGCCAGAAGGAATAAAGATAAAATAACCAATCCCACGCCATGAATGAGGTAATTGTTAGTTCTTCCTTCGTTAATATCAATAATTCCAGACATACTAAGATTTTGACCACTTAAACGGAATTCCACAAACCTATGGTTTAAACGTTGTATTTTTTTCTAATTTAAAAAATACAACCTACCTTTCAAACCAAATACACCAATACCTTGAAAGACGAAATAAAAATAGTAAGGGCAACTTCTGAAGATGCCACATTAATTGCAGAGTTGGGAGAAAAAACTTTCTGGGAATCGCACGGTAATAGTGCCGAAAAGAAGCATGTACAAAACTTCATAGATAACGTGTACAACCCAACAGCTCAGCGAAAGGAACTTCTAGACAAATTAAATGAAGTGTATATCATCTATTGCAATAATCAACCTGCTGGATTCTCAAAAATAATATTCAACTCTCCACACGAAATTATTTCGGGAAAAATCAACACCACTAAATTTGATAGGATCTATATATTGAAGGAATTCTATGGACAAGGTATTGGAAAAGCCTTATTTGATTTTAATGTAGATCTAGCGAAGAAAAACCAACAAACTGGATTATGGCTCTTTGTTTGGGTGGAGAATAAACGTGCGGTTAGATTCTACGAGACGTGCGGATTTGAGAAGATTGGAGTGCACGAATATAGGCTTTCTCCTACTCACACCAACCCTAATCATATCATGTATTTAGAATTTTAACATTAGAGAGGTTTTATTTCTTCAGTCTCTATTCTACTAAGTTCCTTGAGGCTATCCTTTTCATATAATTCTAATAGATCTTGTAGCGGAATTTCTAAGGAGGCTTCGTAGTTTACATAATCCTTAAAAAGTATTCCAGAGACACGACGAGGATTGTAAGCCGCTCTAAATCTTGCTCCTCCACCATTCACGCGGTAGTTATAAGCGAAAAAGTCCATTTCCTTAGTCTCTTTATTGAACCAATAGAAATATTCATCTTCAAAGTCGTCCCCCCCACCTTCTTCAGTAAACGTGACGGCTACTCCGTGATAATTCCCAAACTCCCCTTTGTATTCTGCTTTCACGGCATCATCCAAGAGTTTGTATGGGAGGGCTAAAAAATAAATGACTGAATTAATTGAACTGGAGTATTTATCCATCATCTCGGTGCTTAAATTATTTACTACACCATTAGTAGTTCTTTTAAATAGCCCGTTTTCATAGGTGTCAACAGTATTGGTTGAATCTAAAGTCAATTGTCGCGTGTACTTATAAGCGCCGGCTGATTCTTCCCAGGTGTAGTTATATTCTCTAAACTTAAATGACAATGCAATATTCTCATAAGCTTGCCCTCCATGGGCATTTACCGCATCATTAATTAATTCTTCGGCTAAGGAGAGTTCTTGATCTCCGCTTTCGCTAATGCACCCTGGCGCGATCAACAATAATAGACCTATAATAATTCCTTTTCTATTCTTCATGCTAGTCCATAAATCATTTCGTACTAAGATACCTTTTTTCGATGCCTTCATCCTCAAACATTTTATTCTGGAATATGTTATGATTTTAGACGAATCAAAAGACTGAAACTTGACAAAAGCATCAATAATATTTCCGCACCAACTTTTTGAAAACTCTTCCTTACTGGAATTAGATCATCCCATCATATTAATCGAAGAAAGTTTATTCTTTAAACAGTACAATTTTCACAAGATTAAACTAGCCTTTCACCGTGCGAGTATGAAATCTTACGAGAAATATCTCTGTAGCTTAGGGAAAGAAGTTCTATATGTAGAAAGCACTGATAATAAATCTAATACAACCAATCTATTAAACTCATTAATTAATGAAGGTTTAAGCGAATTACATGTATTAGATACAGTAGACAATTGGTTGGATAAGAAAATAAAAAACGCCTCGAAAGATATCGAATTAAACACCTATAAAAATCCTGGCTTTATAAATTCCGAAGAAGATTTAACAAGCTTTTTTAAGCCCGGTAAAACTTCATTTTTTCAAACAACTTTTTACAAAAAAGAGAGAAAAAGGCTTGATTTAATGATGAAAAACGGTGATCCAATAGGCGGTAAATGGACCTACGATGGTGAAAACAGACTAAAGTACCCTAAGGATAAAACGCCGCCTAAAATTGATCCACTTAACCCTAATTCAGCATGGAAAGAAGCGATTGATTATATTGAATTAAACTTTGAAAATAATTTAGGAGAACTTAGTCCAAAATTCAGATATCCTATTGATTTTAAGGAAAGTAAAAGCTGGTTCAATGATTTTCTTCAAAATAGGTTTGAAGAGTTTGGTCCATACGAAGACGCCGTGGTCAAAAAGGAATCTTTTCTAAATCATAGTGTTTTATCACCATTAATTAATTCGGGATTGTTAAGTCCCGAGTATGTTGTGAAAAAGGCCATAAGCTTTGCAACTGAAAATGAAATCCCTTTGAATTCGTTAGAAGGTTTTGTGCGCCAGATCATCGGATGGAGAGAGTTCATTAGAGGGGTTTATGTTCACTCTGGCACAAAAGAAAGAACCACTAATTTTTGGAAACATGACCGTAAAATACCTCCTTCATTTTACGACGGAACCACAGGCATACTGCCTATTGACAATACGATTAAGAAAATATTGAAAACGGGATATGCTCACCACATAGAACGTCTAATGATTCTCGGGAATTTCATGTTGCTATGTGAGTTTGATCCTGACGAGGTATATCAATGGTTTATGGAGTTATTTATAGATGCCTACGACTGGGTAATGGTTCCTAATGTCTACGGTATGACACTGTTCGCAGATGGTGGTGTAATGTCCACTAAACCCTATATCAGTGGAAGTAATTACATCAAAAAAATGAGTGATTACGAAAACGGAGAATGGCAAAAGGTTTGGAATGGGCTATTTTGGAATTTTATGGTAAAACATAGAGATTATTTATCAAAGAACCCAAGGCTCAATATGCTCTTGAGTTCAATTGATAGAATGTCATCAGAAAAATTAACGGGCCATTTAGAAGTAGCAAAAGAATTTCTAAAAAACCTTGAAAACCCAAAATCAGAAGGGCAGCTCGAACTTTTGTGATGAATACCAAAGAAGAAATATCAATTGTTTGGTTCAAAAGAGACCTCAGACTAACGGATAACGATGCTTTATATAATTCGCTGCTGACGGATAGACCAACTCTTTTCTTGTATGTTTTTGAAAATATACTCTTAAAGGACAACCACTACAGCGAACGTCATTGGAACTTTGTGAAAGAATCTCTTAATGAGATAAATCAAAGTCTTAAAAAGTATAAAACACAAGTACTTGTGGTTGAGGGGGATATTTTCAAAGTGCTAAGTGTCATTAATAGTACATTTTGCATCAGCGCTATCTTTTCACATCAAGAAACCGGCTTAAACATCACGTTTGAAAGAGATAAAGAAATGAAAGTGTTTTGCAAAGTCAATGGAATTGATTGGTGTGAAAACATTAATAATGGTGTCATAAGAGGCTTAGAAAACAGAGAAAACTGGTTTGAAAAATGGGAATCATACATGTATGCACCGATGGTCAGGACCAATTTATCAATGGGCAAATATCTTTCAGATGATCAGGTCAATAAGCTGAGGAATGATTTGCATCCAGTAGATTTAAACGTGAATCCTAATACAAGACATCAAAAAGGAGGCTCTAGTATGGGTTGGAAGTATGCTTCATCATTCTTAAAAGAGAGACACAAGAATTATATGTTCCATATCTCTAAACCTGAAGATTCAAGAACCAGTTGCAGTAGAATTTCTCCCTACCTCGCTTGGGGCAATATTTCGGTAAGGGAGATATTTCAGCGTGCCAAACAAATCAAGGCAGTTTCGAAAGAAAAAAGGCATTTAGGAGCGTTCATTTCTAGACTGAGATGGCAAACTCATTTCATTCAAAAGTTTGAAATGGAATGCGGAATGGAGTTTAAGAGTGTTAACAGAGGTTTTTGGAAGCTCGAAAAAGAAACCAATACTGAATATGTAGAAGCTTGGAAAACAGGAAATACTGGTTTTCCATTAGTGGATGCGGCTATGCGTTGCTTAAATGAAACCGGCTATATCAACTTCAGAATGAGAGCGATGCTTGTTTCATTCTTTACACATATTCTATGGCAACCATGGCAAGAAGCGACACATCATTTAGCAAGTAAATTTCTGGATTTTGAACCTGGAATACACTTTCCACAAATTCAAATGCAAGCAGGTGAAACGGGCATTAACAATCTGCGAATTTATAATCCTTTTGTTAATGCTGTAAAGCACGACCCGGAAGGTATCTTTATTCGTAAATGGGTGCCCGAAATTGCCCACCTTCCTACTCCATTTCTTTTAGAGCCGTATTTAATGACACAAATGGATCAACAATTTAACAATTGTGTATTTGGAGTAGATTATCCAGAACCTATTGTAGATATTGATAAAAATAGAAAAGCAGCTACCGATATTTTATGGGGCTTAAAGGCAGATCCTGAAGTTAAGAATGATAGCTACAGAATATTGAGAAAACATACTATTACGAATAGAAAAAGAATGTTGCGTGATGAATAATAGAGATATTGACAGAATTATAGAAATGGCTTGGGAGGATCGAACTTCTTTTGATGCCATAACATTTCAGTTTGGATTATCTGAAAAAGAAGTAATTGATTTGATGCGGAGAGAACTAAAGCCGAATTCATTCAAACGTTGGCGCAAACGAGTTCAAAACAGAGGTACTAAGCATGCGAAGAAGCGCGATTTTGTGAGCGGAAGATTTAAGTGCTCTAGGCAACGATCAATATCTAATAACAAAGTTTCGAAACGTTAGTGAACACATGCTTTCTCATGTAAGGCATGCAATTACCAAACCTCTAATTGACCCCGAAGTGGTTTTTGTTTTTCCTATCTTCGCAGCGCTAAAACATCTCTGCTAATAATTTATGAAAAGAACAGCAATTACCTTAATCACCCTATTAATTTGCGCATCAACTTCTTTAGCCCAACTAGTCGCTTTCGAAGAGAACGGTAAGTATGGCTACAAAGATGAATCTGGAAAAGTAATAGTAGAACCAAAATATGACACTGATAACGAGTACTTTCAGGATGGATTAGTTGCCGTAGCTATAGGCGGAAAGTATGACGAATATGGATATTGGCAGTCGGGAAAATGGGGCTACATGGATGTTACTGGAAAAGAAGTTATTCCTGCGATTTATGACGAAATATCAGAAGGATTTCGAACTGGGATTTTTAGAGTTAAACTCAATGGAAAAATTGGGTTTCTAAATAATAAAGGCAAAGAAGTAATTCCAGTGATTTACGATGATATGGCATATTACTTTGAAGAGAATATGCTCAAGGTAAAGCATAAAGGTTTTTGGGGTTATATCGATAGTACTGGCATGCAAGTTATTCCGCTAATTTATGAACAAATTGAAGGCGATGTTCTTAGCGGCTTAGTTAAGGTGAAACAGAACGGCAGCTGGGGATTCATTGATAAGTCAGGAAAAGAAGTTGTTCCGATAATTTATGAAGAAATGGGATATCAATTTGAAAGTGGTGTGCTCAAAGTAAAACATAAAAGTAAATGGGGGTATATTGATTCAACCGGTAAAGAAATGATCCCTATAATCTATGAGGACATGGAATTCAACTCTGAAGATAAAACTTACAGAGTTAAGTTGAATGGTAATTGGGGCTACATTAATGGATCAGGTGAGGAAGTTATACCGGTTATTTATGAAGATATGGGGTACAGTTTTGACAATGGCCTACTGAAAGTAAAACTTAATGGGAAATGGGGTCATGTGAATAAGAATGGAGAGGAAATAATCCCTACTATTTACGAATCAATGGACTACAATTCTGACGATGGAACGTTCAAAATAATACTAAATGGAAAATACGGTTTTATAGATAAAGAAGGTAAGGAAGTCATCCCCGCAGTGTATGATCAAATGGATTATGATTACGAAGATGGAACATTTAGAGTTAGACGTAATGGTAAATGGGGCTATATAGATAAATCAGGAAAGGAAATTATTCCTATAAAGTATGAGGAGTTTGGTTATGGGTTTACAGATGGAATTCTTCGTGTGAAGCTTAACAATAAATGGGGTTTCATAGATAAGTCTGGTAAAGAGGTTATTCCTGTAGAATACGAAGATATGTCAAGTGGTTTCGATGATGGTTTACTTCAGGTGAAACTAAATGGAAAATGGGGCTATATAAATAGAGAGAATAATCAAATTATACCATTGGTTTATGAAGAAATGGGATACAGCTTTAATGATGGACTGCTTAAAGTGAAGAAAGGAAATAACTGGGGTTTTGTTGATAAAACAGGAAAAGAAGTTATTCCAACAGAATATGAAGAGTTTGGCGATGGTTTTTCAGAAGGGTTAATCAAGGCTAAATCAAGTGGAAATTGGGGTTGTATTGACAGAGAGAACAATCAAATCGTTCCTATTATTTATGAAGAGATGGGTTATGGATTTGAAGATGGCCTACTTAGAGTAAAAAGGAACGGCTACTGGGGCTTTGTTAATGTTACAGGTAAAGAAATAGTACCCACTATTTATCAAGAGCTGGGCTATAGTTTCGAAAATGATATGCTAAGAGTTCAGCTTAATGGTAAATGGGGCTTTATTAATAAATCTGGCGAAGAAGTTATCCCTGTAAGCTATGAGGAAATGGGATATAATTTTGAAAATGGAATAATTAAAGTAAAGCGTAACGGCAAATGGGGGTACATAAACACGGCGGGGAAAGAAATCATTCCTGTTAAGTATGAAGACATTGAATACATATCAGATGACGGAATATATAAAGTTAAATTAAACGGCTACTGGGGCTATATAAATAAATCTGGTGAGGATGTTGTTCCTGTTATTTATGAAGAAATGGGATACAGCTTCAAAAATGGTATTCTGAAGGTGAAACTGAATGGCAAATGGGGCTATGTTAATAAATCAGGTGATACAGTTATCCCAATCATTTATGAAGAACTTGGTGATTCTTTCCAAAGTGGTATGCTCAAAGCCAAACTTAAAGGAAAATGGGGTTTTATTAATGAAGAAGGCAATGAAGTTATTCCTATCATATATGAAGAAATGGAATACGAATTTTACAACGGAAAAATTGAAGTAAAACTCGACGGCAATAGGTTCTACATTGATAGAAATGGTGATGTGTTCGAAAAGTGATTAGGCGCAAGCAACACTGTTTCCCAGAGCGTAATTAACCACTCCTATTTATCCAACCATTCCTTAAATTCCTTAACACGAGGTCTGCTTACAATTGTTTCCTGAGAGTCTTCAGGGGTTAGCACTACTTTTAGCCTGCTATTAAAATGAGAATGCACCGAAGAAATTGCATCTATCGATATTATTTTTTTTCTACTAACTCTAAAGAAATTATTCGGATTTAATTGTGATTCAATGTGATCCATAGTGTCGTCCAAAATAAATCGGTTACCAAGTTTTGATACTAAAAATGAATAACTCCCTTCAGAAATAAAGTAAGCCACATCTGTCGATTTAACAAAATTCAATTGGTCACCAGACTTTACCATGAAACGATCTTTATAGCTTTTCTCTTTTGGTTGAAAAAGGGCTTTTACCTTTTCAAAATCAATGTTTTTAGACAACTCCAGATCCTTATAGCGTCTGATCGCATTCTCTAAATCCGCCTTGTTAATTGGCTTCAAAAGATAATCTAAGCCGTTCACTTTAAAAGCTTTTAAAGCGTATTGGTCATAAGCCGTTGCAAATATTATTGAAGAATTAATCTCTGTGGACTCAAAAATTTCAAAACTATACCCGTCAGCCAATTGAACATCCATGAAAACAATATCCGGGTGGGGATTTTGACCAAACCAAACAATTGCTTCAGCTACCTCCTGAATACGGGCGATAATCTCTGCCTCTGGATCAAGCTCTAGGATTAATTTTTCTAATCTTCTAGCTGCTGGCAACTCGTCTTCAATGATTACAATTTTCATTTTATTACATTCATTTTTACGAGAGGTATTATTACTTGAAAATCAGTTTCTGTTTCAACGATTTCAACTTTCTTTTCCATTAACAAGTCATAACGTTTTTGAATATTCACCAATCCAACTTTAGTTGATGCTTGGTGCACCTTCTTCAATTGTAAGTTATTCGAAACCTTAAGGCTCTCCCCTTCAATGATTATTTTGATAGATAGCGGATTCTTCTGAGAAACTATATTATGCTTCACCGCATTTTCCAATAACATTTGTATCGACAAGGGTATGATATGTTTATTATAACATTCATTTTCATTCGGATATAAAATTTCAATACCATCGCCAAACCTTATTTTTAGAAGGTAGTCATATGCTCGAATACAATTCAATTCGTCTTTGAGTGATATTATTTCTTTATCTCTGATCTCAAGAAGGTACCTGTATACCTTGGAAAGGTTCTCTGCAAAACTCACTGCAGTTTCTTGGTCTTCCGGAATTACTGAAATTAACGTATTCAAAGAATTAAAAAGAAAATGAGGATTCACTTGATTCTGTAGAGCAGCCAATTGAGCTTGGGCTGATTCTTTTTTCAGTTCTTCGTTTTTAATCATTCCATCTTTGAATTGTGCAAAATTGTACCACCCTTCATAAATCGAAACTATGATTACTGTAATAATTATACTGGCCATGAGCCTAATAAAGAATGGAGTCTTAGCCCGGTATTGAAGATCGTCGTTAACCAGATCAGGAATGTGCGACAACACAGTTAAAACTACGGTAGAAATCATTAAAAAAACACCTGTCATCACAAGCCTTTTCTTGTGGTTTTCGAATCCTTGAAAACGCTTCCTTACAGTAAGAACTATCCTGTAATCAATAGCCCAAAAGATGAAAATATAAACGAATCCAATAAAAAAACATATTGCAAATTCTAAAGGCGTCTCATTTGGCCATATGCCAAAAACTAAAATTGGATAAAAAAAGGCAAAAAGAGGTATTAGCACGGCTCTAAGCGCCATATCGTTAAAACCTGTAAGTTTTAATTTTTCCTCTTTTGTGATTTTTGCCATTCTTCTGCCTTTTGTAAATCTTCTGCCTTTAAATTTAGAAGTTTATTCTGTATTGGATATTAGGAAAGAACCCTCTCTGATAAACCTCCTCTATTTGTCCGGTGGTGTTATTATATCCATATTGAAATATATTCTGCTGGTTTGTGAAATTCTGTAAATCCACTGAAAATTCTTGATTCACTCTTTTTCCATTGAGCTTTAAGGTAGTTTTGAAATCCGTTCTAAAGTAATCAGGCTGCTGCTCTTCAAATGCTTGATCAGTAAATTCAATTTGAGTTCCAAATAATTGAGATGAAGCTAAATCAATTGGGGTAAATCTTCTTCCTCCTGCATAAGTGATTTTCCAATCAAATCCTATGGTGAAGTTTTGATTTAGATTAAACTCATATCCTGCAAGAAAATTGAAGATGTAATTGCCATTAAACGCCGTATTTCTTTCTATTCCATCACTTCCTTTGTATTTTGAATCGAAGAGCGATGTTGTAAACAAGAAATAGTAGCCTTTGTCAAGAAATTTCTCTAACGTAAGTTCAACGCCGTAGTTTCTTCCAGTGCCCTCGTTCAGATAGCCTGTACCATTAGGAAGCAGAAAGTCTGCACCTTGATTCAACATCGAAAATGTAGATGGAAAGGAATCCACAGGAATGTCATATAAATACTGATAATATGCTTCCGCCTTCAATCGCATACTTGGCCCTATTCGAAAGTCATAACCTAAAACATTGTGAATAGACTTAGTAAAATCTAAATTTTGATTGGGGTAAGTGATTTCTCCTTCCAATTCCTCTTCAATAAAATACACCGTAATTGGTTGGATTTGCGAATGGAGTCCGCTTCCTAAACTTAGTGTATGGCGTTTATTTGGTTGAAACTTAAAACCAAGGCGTGGTTCTACGATATTGGATTCGCTTAACCAGAAGTGCTGAGAATGTACTCCTCCATTAAAGGTCCATTTGTCATTGAATCTATGCTGATAATTTATATAAGACTGCAATAAGAATGCGGATCCCCTGTTGTCCGAAATTGTTCTGTAAGCCCCACCAACATACGCGCTATCTAGAATGTCAGTAATAAAGTTGTCACCAATAATTCCTGCAGCAATTGTGTTTTTTGCATTGATCTTATGATTAAGCTTAAGATTTAATGAGTTTTTCATTTGTAGACGATTAAAGCCAACCGTATTAAAAGCATCTCCTCCCTCGGAAAGAGTATCTATTTCACCTAATGTATTAGAGACAGAAGACGCTAAAATCAATTCATAAAAGGTATTCTTATTAAAGAAATACTTATGTGAAGCGCCAACTACAGCAGTATTTGAAGTAAACTTTGACTGTTCATTATCGCCTGAAAATAAATTAGTAGAATCTAAATCTCCTGATGGTTCAAACTCAATAAAACTAGTTCCTCCTACTCCCCAAACGGTGAACCTACCTGCTTTTTTGGTTGGAAAATTCATCTTAAACGTTAAATCTTGATATTGGGGAATTGCTGTACCTACACCTAAATCAACACCCAAGGCTGAAATTACACCAAGTGTTGAATAACGATAGTTGACCAAATAAGAACCTCTATGTTTGCTACTAAATGGACCTTCAGCGCCGAACTCAAAACCGTTAAACCCAACTTGTCCTAAGAATTCATTTTTTGAGTTGTTTCCATTTCTCAAACGTAAATCAAACACCCCTGACAAAGCATTTCCATAATCAGCTGTCCATGCCGAGGTATAGAAATCTGAATTGGATAGATTGTTAATGTTAAGCATGCTCACTGGACCTCCAGTTGTGCCTAATGTTGCAAAGTGATTTGGACTAGGAATGTCAATGCCTTCCATTCTCCACAATACGCCTAATGGGCTATTACCTCGTATAATTATGTCATTTCTATCATCACTAACCCCACTCACTCCTGCGTAGTTTTGCGCCATTCTTGCAGGATCACTTAAAGAGCCTGCAAACTTACCTGCTTCTTCGACAGATATAGTTCTAGCACTAACTGTCGACATTTTGTTGATTGTTTCACCTTTGTCTTCTTTATAAACAACTTCTACCTTTTCCAAGACAGCAATGCTTTCTTCCATACCCGCATTAACAATTAATTCCTTTCCAGACTTTAGTTCGAGATTGGACAAGGTTAATGGCTCGTAACCTACAAATGATATTTGTAAAGTGATTCTTCCTACCGGCACATTCTTAATTTCGAAGTTGCCGTCAAAGTCAGACATTGCACCCAATACGGGATCTGTATTCGCTACAATAATCTTCGCTCCTGGGATAGGAAACTGTGATTGTTTATCGATAACCGAGCCTCTTACGGTTTGTGTGATCTCTTGAGAAAGTCCGGTTAAGGATACTAAGAGAACAAAAATTAGGATCAAATTCAGTTTCATTTTTTAGTTCGTTTTGAATTATGGGTCAAAACTCTTGAAAACTCTTACCTAATAAAATACAGTTTCGTTGAATTGTCGAAAATTGGAGTTGAATTGTAAAGAATTATTTCCCGATACAGAAATTACCGAAAATATTGCCCAAAAGTTCATCATTACTAACTTCCCCTGTGATCTCCCCGAGATAATCTAATGCTTCTCGAATATCCATAGCTAGCAAATCTCCAGGTATTTCATTGTCTAAGCCAAAACTTACCTTTTCGAGGGCTTGTTGAGATTTATTAAGCACATCAAAATGACGAACATTAGAAACGATTATATTGTCAGAATCACTTAAACTAACACTTTTGGTAAGTTTTTCAATCAACTGATTTACACCACTTTTATTCTTAGCAGAAATTACTATACCTAATTTGGACAACTCTTCTTTTGACACGTTTTGATTGAGATCAATTTTGTTGAATACTGGAATCAATTCTTGATCATCATGGACCGAATCAGCTCTAAAGGAAGCTATTCTTTCCGTTAACTTCTCAATGCTCACTGTTTTTGAATCAAGATCCATTAAATAAAGAATAATTCTAGCCTTCTTTATATGGTCATAACTACGCTGAATCCCGAGGTTTTCAACTACATCTTTCGTTTTACGAATCCCAGCAGTATCAATGAATCGGAAGTTAACTCCCCCTATATTTATAACATCTTCAATACTATCCCTAGTCGTTCCAGCGATATCAGATACTATCGCTTTATCTTCGTTTAATATGGCGTTGAGCAAGGTTGATTTACCCGCATTTGGGGGACCAATAATTGCCACAGGAACACCATCTTTTAGCACATTCCCTAATTGAAAAGAATTGATCAACTTCCTTATTCTATTATCAATTTTCGTAATTAACTCTACAAGCGCAGTACGATCAGCAAACTCGACATCTTCTTGACTAAAATCTAATTCAAGCTCTATCAACGAAGCGAAATTCAATAGTTCTTGTCTCAATTCACGAATTTCCTCACTAAACCCTCCTCTCATTTGATTCATAGCCACCCTATGAGAAGCAGCTGAGTCTGACGAAATTAAATCTGCAATAGCCTCGGTTTGAGAAAGATCCATTTTCTTATTGAGAAAAGCCCTAAAAGAAAACTCTCCTGGATTTGCCATTCTACAACCTTTTTGGACAAGTAGTTTCAACAGTTCTTTCTGAATGTATACAGAACCGTGACAAGCGATTTCAATTACATCCTCTCCAGTAAATGAAGATGGATTTTTGAAATAGGTTATTACCGTCTCGTCAAGTAGCTCATCATTTTTGAAGATTCGAGCAAAAATTGATTTGTTAGGTACATAAGCATCTGGCCCCTTTTTACTAATGGATGCTGCAATTTCTAACGCCTTACTTCCTGAGATTCTGACTATTGCAATAGCACCCGTTCCTTGAGCAGTACTCAAGGCACAAATTGTATCGTCTTGGTTTTCAAATTGCATGTGGTAAAATTAATAATACTTTATGGCTTATTGCTTTGTAAAGACAAATCAAAAACATAAATTTGGTGCTCTATATAAAACCAACCAAAATATGTCAATTCTAGTCAATAAAGATTCAAAAATTATAGTTCAAGGATTTACTGGAGGTGAAGGTACATTTCACGCTGGTCAAATGATTGATTACGGTACTAACGTTGTTGGAGGTGTAACTCCAGGAAAAGGTGGAACTGAGCATTTAGGGAAACCTGTTTTTAATACAGTTGAAGAAGCTGTTAAGGCAACAGGTGCAGATGTCTCAATCCTATTTGTTCCCCCTGCATTTGCTGCAGACGCTATAATGGAAGCTGCTAACGCTGGAATTGGTGTGATTATAGCAATCACTGAGGGAATTCCTGTTTCAGATATGGTGAAAGCAAAAGATTACATCAAGCAATTTGATTGTAGATTAGTTGGACCTAACTGTCCTGGAGTCATTACCGCAGACGAAGCAAAAGTTGGAATTATGCCAGGATTTGTCTTCAAGAAAGGTAAAGTTGGGGTTGTTTCAAAATCAGGAACACTTACTTATGAAGCAGCTGATCAAATTGTGAAAGCAGGGCTAGGAATTACCACAGCTATCGGTATTGGTGGTGACCCAATTATTGGAACCACTACAAAGGAGGCTGTTGAGCTATTAATGAACGACCCAGAAACAGAGGGAATCGTTATGATTGGTGAAATTGGTGGTAACCTTGAAGCTAAAGCAGCTAGATGGGTAAAAGAACACGGAACTAAGCCTGTTGTTGGATTTATTGCTGGTGAAACTGCACCAAAAGGAAGAACAATGGGACACGCTGGTGCAATTGTAGGAGGTCACGAAGACACTGCAGAAGCTAAGAAAGCAATCATGAGAGAATGTGGAATTCATGTTGTTGATTCTCCAGCTGATATTGGAAGTAAAATGGCTGAAGCTTTAGGCGTTACTGCTTAATACCGATTCTTAATAATTTTGAGCCCCGGCCCCGTTTTAATGGGATCGGGGCTTTTTATTGACCTTACCTATGAAAAATTCAACCCTTACCCTACTCCTCTTGTTTTTAACTACGTTGTCTTTCGGGCAAATCGTTAATATTGAGAACAAGCGATTATCCGATCAAAAAGATGGTTTTATCGGAAGCGCTGATTTGAACCTCAATTTCGTAATGAATACACGTCAACTATTTCAAATTGGCGATAAAGTAAAACTTGGCTATAAAAAGAAAAAACACTTTGCTTTCTTGATTACAGACCACGCATTGGTGAAATCTGACGATAATAGCTTCGTAAACCGAGGTTATGAACACCTTCGTTATAATTACACGCTAAAGGATAGTGGCCGGGTAACATTGGAAGTATTTCAACAAGGTCAATTCAACAAGATTCAGAGAATTGATTTAAGACTCTTGCTAGGTAGTGGTTTTAGATTTAAAATACTCGACCATAAGAACTACCAAATGAATTTGGGCACCAGCGTTATGGGAGAATACGAACGATTAAGTGATACAGGGATTTCTACTACCGATATTTTGAATAGCACTTACTTTTCTTTTGATGGCCAATTCACGGAAAGCTTTGGAATGAATACAATTGTATATTTTCAGCCTAAACTCACAGACATCGGCACATACAGAATTGCTAATGAAACCTCGCTAAGATTTAAATTAAGTGATCATTTTACATTTAAATTGGTTTATTATCTTGCGCATGATTCGCGAAATATAGAAGGCGTTAGAAAAACGAATTACACATTAAAAAACACCTTTAGCTTTAGATTTTAATGAAAATCATCACAACTACCAATCGTTTAATAATGCGCGAGTTTCTTCCTGAAGATGCTCCATATTTTTGCGCCTTAAACAATGATTGGGAAGTAATGAAATACACTGGAGACAAAGCCTTTACAGACGAAGAAGATGCCTTGAATCTGATCTTAAACTATACTGATTACAAAAAGAATGGCTTTGGTAGATGTACCGTTGTATTGAAAGAGTCAAATGAAGTGATTGGTTGGTGTGGCTTAAAAAGACATCTCAACAAAGAAGTTGATTTAGGTTATCGGTTATTAAGGAGATATTGGAACAAAGGCTACGCAACAGAAGCCTCACTAAAGATCTTGGATCATGGGTTTAAAGAATATGGACTTGAAGAGGTTGTTGGACACGTTTCACCATTAAATGGAGCATCCATAAGAATCTTTGAAAAATGCGGCTTTAGATTCGTAAAACGAGACGATTATGAGGACTTTGGAGATTGTTTACACTACATCATAACAAAAGAAGAGTTTTATGCTTGATTTAGTAATTGCTGTTGAAGCAAAATATGTTAACCCCAACAGAGATGATTGGTATGAAGCACAAATTGCAAAAGAAAATGACTTATTATTGTCGGCTTGCAAGAGTAATGGCATTGATGCTAAATTAGTTGCTTGGGATGATGCTGAATTTGATTGGTCCAATACAAAAGCTGTTTTGATTCGCGAAGTATGGGATTATTTTCATCGATTTAAAGAATTCAAAGAGTGGATGGAAGCTGTTTCATCAAAAACTCGACTAATTAATGATGCTTCTGTAATTAAATGGAATTGGGATAAGCATTACATGGCAGATGTAGAGAAAAATGGAGTCGCCATAGTTCCCACCCTTTTCATTGAAATAGGTGACCCTAGAAGGCTCTCAGAAATCATTAGAAGTTCAGGTTGGAATGAATGCATTTTAAAGCCTTGTATTTCTGGAGGTGCAAGACATACCTATAAATTAAATAGCTCTAATTGCGCAGAATATGAAGAGATTCATGCAGCATTAATAAAAGATGAACCTATGATGCTGCAGCCCTTTATTCATAGTATTGGAACAAAAGGAGAGGTTTCATTCATTGTAATAAATGGTAAATATGAGCATGCGGTATTGAAAAAAGCGAAAGAAGGAGATTTCAGAGTGCAAGATGATTGGGGCGGAACCTTGCATGAATATCAAATAAGTAATGAAGAAATCAAATTAGCTGAGGACATTGTAAAAAGGTCATGCCCTAGCGCTTTTTACGCGAGAGTTGATCTCGTCTGGGGCGACCAAAACGAACTGTTATTAGGTGAGTTAGAGCTTATTGAACCTGAATTATGGTTCAGGAGAAATGAAAAGGCAGCAGAAAATTTAATACTCGGAATAAAGGATTCTATTTCTTAGGACAGCCTCCACAGAATTTACCCTTCTTCTTGTACTTTTTGCAACACTTTTTCTTCTTCTCATCACAACCTTGAAAAAAACACGGTTCTTTTATGAATTCTTGATTTTCCACACCTCAAAAATAGTACTAGAGAGTTTTTTAGGCAATACCTAAAAAGTGGTATTCTTAAAACTTAACCCCCATCACGCAAATATCATCCACCTGTTCCAAATCATTTTTCCAGACAAGATGTTCTTTCCAAATAATGTCCTTTTGTGTGGACATAGAATTATCTGCATGACCTAGAAGAAACCGTTTAAATGTTTTGTATTTATACTTCTTGCCTCTTTCACCTCCAAATTGATCAGCATAACCATCAGTAAAAATATGCAGACTATCCCCTTTTTCTAACTGAACTTGATTTAAAGAAAATGGCTTTTGATCGTCCATATATTTTCCAACGGGTTGCTTATCGGGTTTGATCTCAAAGAGGTTATAAGTATTCCCTTCAAGATTTGGTTTCAAGATTTGCTCAGAACCATTTGAGTTATTTACAATACTCGCTCTCTTAGAGATTATCCATAATGGATTATTCGCTCCAGAATAGGACAATACTCTTGAGGTTTTGTTGTACATACAAAAAGAGATATCCATACCGTCTTTCATTTGTTTACCATCACTTGACGTCAGTGTTAATTGAATCAATCGATTTAACTCATCCAGAATGTTATTTGGCTGTTTAAGATTCTTTGAATTAAATATTTCATTCAATAGAATTGTCCCAATTAAAGCTATAAAAGCGCCGGGAATCCCATGCCCTGTGCAATCGGCCACAGCGAAATAGGCCAATTCTTCATCTTCTTCGATCCAATAAAAATCACCACTAACAATATCTTTTGGTTTGTATAGTAAATACGAATCTTTAAAAATATCATTGATCGTTTTCTCAGGTAAAGAAGTCCGCTGAATCATTTCAGCATAGTTGATGGACTGGTCAATTTCGTGCTTCTGTTCCGTGATCAACTCTTTCTGAGCTTTTATGAGCGCTGTTTTTTTCTGTTGCTTTTTGAGCTGAGAGATTATAAAAACCAGCACAATTATCAAAAGCACACCTAAAACTGAAAAGAAGATTAATTGTGTTCTTTTTGAAGCTTGAATATTTGACTTCTCGAGTTCATTTTTCTCAATTTCTAGCTGAGTTAAATAATCCTTTTCTTTTTGTATTCTCTCTCTTTCTAAACTATCTGCAAGGTTCTTATAGTAGTACATATACTCCATTTCTTGCTTAGCAATAGCCTTTGTGTTTTCATCATTGCGCAGCAAAGCCTCCAGTTCAACTTGTTCTTTTAAGTACCTAAAAGCATTTGCCGTTGCACCTAACTCATCATAAGCTTTTGACAAGCAACCACAGGCGATTGATTGTTCGTACACAAGACCTGCATCTTTTGCCAAATCATAACTTTTAAGGCAATAGCTAACGGACTTCGAATACTTTTTTTGCAGAAAGTAGAATTCACCTAGGTTGCTATAAGACATGGTGAGCGGTTCTACATAACCAAGCTCTTCTCTTATTATTAGGGCTTCTTGATAATAATATAGACTTGAGTCCATTACTCCATCATATAAAAATGACAGACCTATATTATTATAATTGAGCGCAACTCCTGGCCAATCTTCTAACCTTTCATCAATAGCTAGCGATTTTCGAGAATACTCACGACATTCTTTTGTTTTTTCTTGAGCCAAATAAACACGACCAATATTCAATAACACTGAACTCATTTGCACATCAGAATCTAAGTTCTTACGAATTTCAAGCGCTTTATGATGGTACGATAAAGCCATGTCATAATCATCCATTTGAGCATATATGGTTCCTAGGTTATTGTAAGCATTACCTTCACTTTCTAAATCACCAATCTCCTTTGAAATCCTGATTGATTCATGGAAGTAATTAGAGGCTTGTAGGTAATCACCTTTATCCATAAACACAATAGCAAGATTGTTCGTGATCTTTGCAATTCCCTCATTATCATGTATCTTATTGGCTAAATCAAGACCTTTTTTATACCAGAATGCCGAAGAATCAAGCAAAGATATATTCGAAAATATGATCCCTTTGTAGTTGTAGCAATTAACGAGCTCAATGCTATCGCTAAGTGTTTTATAGATGAATTCTGCCGAATCTACATAAACCAATCCTAAGTCAGGCTCAGCAATATCATCATAATAAAAGGCGTAGTACTTATACGCTTTTGCTCTTAACCCATTATCATTTATGTCTGTGAGTTTGCTGTAGGCCAAATCTAACTGAGATTTAGCATAGGCCGTACTATCGTATTCATATGTAATAAATTCTTCAAGGCACGCTTCAACAAACACTTCATTTTGAGCTATTGAAATGGTTGCGAATAATGAAACAAGAAATACTGCTAAGCACTTCATGTCCTAAAGATAAGAGAACTAAAGACGTCCTTTCTGTTTAAGCCGAATTTTAGACGGATAAAATGATTCCTTCGCTGAAATAGCTTTACCAAATGTTAATACGCAGAGAATGAAGCATTAGAGTTCGCTTCTGTTTTAACCGTAAGTACAGGAATACCATACTTATTATTGATCATGTCACGAACAAAGTTCTTTCGGATACTTAAAATGCTTCCAGAGAAATGTGCTGCAGCAATCATATCTGCATTAATTTCTTCCGCATATTTCAAAAGATTGTCCTCGTAAGAACCATCTTTCCCCATATTCACAAACTCAACATCTAATTCATTGTTTTTAAACAACTTAGCAATCACTGCTTTATTTGTGATCATGTCCATTTTTAGCCATTGATCCTGATCCATATAGCCTACTAGTTTTATATGGCAGTTGGCGTGATCAACAAGGTCAACAATAAACTGACCAATTTGAATACTTTCTTTCGAATATGAAAACGGCACAACCACAGTATCTAAGTTTTCAATTGACTTAGTATCCTGAGTAATAATGAAAGGAATATTTGAATCAGTAATTACTTTTAATGCATCTGGACCAAAAATATTCTGCATTCCATGAACACCATGTGTACCCATACATGCATAATCATAATTCATTTCTTTCAAGGTTTCTGGTATTACATGTAACACCTTGCCTGTAAGAACAATATGCCCAATTTCAAAATCATGCTTATCCGTTACTTCTTTCAGTTTGGCAATAGTCGTATTCTTTTCTGAATCTTTAGTAACAACGTTGAGAACTTCAACAGTACTGCCCTCATGCATTTTAGCAATAGTTATTGCACTTTCAAGGGCTCTATCAGCTGCAGGGGTAAAATCGTAAGGTACTAGAATACTTTTTGTCATGATTTTAAGTGGTTGGTTTTGCCTGCAAATATAGAAATGAATTATAAATTATCTGCAATGAAATCAACCATGTCATCAAAGCAATCAAAGCAATACCAAAACCCCGCATGGTCTTTTCCTGTTAAGGTTTTTAAATGGTTCTTTAAGCCGACTTTGTTCGCTCTTTCGTGTATGAGTCCTGAACCTTGTGTCTCGACTAAAGTTTGACCTGTTAAACCTGTGCGATAAGGCACAATATCGTCCGATGTGCCATGAACACTAAATAAAATAGGTTCATCATTATCCACAAGATCAGCATCGAACAAGGAACCTGCTATATTGATCACCCCTTTTACTTTTTCCGAATAACCAGCATTTCCACTCAACCCCTCTACCCCGTTATTTTCTCTTATGTATTGAATCATTTCTATTCCACCCATTTTCAAAATATCATCAGGCGTTGTAGCATATGCATAATGTAAACTTGCTATTGCCCCAGCAGAATAGCCGCCAATAAATATATTTTCGGGATTAATTGCATATTGATTAGCCTCCTCGTGGTCTTTATTGAAATATCTTACAGCTGCTTTCATATCATAAACAGCATCTATCACAGCGCGCTTTGGCGTCCAAACCGAATCACCATCAATTACATCAATTAGTCGGTATTGTATGGTAGCAGCAACATAACCCCGTTTTGCCAATTCCTCGCACAGAGGCCAAAACCAGTTCTTATCACCAAAGAGAAAAAAACCACCATGAGCGAGAATAACTAGCGGCCTATCTTTTACACTATCTTCTGCAGGCTGGAAAACATCCATCTTGAGCTCCATTCTCAAGCCCGCTTGCGTTACCGAGGATCCATAAATAACATTTGAATCTACCTGAACTTCATTAAATACGGGTTCTAAAAACCGTTGAGCTTTAATGTTAAATGAGAGTAATGTAATTAAGAGTAAAAGTGAAGTTCTCATATTTTAACTACGACTTTAGCAAAACAAGGTTGTTTACCCCTCAAAAGTGATCGAGAACCACCAATAGTTGGTTTTTAGATATTGCAGCGGCGCAGCAAAAAAGGTATCGTCCTGAATCAATAAATTAGTGATTCCCTGTGCAGTTTTAATATCGATTCCAAGTTTAAAATAAGGAAGATAAAAGTCAAAACCTCCACCAATGTGGTATTGCCAATCATGTTGTTTAAGCTTAATAATCGGCGCAATAGTTGTTTGCTCTACATCTTGTTGTGAAGCCAAATCTAAACTGTAGCCGAACCCTCCACTCGCATAAGCAGAGAAATTATTTAGCCGCTTAGAGCTTAATTTTAGCATTAAAGGGAAATTTAGGTTTGTGGGTTCTGTTCTGGTCTCAGCAGTATAGTTTTCTCCATTCTCTTGGTAGGTATAGGTAAACAAAGTTTCATGAAAAGAAATACTAGGAGTAAACCTTAAATGCACTGTGGAATGAATGTTCCAAGAGGCTACTGGTACATGTATTCCAAATCCAGGCCTTCGTGTAAGCGCAATATTCGTGATGGAATTCGTGTCCGAAAAATTTGGCTTTACCTGATAGTTGAAGGTGGAAGTGTTAGTACCAAGCATTGTTCCGAAATGCCATTTTCTGTACTCAAAAGTTGGTATATTCTTTCCTTGCTGACCGAAAAGTGGAGTCAAACCAGATAAAAAACATAGTATAATTAATAACTTCCTCACTTCTCTGTAACGCTCAAGTATTGGTAAATATTACTTATAACTTTGAATTCATTCGCCGTTACGTTGTGTTTAATTAATTTAGTTTGCAAATGTAGTCAATACTTAAAAACAGGTTCTTTTGAAAAGAGTTGAAATCAAAGAAATAAAAAAGACTGATAATGAAATCATTGCGCGCGTTATACGAGATGTGCTAACGGAGCATGGGGTAAACAAACCAGGCACGGTATTTACTGACCCAACAACTGACCACTTGTTTGAGCTATTTGAAAAAGATAAATCATTCTACTACATTGTTTGGTTAAATGAACAAATTGTTGGAGGCTGTGGTGTTTTCCCTACAAAAGGACTTGCGGAAGGCTGCGCAGAACTAGTGAAACTCTATGTTTTGAAAAAGGCAAGAGGGTTAGGCCTTGGAAAAGAACTAATGGAGCGTTGTGCAGAAAATGCCAAAAAATTAGGGTATCAAAAGCTCTATCTTGAGACATTACCAGAATTGAGTAATGCTGTTAAGCTTTATGAAAGTTTAGGCTATGAAAGACTGGATGAACCCTTAGGTGATTCGGGGCATTTCGCTTGTAATTTATGGATGTTAAAAGAGCTATGAAAAGTTTAGAAGAACTGCAGGGACTCGATATTTATCTTCTTGATCAATTTTTAAAAGGTAGAATAAACAAGAAAAGTAGAATACTTGATGCGGGTTGCGGAATGGGAAGAAATATTCACTTTCTAATCAGAGAAGGATATAATGTCACTGCATTTGATCCGAATCCGGAGGTTATCGATGACTTAAAATCAATTTACCCTCAAAAAAAAGATAATTTCAAGGTCTCCTCAATTGAAGAATTGACCTTGGAAGCTAAATTTGATTTTGTCATCTGCAATGCCGTTTTACATTTTGCAGAATCACATGAGCATTTTAATAATATGTTCAAAAGCCTTACCAATCTATTGGCTCTTGGAGGGATTTTATTTATCCGTATGACTTCAGATATTGGCTTATCTGGCTTTAAACAGGATTTAAGCGATGGCAGGTACTATTTACCTGATGATAGTGTTAGATATCTTCTCTCACGAAACAAAGTCGATGAACTATTAAGTGTTCACGAGCTTGACTTGCTGGAACCGGTTAAATCCTTGAATGTCGACGAACTTCGATGCATGACGACGTTGGTCTTCGTTAAGCAGTAATTTAGTCCCTAACTTTAAGGTTTAAGCTAACTCCGGCCTGAATGTAAGCTCCACTAAAGCTTGTTTTTGGAAAGTCATTAATCTTTTGATCAAGCTTCCAGCGCTTACCTGACATATCCACATTAAATCCTCCTCTTAAGTTAAGGGATATCAAAGGAAGGCTTAACCTTAGCTCGAGATTTGGATCAAATATGAAAACGTCGTTTCTATAAACCACTTTATCTAGCCCCTCGCTTTGAATCAAGTTAGGCGTATTATTATCGGATTGTTCAATTAATTTCATCGAACCAAACCCAATGTCATATCCCAAAGATGCTGAAAAATAGTCTCTGCCAAAGTTTGCATAGGTTCCAAGTGTCGCTAAATATCCTCGCATGGAAAAACGATCGCCATTGGAAGCTTCCGGAAAATAACTAAAGGTGTAACGAACACCGAACATCCCAGTGGTATAATAATCAAAAGCTCCACCATATGCCAACCATTTATTGGTAAAAGCATTTGAACCTAATGCCACCATTCTATTATTCAAATCATCTAGCTTATTGAAATAATGATAACCATAATAAGCTCCTAAGTGGTACTGTTTAACTTCTTCATACCAATAGTCTACAGCTTGTTCGTATCGATCATCATTGGCATTTGAAATAATCACAAAGGGTAAATCATCGTAAAACCCTACAATATCTGTTTGACCACCCTTGGCCTTCAAGTCAAAAATGTAACTGAATCCATTATCCAAATACGCTTCGGGTATCGCTAAATCTGAAATAACATCCCTATCAAAATCTCGTGATTCATAATAGAAAATCGGAATAACGAGCACCTGATTCTCAAGGGATTCATGCATTTCATTTATTCTATTGGCAACCGAATTCATATAATAATCATAGCACCGTCCAGCATCTTGATCTCTATGCAAATGGCAGCGACCAAATTGACCATAATACTTCTCATCACTTTCTGGATCGTAAAAACTTTCAAACTCTTGAACCATGTATCTTTCACGAACTATAGGAGATTTAATATCGCCTCTTTTTTCCGCAACATACCATTCCCTTCCAACTTCCATACTCTCAAGAATAGAATAGAAAATCGTAGAGTCATCACCTAAATAAGTTACCAGCGAATCCCTATATTTTTCAGCTCCTTCTATAATTGATTTTACTGATTCCCAAGCGCTCACATCGCCGAACCCAAAGGCAAATACATCTTCCTCTTCAGCATAAAAGGACCTAGCCGAACCATATTGATATTCAGAGCTTTCAAGCGCTTTAATTTGTTCAAACACCTCCCCTCCAGTCCTATGAGATGGCATTTCCTCTGAAATCCTGGCCAATGTGTATAAAGAGAAAGTTGGGAAACGTTCAATATCAATGCCATGCATGTGAATTTTCCCACTATCAGGTTGCTCACGATTAAAATCTCGAACTTCTTTAACCAACTCATAAAAAGGACCATAAAACATGTCACCTAAATAATTCATATAGCTTTGACTATCTTCAATTATTACTTTTTCAATGATGTAACCTACGGCAGGACTTTGCTCAAAAATAAAGTGACGAACGTTTTGTTCTTCATGAAGATATTTCAAAAGTTTGAACTGGAACTTTGTGTTGAACGTGGCGTAAGTGTGGTTCTCACCTGTAAAATAGACCTTGTAATCGTCAATTTTGCCATTGAAAATTTGAAACTCATTAAAATTCTCTACTTCTAGATCTATTCTTCTTGGTTCTCCCTGCTGCGAGAATGAAAGGGATGCAAGTGCGATCAATATCCCTAATAATCCAATTCTAATCATTTTTATTCTCTTCCTCTGAATTTAAATTTGTGAATTCTAATTTAGCCTTTTTTATCCAGTTAAGTATTGACTACCTAGTTCAACTTCTGCTACAATTCATTAAGCCCTCTAAAGTAACCATTAAATGCAACGCTATACAAAGTTTAAGTTACATTTTAAGTATAACTTCTAAAAAACTGAATATGTTCAGCCTCAGGCACAGCGAATTAAAACTCTTAAATTAATAAGCCCTGAAAACTCGGTGTTTTCAGGGCTTGAATTAACAAAAGTATGTGGTTATTAGAATGGATTAAGCTTCTCCGCCGTCCATCCCCATTTTTGCTTTCAGTGCAGCCAAACTGTCTGATGCCTTGATTTCAGCAGAACCAGAATCAAGAGCCTTATTGATTTCTTCGTCAACAGAAACATTTTCGCCTGCGATTTCACCATAAGATTCAGCCAACGCCTCTTCTTCAGCTACCTTATCCTTCATTCTTTCTAACATTGAAATCGTACTAGAAGAATCGATTTGTGCCATTTGCTTGTTGATGTTCTTCGTCGCTTTAGAAACTTTAGATCTCGCTTTAAGCGTTTTAAGCTCAACTTCAAATTTCTTGATGTTCGATTTTAAACGATCAATATTTCCTTTGAGCTTATTGGTACTTGCTTCAAATTTTTCTTGATCTTTTCTATTTTGAGTTGCAATAGCAATGTTTTGATCTTTCTGAACCAAGCATTCAGAAGCTAAACGATCAGCCTCTTCCATTGTGATCTCACCTTTTTCGGCTCTTTTTAGCAATAGAATAGCTTTCTTTTCATAATCCTTAGCTCTAGTTTCAGCTGCTGCAGCATCATTTTTCGCTCTAATGGCTAAAGCTTTTACTTCGGCCATCGCTTGTAAGGCAGCAGAAAGATCCTTTTTTAAATCACGGATACCTTGCTCCGTCATTTTGATTGGATCTTCTAGTTTATCGACCATGCTGTTTGCTTCAGCTTGTCCAATTTTAAATATTCTTTTAAATAAGTTCATTTTCTTCTATTTAGTCTTTTTAATGTTCTAGTTCTTTGCGAAACCAAGTAATTCATCAGTATACTCACTCAGTAGTAAGCTCAATGAAGTAAGCGTTCCCTCTAATTCTTCTAAATCCAACGTGTCTATTTGTAAAGTATCACGGAATAAAACCTTCTTCCCATCGTCGTCTAAAACAAAAGCTCCATGTACGATATCACGATTCTTCTTTAATAATTCAAGAGCAACATCCCCTTGATTATTGTTTAAGTCAAACAAATATTGCTCAACGATTATAATAGGGTCTGCAATTCCAATCATCGCATTCTTAATTCCATCCTCTTCCGATTCTACTATAAGGAATTCATTTTCGGCATCCTCGTTGGTGATGGAATATTCAAGCTCCATCAAATAATCTTTAACTTTATCAAAATTGTTCATTATAAATAAAATGTGTTTCTATTAGTACCACTGTAAATATATAAATATTTCGTTCTCGTAAAAGCGCGCTTATCATTTTCTTATGGTGGTTGAAATACTTTTAATTTAAGTCGACTAATTTTTATATTTATCATGATCACAACACAAACATACTAATTAAATTTGTGTATTGCTAATATAATTAGTTTTATTTATGGGGAAGAATCATTTATCACAGAATATCAAGAAGCTAAGGTTGTTCAAGCACATGAGTCAACAAGAATTTAGTTCATTGTTCGATGTTAAGAGAGGTACTCTAGGTTCTTATGAAGAAGGACGAGCCGAGCCTAAACTAGAATTTCTAATAAAATTAGCAGAGTACTTTAAGCTAAAAATTGATGATATCGTGAGATCAGATCTTACGGTAAACAAGATCGCAAATTTCAATCCGCCAAAAGAGAATACAACCTTACCCCAAGAGATTTCTACTGAATTGGAAAAAATTCACTCACGAATTGGGGCACTTGAATTGCTCATCAAAAGAACAAGAAATAATGAGTGATTTATTTGAAAAACTAGAAGCAGCGGTTTCAGATGACTTCATAACTAGCGCAGAAAAAAAGGAGCTAAAAAGCTTATTTCGAAAAGAAATTGAAAGTGATCATGATGCCAATCTAATTCGCAGTCTTGTCTTTGATTTAGCCATGGAGAAAGCCACCTCTGAAAACTATCCTGCAATTCTAGGATGGGTGGAAGAAATGAACAAGTTAATAATCGCAGCTAGAAAAACAGTCCAAGTAAAAATTGAAGAGTCGATATATTACAGTCCTGGTGAAGATTGTTTGGACGCAATCCTAGCAAGAATTCGTTCATCGAAAGATAGTATTAAGGTTTGCGTATTTACCATTTCCGACAATAGAATTTCAGAAGCGCTCATAAAAGCACATAGAAGAGGTGTGCACATTAAAGTAATTACAGATAACGACAAGATGTTTGATAAGGGATCAGACGTTGAAATGCTTGAAGAAGCGGGAATTAAAGTAAAAATTGACCTAACGGACAAGCATATGCACCATAAGTTTGCGGTTTTCGATAATAAATACGCTTTAACCGGCAGTTATAACTGGACCCGGAGTGCGGAGAAATACAATCATGAAAATATTCTTATCAGTAATGCCGAAAAAACGGTTAAATCGTTTTCGAAAGCTTTTGATAAGCTCTGGGATGAAATGGAATGGTTAGATTAAATTACTTCATTTCATTTAACAACTTCACCTCTTTAGAATTTTCTAAGACCATATTAGGAGTATTATTGAACATACCTATTTCAGCAGTAAAGCATACCTCTTTATCCATTAAGTAAACCTCGGGTTCGTATTCAAAGTTTGGAATATTTTGCTCGAAAATGGAAGCAGAGAATATTTGATTCGGAAATTTCTTATCTAAATTCAAGAATACGTGGCCTTTTTCACTTTTCTTAGCGCTCACAACTTTTCCGCAAACTGTATGCTTTTTACCATCGTCTGCAAACACATGAACACCATAGGTATTACTTGCTTTCTTTGGTAGACGTTTTGGAGATATGGCAGCAGCATCACCTTTCTCTCTGTCTGGAAACCAGTATTGTAAATTATAACTCGCCTCTACTCTATTTTCTATTGAGTCAACTATACCTGAGAATAAATTATACCCGAGTAAATTTTCTACACTATCAATACTAACCGCATAGGCTTCAACAGGTAATTCTAGAAATTTATTTTCCATTACAAATCCTATCCCCCTTTTATTTTCAATATCAAAAGCTGCTTTTACATACAGACGTGGAACCGAAACCCCATTTACACTTCGCTCTACTTTGGTCAGATCCTCAGTTAAAACAGGTGCGGTAACAATGTAAAGCTCTACTCCACAGGTCAATACGTATCCTCTAAGCCAGTTCTCAAGCTCAGCCCACTTTTCCCTGTTAAAATCGCCCAGTTGAGGAGACATATTCGAGTAAAAATACGATTCTGATAAGGCTAACGAACTCCACCTAAAATCTGCTGAAGGAGCCAAATGACCCCGATCATAACCAAAACCATCATATTTATAAGTCACACCATCATCCTTAAGCCCCTTTAAAAAGTAGTCCTCTTCCTGTGCTGTACCCGTAGACACCCCTGGATCTATTCTGAAATCATTGGAACGAGAGAAATTACCAGATGCAATATCCGGGAGAATCACGTGCATTACCCAATTGGCCTGCTCATGAGTTTCGTTGTAAGACAGTGTCATAGCTACATGTTCGACTAATTCACCAGTAGGCCCATCAATTGGAAGACCTACAATTTTTAATTGATCTTGAATCCATGAAAGCTTAATTTCTTCTGCTTGCGTGATTAATTCCTTCTTTTGTGTTTCTAGGGAATCGATTTGCTCATTTATGCGTGTTAATTGCTCATCTTTCACCTGAGCGATTGAAATTGAACTAATAAGAAATAATAGGAGGATTGCTTTCATACATCAATATTAGTGCGATTTTACCAAAATTAAACCCAGTTCATTCAATCTTATCAAAAACTTAACGGAAGTTGCCAACAATTTGCCCAATAAGAACGCTCGATTCAATATATTTACGGTACGAACTTATGAAACTCGGATTTTTAAAACGCTGGAAATTCTGGAGAAGGCTCACGATATGGCTTATCCTTTTCCCTATTCTACTCTTTACTACTGTTGTTATCATTGTTTATGTGAAGCAAGATGTAATTGTTCAAGAATTAATCACGAAGCTAAATGAAGACTTCGTTGGTGAGATAGAAATAGAGGACTCTCATGTAAGTCCTTTTGAGAACTTCCCTTATATCTCGATAGATTTAGATCATGTCAAACTCTATGAAGATAAAGAAGATCACTCTGAACCAATAGTTGATTTAGAGGACATTTATGTTGGGTTCGATTTATGGACATTATTATCGGGAGACTATGATATCAAAGTAATGGAGCTAAAGAATGGTTATATCCATGTGATTCAACATGAAGATGGAGAACTCAATATAACCCATGCTTTTTCAACACAGAAAGAAGTAGAAGATGTTGAAGAGGAATTTCACATGCATCTGAAATCAATAGAGCTAATCGATGTTGATATTTACAAATACAATGAAGCCAATGAATTAATGGTAGAATCCTTCGTGTCGCATGCTGATCTTGGTTTTAAAACTAACGATGAACACATTTTAGCCCATGTTGATGCTCAAATGGAGTTAAACGTAATAATGGAAGGAGACACCACTTTCTTTAAACATAAGCATCTTAATGTGGATGCAGAAATGGAATTCTTTAAAGAAACTGATTTACTCGTTATTGAGCCTTCGATGCTTGAGCTTGAACATGCAACTTTTACAGGAGAAGGGTCTATTGATTTTGCTGATGAGTCTAACCTAGATCTCAAGCTATATGGCGAAAAAGAAAACTTTGAACTTTTTATGGCGTTGGCCCCGGAAGAGATTTACCCTGTTTTAGATAGGTACGATAATGCTGGTGAAATAAAATTTGAAGTGGACGTTAAGGGAAGATCGACTTACGGAAACACCCCTCTTATAGATGCTACTTTTTCATGTCATAATGGCCTTTTTGAAAATACCGTTTCGCACAAGAAAGTTGATCAATTGAATTTTGAGGGACATTTTACAAACAATGGCAAACCAGGCTTAGAAAACATGGAATTCACCATGGCAGATTTTACCATGCGACCTGAAGCGGGAACCTTTTCTGCGAATATTGATGTGGAGGATTTTGAATCTCCCAATATAGACATGTCCTTAGATTCTGATTTTGACCTTGAGTTTCTTTCTTCGTTTATTAATGTAACGAGCTTGGAAGATTTAAGGGGCAAGATACAATTGCAAATGAAGTTTCATGACATTATTGACCTAAGCCATCCAGAACGCTCAATAGAGAAGCTTAACGAAGCGTATTACTCAGAACTACTAGTTGAAAATTTAGGATTCAGTACAGATGCCTACCATTTACCCTTGGACAATTTCAGTACAAGAATAACAGTTACAGGCCATGAAGCTCAAATTGAGTACATGGACATAAAAATGGGAAACACAGACCTCGGACTCTCTGGACATATCAACGATTTACCAGCAATAATTCATCATACGAACGATCAAATAATTGCCGACTTAGAGCTTCATTCGAAACTGATAGATGTAGAGGAATTAACTTGGTCTGAAGACCCTGAAAAACAGCCGATTGATGAAAAGATTGATGATTTAAAAATGAGCTTTAAATTCGTGTCCTCGGCAAAAAAGATTACAGAGTCTCCGAACCTTCCTGTTGGCGAGTTTTTTGTCGAAAACTTATATGCTAAGCTCGAGCATTACCCACACACCTTCCATGACTTTCATGCAGATGTTTTTGTGGAAGATTCCAATTTTAGGATTATTGATTTCTCAGGAATGATTGATGAAAGTGACTTTCATTTTAATGGTAAGCTATTGGATTATGAGAGATGGCTTCAAGAACACCCTGTAGGAGACACTAAAATAGAATTCGATTTAACATCAAAACATTTAGAATTAGATGATCTGTTTTCCTACAAAGGTGAGAACTATGTTCCTGAAGATTATAGACATGAAGAAATCACAGGCTTAAAACTACATGGGGATGTGGCTCTGCATTTCAATGATGGCCTAAAATCTACGGACTGTAATTTAACAGAAGTTGATGGAAAAATGTTAGTTCATCCTATGCGTTTTGAAGATTTCAATGGACGTGTGCACATAGAAGATGAGCACATCGTTATTGAACAATTTGCGGGTAAAATAGGACGTTCAGCATTTGAACTTGACATGAACTATTACTACGGTGAAGACGAAACTGTAAGAAAACGTGACAACCACTTTGGTTTAAGAGCGAATAAGCTCGATTTCGATGAACTGTTCAATTATAATGAACCGCCAGGCGCATTGGCTGAATCGCCCGAAGAGCACGAAAACGTTTTTAACATTTATGAGCTTCCTTTCTCAACAATGACCATTGACATTGATATCAATGACATGAATTACCATAGATATCACTTAACTGACTTGCACGGACGGTTTAGAACGACTCCTGAGCATTATATCTATGTTGACACTTTAAGAATGCGTGCGGCCGGAGGAAAAATGAGAATGTCTGGTTATTTCAATGGTTCTGACAAGGACAAAATTTATTTTAGTCCTAACCTTGAACTAGTTGATGTAAACCTAGATAAGCTATTGTTTAAGTTTGAAAACTTTGGTCAGGATTATCTTGTTTCAGATAATCTACATGGCAAAATAACGACCTCTATCGATGGTAAAATACATGTACATGCTGATATGGTTCCAATACTTGATGATTCAGAAGTACACATGGATGTTTTAGTTGTTGATGGAAGATTGGTTGACTTTGCTCCAATCGTTGATATGAAGGATTACTTTGTAGATAAGAATGTACATAATGTAAAATTTGATACACTCAGGAATCATATTGACTTTACCAATGGGACAATTAACATTCCTAATATGAGTATAAATTCAACCTTGGGTTACATTGAAGTATCAGGAACACAAGACATGGACTACAATATGGAGTGGTACATGAGGGTTCCGCTAAATCTAGTAGCAGGCACAGGCTTTAAAATGCTCTTTGGAAAAAACAAAGAAGAAGTTGACCCAGAACAAGAAGACGAAATTGAATATCGTGATCCAGGCAAAAAACAAGCCATGGTCAACGTGAAAATTGTTGGTGACGCTGAGGATTACGAAGTTTCTCTGGGAAAAGACAAACGAGATAAAAAGAAACGAAAGAATAAAAAGAACTAGTTATTCTTCGACAAATTCTCCGTTTACTACTTTAAGAATATAACGCTCCCCTTCTCGATTTACCACGAGCATATCATTCCCAAAATAGAATGATGCTTCACCCTCTCCTTCCATTATAATTGATTGGTGCGCCCATGTTTCTGCTGCAGCACTATAAAAAACTTGCACTACGCATTTGTAGGTTGTGGTTTCTATCTCGCCTTCGTATACGTCAGATACAACACACATAACTTTGGCTATCTTAACCATACCATCCATAGCATCATCAAGGGCCACGAATAATACTGAAGAATTATGGCCTCCGAACTCGCTGTCATAAAAGCCGAAAAGATAAATTTTATCGTTACTAAACCATCCTCCTTCAAAACCTTCTTTCGCAATTAATTGGTCGTTCTCAATTGAGATTTTTTCAAGTTCTTCATAATTCAAAGATGTTTCAATATCATCTCCTTGACTACCTATTTCAGCGGCGGTATAAGGCAAGCTAGAAGGTATTCCTTTAGACGGCTCGAGCTCCAATTCAACGTCCAACATTTCCTCTGCCTTGGTCCAAGAACCTACTAGAAAGTCCTCATCAAACTGTAAATTAAAGGTTTCCTTTATTTCTCCATCTTCTTCTCGCTTTAACTCGAGCTCGCTTCCATTTCGTTCACCAAACAAATCGAAGCTTACGCCGTTTTCGGTATAAAAATAAGAACCAGTAGTATATCCATCACTTCCATCCGTAAATACTTCAAAAAAAACTTCATATTCACCCAAGGCTCCAGTGTATGATAGAATATTTGGATACTTCTTTAAATCTTCTGTTTCTGTATCTAGAACCACATCACTAGAATCTTCAACTTTGTTTTCAATTCCGTTGTCAGAGTTGTCACTAGAATCTCCGCAAGCAAACATTAAAACTGGTAAAGCAAATAGAACAATCTTTTTCATGCTTAAAGATAATTATTATGTCAAAAAAAAGTCCCGGCTCAAATGAACCAGGACTTCTCATATTCAAATATTCAATTTATTGCAATACTATTCGCTCTACCACATTTCTATCTTCAGATAAAATATTGATAAAGTACATTCCTCTCTCTAAATTACTTAGATCCACTTGTAATGAATTGTCGTTTGTGGGAATAAATTTGGCAGCTACCACCTGACCTGCAGCATTTAAAATTGTAATATTGTTCTCTGCAATCCCTTCTCCCATGATATTAATTAATCCTGAACTTGGATTAGGGAAAATAGAAATTTCAGCGTCATTCTCAATCTCTTCTGCTCCTAATTGACCGTCAACCGTCACTGTCAGTGATTCCTCTGAAGAACAACCTCCAGTAAATGAAGCTGTACATGTATACGTTGTTGTTACCACAGGAGAAGCTACTGGTGTCATACTCGAAGGATCATCTAAACCAGTTGCTGGTGTCCATAAATAAGTGTCTGCAGCACCGGTCACTGCTAATGTAGTTGATTCACCACCGATAATTGTAACATCACCACTTAAGGTAATGGCTGGAACAGGCTCTGTATCTGCTAAAATCTCTACCCTTTCACTTACACAACCAGGCTCTCTTACATTCCAATCGTAGAAAAAATAGTAGTAATTTCCAGCATCTCCACCTGTTACATTATTGCCTGTAATTGAAACTAAACCAGGAATTGTATATGGGAAAGCGGTAGCAGCGTCATTATTTCTGTACAACTCTACAAAGCCATCAATCGTCATCCAATACCCTGAATAAGCATCAATATCCCAGTTAAGCGTAACTACATTCTCTCCGGTAACAAGGTTAGCATCCATTGTGTGTACTACTGAACCACCATCGCCGTCAAGAATTTGAATTGTTCTTGTTCCAGGCGATTCTGCATATACAGTGACTGAAATAAATTCAAATGGAGCTATCGCATCAAAGAATAATCCTCTAGTATCAAAATCGAAGTATCCCCCACCACCATATGTGTTATCAGCAGGCCCAACAGTTTGGATAGGATAATCAACTAATTCTTCTACAAAATAAGAAGTCGGTGTTGAAATAACAGGATTATAAGTGGTTCCGGTATTTACTAACGTGCCTCCAATAGCATCATCATACCAGTTTAACGTTCCTCCTGTACCTGTAGCGGTTAAGCTTGCAGTGTATCCTGGGCAATCTATATCTCCAGTCCCAGTTGGAGCAGCCGGTTTATCCACTACAATATAAGCAACCTCAGTATGCATATCAGTTCCTTCATCATTAGTCACTGTGAGCGTTACAGTATATGTTCCGTCTGCAGCGTAGGTGTAGGTCGGATTTTCATCAGTAGAAGTGCCAACGCCATCACCAAAATCCCATAACCATGAGGTTGGTGTAAAGGCAGATTCATCTTCAAATTCAACTTCTCCAGAACACGTAAATAAAGTGTTTGCAGAAAAGGCAGCGATTGGCGCGAAAGCAACCACGTCGTCACCACTCACCATTAAATCCGATACGAGAATAGACCCTGCAGCAGTTTCATCAAACACGAATCGAATATATTCAATCTGCGTCATGTCAACTCCTGAAAAAGCTGATAAAGGAATCTTTACAGAGTTAGCCATAACTCTTGGAAGAGTTGTACCGATATCTCCAGGAGGCCAATATAAAGCAGTAGAGTGATCACTAACAAGTACACTACTAGAAGCGCCAGATAAATCAGTTAACTCTACTTTAAAGTCCTGCGCAAGTCCTGCAGGCGAATCATCAAAATTTACCGAAACTCTAAATTGTAATGCTTTGAACTGTGTTAAATCCTGCAGGTAATCCGGCAAATCATTTCTATACCAATCATCAGCACTATTCCACTCCATTTCGATTTGGCTTAATCCTAAATAGGTAACACTCCCCATCTTTTGGTGCGGCTGTTGTGATGCACCAGCAGTCATACAGTATTGCTCACCTAAGTCATCTCCACAAACATCGTAGCGTACTAGCCCATTTTGAGTAACCGCTTCTCCTAAATCGTTCGTAACCTCAGACCCTTCAGAATCTTGCGTATTAATAATTACACTCTTATTATAAGGTGGATGATACGTAACCCAAACTTCATCCTCAGTAATACCAGAAGACGCAGGAGGCACTATACTATCCACTTGAAGAATTTGCGCGAATTCAGTTTCTCCACCAATATGGTATCTAAAGAAAGCACTTGCATACGCAGTTAATGATGTTTGCTGTTGTGTGTAAGATAATCTCCCAGAAGTTCCAGAACCAGAACCGCAATGAATATCGTTTTGTGCAGGGTTTACAAATCCCCAGTCATCAGAAGTTGCATATGAAAATAAGGCTGGTGTCCAAAAAGTATTGTAGTAATTGTGGTTAGAACCAAATACTGTTACATTGTACTTTTCAGTAGTATCTTCATCCATTAAATAACGTGCGTCATCGTAAAAGTGAACACCTTGAAGGTCAGAAACATCTCCATCACAATAAGGAGCTAAATTTAGCACAGGAATACCGGTGAGAATAGGTCGATTAAAATCAACAGGAGCTAAGGTAAATACTGCATTCACTCCATAAGGTCTTCCTAAATCTTCGTTATACAATGCATGTGTAATTACACCTTCTCCTCCTCTTGAATGCCCGAGGGTACCAACATTGTTTAAGTCAAGCGCACCAAAGAAATCAGAGCCAAAAGGACCAGTTGCATCTGAAGTATTCCAACCATTCCAAAGATCTAAATGATGCTGAATTAACTCAGCTCTAGCCTGCATACCATAATCTGGTGTCGAATTATCTGTAGCAGATATTGAATTTGCCGAAATTGAAATCACAATATATCCGTGACTTGCTAAATGATCTCCTAAAAAGTCGTAGCCATCATAACTAGGTATTCCTATAAAGCCGCCAGTTGGTGGCCAAGAGTTTGAAGTAGCCCCTGTACCAGGGTTATACATTGCCGTATGTCTACCATGTAAAAGTAGAATTACGGGATAAGGTCCACCTGATAAATCTGTTGGATGATGAACCGACCCCACAACTTCAACATCAACAGGGAAAGTTGGTGGATCATATGCTTCATCTCCTAAATCATAGTACTGTTTTGTAACGGCTAATGGTCCTGGTAATCCTGGATCATCAACCTGTGCAAATGAAATTCCAAAAAGAAAAGTAAATGCAAGGGCAAGTATCGTTTTCATTCTATTCATCTTATTCATTTTCAGCAGTTTTTAGTGAAACAACGCCATTTACCTTCCAATGCAGTCCTTCAAAACCGACAATTTGCTGACTTTCACCATCTTGTTTAGTATTGCTATCATACAGTCCGTAAACAAGAACCAAGTCACTTGAACCGTTAATTATTCCGAACTCATCAATCGGTATAAAAAATGTAATTTTCGTTACATCTCCACCTGGATGAGTATTCATTAAAAAGTATTTAGCACCAGAATGCAAAACATATCTATTGGCACCCACAATAAAGTTTGTATTACTACTTAAAGTAACTTCAACAATATCATCTTTTTGTATTGCCGACTCAAAAGAAATTTGAGTCTCTGTAGTGGCTTGATTTTGAGCAGCTACCAGTAAAGGAAGGAGCAAGATCAAAACGCCGAATCGCTTGAGCATCTTCATTTTTTTTAATTTGGTCCCTAATTTACGGAATTGAAATGGAAATCTTTAACCGCTCATAATTTTGAACTAAAGGACTGTGATATGTTATTTTATTTGGCCAAAACCCCAGCTTCTGGGGTCGGGCTTTCACTACTAGTCCATCACCTTAAAGTTCTGGAGCTAACCGTTCAATCCCTTTTGGAATCTAGTACTCCAATAAGTGGGTTTTACTTTGAATAATGAAGTTAATGCTAGGTGCTACTTCTTTCATTTTATTTATGAAATCGAGCATATCTAGATCCTCCGCTTCGTACAACCATTCACAACTAATATTCGTTTTCCCGGTTTCCTGTAATCGTCCAAGCATATGAAAGATTTTATGAATCATACTTGAACTTGTAGAATTCAAATACCTAAAGGCTACCCTTATCTCTGTATCACCACTCGGCAATCTATAATAATCACTAAACCAATCAATTATTGGGAAATAAAATGACGCAGCGTCCTCAGGCACTGATGTTCCTCCGAAAGAAAGTTTTCCCGAAGGCAAGAGACTAAAAAAAGGAGTTTTCTCCTTTCCTTCTATAACTAGCGGATTCATAGAACCTAAGAAATTTACGGAAATAATATTTACAATGCAAGTATAAGAAATGAGCGCAATAAACAAAGTTCTTTGTAAATTTGTAGTACAAGCACTACGCCGAGAGCGTTAAGTAGCTTTATTCGTTTCGACGGAGACCCACACAGCAAGTTTTTGGTTCTTAACAGTTATTACATTAGAGTCATCTTAGTGCTTAACAATGACAGGGCCCCAAGTCTCGATTATTCGGGATAACTTTTACGGAAGATAACAGGGGATTTCAGAACTTTGCCGGTAGCTCTAACCATTTTAGATTTAGAAGATTCCTAAAATGTAAAGTCTGAGTGGGTTTTTTTCTTTCACTTGAAATCAAACTATAATAATGTGATTGCTTATTACGTTCAATAAGCATGAAAAAGATCGCATTATTAATTTTTAGCACTACTCTTCTTAATGGTATAGCTCAAGAAGAAGACATTACAGAAAAACTTCGAAAACACAGTATAGGAGTTGAGTTCGGAACTTATGTCGGTGCTATTCTGGGTAACAATGTTAGAACCCACAAAACTTCAATTCAATACAAACACACTCTAAAGAATCCGGCTTGGTCATTCAGGGGAAGTGTAAATTACTCCGAACATTATAGTTGGTCTTGGACTACCGGAGACGTTGTGGCCCTGAGCGATAGTACAATGACATTTGAGAATAATGATTTTGGAACTTTAAACCTGTCTTCTACTGCAGGTGTTCAGCGAAGATTTGGTAAAAGTAAATTAACTTGGTTTATTGGAGGTGAAGCCATTCTCGGATTCTATAGAAGTTTGAGAACAGACAGGTTTAATGATCAGCAGTATACGATTGACACAACAAATAATAGCGTTGACTTGTCCACTGGTTTTCAATTTCAAGAAACTAGTTATCGTCAAACGGAGCGCACCTATCTTTCAACCGGATTAGGCTTGATACTAGGCGCAGAATGGAAGCTAGCAAAAAGGTTTTCCTTTGGCGTTCAATCCAATATAAACTTTTTATACAACATTGGTTTAAAATATAAATACACCACTATCGACTGGAGTGAAAATGAATCCATATCTAATTCTAGTGAGTCTGAATTAAATTCAACTTTTTTTTCGATAAATAGTTCTCCAGTATTACTCTATTTTAACTTTCATTTTTGAATCGAAAAGTACGTAAATTAAAAAGGCCGTCTCGATGAGACGGCCTTTTTAATGCATTATTATCAAAGACTACTGTACAGTAATTTTTCTTACTTCAACAGCGTCATTAATCGTAGCTCTTACGAAGTAAATTCCTTTTGGAAGGTTAGCAACATCTACTGACGTTAAGTTTGTTCCAATTGTCATGCTTTCAGCACCATTGTTTGAAACAACTTCACCAACTAAGTTCAATACTTCAATATTCACCTGAGCATCTTGTTTAAGATCTAATCTTACGTTAACTATATCAACAACAGGATTAGGGAATACAGAAAGACCAAATTCTAATTCAGAAGCAAATTCGTTAACACCTAAGAAACCAGTGTGAGCTTTTGCTCCAGTAATGATGTTTTGGTTTGTTTCAGAAACGAAAACCACGACTTCTAAGTCCTCCAATACAAGATCAACTCCATTTAAATCATCAGGAATTGTCCATGTTTCACTTTCTTCAACTAAAGTACCCACTGTAGTCGTAGAAATAGAATTACCAGTAGTACCAGTAATTAATTTTCTCAACATGTGGTGATGGTTGTAAGTTCCATCAGGGTTTACTTCAGCAGGATAGAAAGTTGACCCACCATTTTGTGGCCCTTTAATATTACTTTGTAAAACAGCCACGTGGTACTTCATTGATGAAGGAGCTCCACTTGCTGTGAAATACGCTTCAAAGTTCACTGTAAGCTCTCTAGTCGTTGGATCGATGATAGCATCAGCCGCAACATTCACATAAGAGTCTTCAGTTAAAACCGTTTCTCCCATTGGTTGCCAATAACTTCTGCTCATTGCTGTACCACCAGCTTGCTCATACCCAGAAAACACACGTCTATTAATAGTTCCCGCAGGGTAAACACCAATACTTGCTTGCCCTGCTAAAGAAGAGCCATGTGTTGTTCTGTAATCAGGATCAGAACCTGAAGGGCTAGCATAAGAACCTGTATGGATGTTAATTAACATTACATCACCAGGATAATCCTCAGCAAATTCTTTTCCTTTTTTATGTCCATCAGGACAATAACCGCAGTAGATACCTGTATATTCTTCAAGTACTACATTTTTTCTCAACAGTTTCGCTAACTGGTAATTGACCGAAAGAAGTTCCGGCAATCCCTAAAGCTAACGCACTTAAAACGAGTTTGTTTCTTACCATAGTTAATTAGAGTTATATAGATTTACTATTAAATTAATGAGATGGTTGTTATAAATTTTATAAATGTGAATCATAAAATTGATAAATATTGTATTCCTTTTTTGACTATATATCAAGGATTTATGCAAGTATAATGAGCACTCAAAACCATTTCACTTATAACAGGTTGTTAAAAATTAATCGAGCAACGATTCTCTTGAACAGCCCTTATCATGACGTCTAAACCAACATCTTTCACATCTTTATTAAGCATTTCATTAATTTCAAAACGCTTAGACTTAAGAAGCATTGCATCATAAAATCGGCGAACATCTTGAGGATTTTCGAGTATTAATCTCGGAACCTTCATTAAAGAACCATCGGCATTTTTTGCTACCATCGTAAAATAACAAGAATTCGTATGTTTCTCCTCACCAGTTTTAGGTTTTAAAGAGGTTACTCTTATACCTACTATCATTGACGAATTTCCTACATAATTAATGGAAGCGGCCAAACTCACTAACTCCCCCACTTCCACCGGCTCTCTGAATTCCACACCATCAACTGAAACTGTTACACAATAGGCTCCAGAATGCTTCGCAGCACATACATAAGCCACTTTATCCATTAAAGAGAGTAAAGTTCCTCCGTGTACCTTACCAGAGAAATTCGCGAAGGAAGGAATCATCAATTCTGTTATGGTGACTTTTGAATCACTTACTGGTTTTGCTTCCATATTCATCATCTTAATTACGTTGAATTTATAAATAAGTAAAAGAATTATGACTATTTCCGAGTCAAATATTAGTGTACCTTACTAAATCGTTTTAGTTGTTACAATGCACGGTTTGGCTTAATCTTTGCTCTTTTTTTTAGAAGATCGCAATCTTATGAAAACTCTATTTCTACTATCGCTAATGCTAATTAGCGCTTCTTCCTTTGCCATAACCCGTAGGTTTGTAAAATCAATAGAAAAAGTAAATCTTAATTACGACATCCGTCACTTGCAAAGAGGCTATAGATTAGACTTTTCCATAGATGTTTTAACAAATAAGGAAGTATTACACAACTCTTCCTCCTCTTTAAAGATTAATCTTAAAGACTTTAACATTACGGTTGAGGGCGATGGAACTCTTGTCAAAAAGAACAAACGAAGATTCACGGTAGGCATCCCTTATGAACTATCAGAAGAGGGAGAACTTATAATCAAAGCAAACCTAATTAAGTTTCCAGAATACCGATACGAATTTGAATTACCCTTGACAGATTTTAGAGAAAAAATTATTGGCGTCGGTGTTGCCAATATTGAAAACGATTTCATTGCAGGAAGGAGTTTACAATTAGCACTCTTTTGTGATATGCAAGATGGAGATATTTACAATACTTTTGATCGGTTTCCAAAAGTATTTAATAGGGACTTCGAATTTGAAATTTCTGGGGCCGCTTATGCACTATCTTCAACAGGCAAAATAGCTATAGATTATACGAGTATTGAAGAAAATACTGTAAACATAAAAGCGACCCTAAGATCAAACCCCTCAATTTCGATATACAGAGAAATTCCCGTAAGCTATAATACGCAATACACCTTCAATTATTCAGCTTTGGACGGGTATACTGGGAGCGATGGAAGATGTGGGAGAGATGGGGCTTGTGGTGACGATGGACGCCACTGCACTTCTGAAAACGGAGATGACGGCAATAACGGTAGCGACGGACAAGATGGTGAAGATGGTGACAACGGATACCATGCAAACAACGTGAGTGTTGAACTTACTTTAGTTCACCGTGAGAAAATTAAGGATAGTTTACTTGAGGTCATTGTTCGTTCGTCAAATCAAATTACAACGCGCTACATAAGTTTAGAAGCTGGTTCACAAATTCAAATTTATGCGCATGGAGGTGATGGCGGCGACGGTGGTGATGGTGGATCAGGAGGAGATGGAGGAAACGGTGGTGATGGTGGCTCAGGAACGGATGAAAAACCAAAAGGCAATGGTGGCGATGGTGGTAACGGCGGTGACGGTGGGAATGGCGGAGACGGTGGACGTGGTGGAGATGGTGGTGATGTAAGTATCTATTACGATAAGTCGGCAGAGCCTTATCTAAGCCTTATCAAAGTCTACAACCGCGGAGGTGATGGTGGTGCTGGCGGTGATAGAGGTTCACGAGGCGACTCTGGAGACGAAGGTGATGGTAGGTGTGATGGAGATAATGGATCAAGCGGCAGATGCGGCTATTACGGTGATGATGGTCAGGATGGTCAAGACGGAAGAATTAGCTACGTTTTAAAGTAACTATTTCCTCCTTTTCTCTAATATACCTTTAACATCTTCTAACTTATAGCCTTTTGCCTGTAAGAGAATAAGATAGTGAAATAGTAAATCTGCAGATTCATTTAAAAATAGATCTGGTTTAAAATCACCACGAGTAGACTCAATCACCGTTTCTACGGCCTCCTCTCCTACTTTCTGAGCGATCTTGTTAATTCCCTCATTTGCTAAAGACTTAACGTAACTCTTATCATCAGACCCTGTTAATCGATTTTCGATCGTATCTTCCAAATAGTCAATTATGTCTTTTTCAGTTTCACCCCAACATGTTTCCGTTCCTTTGTGACAGGTTGGACCAACTGGGTTAACTTGAATGAGCAATGTATCTTCGTCACAATCATTTTTAATTGAGACCAAGTTAAGGTAGTTTCCACTACTCTCACCTTTTGTCCATAAGCGCTGTTTTGAACGCGAATAAAAGGTCACTCTTTTGGTTTCTAACGTCTTATTCAACGCCTCTTCATTCATGTAGCCCAGCATCAGTACTGTGCGCATTTTTTCGTTTTGTATGATCGCTGGTACTAATCCGTTTTCGTCGTATTTTACATTCATCGTACTACAATATTGTTATTACTTAATTCTTGTTTTAGAACTGGGATTGGAATCTCTTTATAATGAAATACTGAGGCAGCTAACGCAGCAGCAACTCCTGCTTCTTTAAACACCTCTATAAAGTCATCCATCTTACCTGCACCGCCTGAAGCTATAACAGGAATTGAAGAACTTTCATTTACTGATTTTAGTGCCTCTATTTCAAACCCATACTTAGTACCGTCCTTCTCCATTGAAGTAAATAGAATTTCACCAGCACCTCTAGCCTCACCCTCTTTACACCACTCAAATAAATCAACTTCGGTAGGGACTTTACCTCCAACTAAATGAATTTTCCAAGTTTCATCGACCCTTTTGGCATCAACCGCCAAAACCACACATTGATTACCGAAAGCTTCAGAAAGTTCATTTATGAGCTCAGGGCGTTTTACTGCTGCTGAATTTACAGCAATTTTATCCGCACCAGCTCTCAATATAGCTCTTGCACCTTCAACACTGTTTACTCCTCCACCAACGGTGAAAGGTATATTAATTTCTGCGGCAATTTTTTCAACAAGGTGAACTAAGGTTTCTCTTCGTTCTTCCGTGGCAGAAATGTCCAGAAAAACCAATTCATCTGCACCCTCTTCAACGTATCTTGCGGCCAATTCCACAGGGTCACCTGCATCTCTAAGGCTTTCAAAATTCACACCTTTTACAGTTCTTCCATTTTTTATATCCAAACATGGAATAATTCTTTTAGCTAACATTCTTTTTGTTTTTAGTATTCAAATCGAATCCGTTATAAAATCCCAAATCTTTGTTCTTCAGCAATTTTACAGCATAAGTGATTTGGCCGGTATGGTATGACAAATGCTCTGTTAAGTGTATTAGATTACCCATTCCAGTGAACTCAAATCCTTGCACAGATCGTTTTTGCATCATCTCTTGAGGACTCAACGAATCCATACTATTTATAACCTCCTCTACAGTCAACGCAAGCATATTTAAAAGTTCATTTTTTGACAATCCTGAAGTTTGGGAAAATTCAGTATCACGTTCACGGTTATCTTCATAATTCATTAATGAATCAATTCCATATTGACGCATATTCCCGCATATATGGAGTACAAGGTTTCCAATAGCACTCAAATTATCATTTGGTCTTATCCAAACCTCTGTCTCACTTAATTCTTCAAAGGCCGTTCGTACAAATCGCAGGCTTTCATTTAGTCGAAAAACTATATTTTTTTTGAAATCTTCGAGGATTACCGTGCTATCCATTGACAATAAATTTTTCGAGATCTTTTAACGAGATTCTATTTTCATAAATTGCCTTACCAACAATGGCGCCCTCACAATCTATTGCTCTTAATTCTGTCAAATCATCTAAAGTCGCCACCCCGCCGCTTGCTATTAAGTTTAGTTTTTGTTTGTTCTCCTCAGCTTGTCCAATCAAGTTTTTGTACAAATCAACTGAAGGCCCTTCTAGCATACCATCTTTACTAATGTCCGTTGAAATAACATACTCTAGTCCTAAATCAAGATACGTTTTAATAAAGGATTCAATTTTTAAGTCTGAATCTTCCTGCCAGCCAGAAGTCGATATAAAACCATTTCTAGCATCTGCTCCAAGAATAATCTTTTCTGGACCGTATTTCCCTATCCATGTCTTGAATAGCTCCGGATTTTTAACCGCTATGCTACCACCTGTAATTTGTTTTGCGCCAGATTCGAACGCAATTTTGAGATCTTCATCTGATTTCAACCCTCCTCCAAAGTCAACAGAAAGAGAAGTTTTCGAGGCTATTTCTTCTAAAACCTTATAATTTATAATCCTTTTTGCCTTAGCTCCGTCCAAGTCAACCAAATGCAGGTATTTAACCCCAGCATCTTCGAATTGTTTAGCTATATCTAAAGGGTCTTCAGAATATACTTTCTTCGTGCTATAATCTCCTTTTGTTAACCTAACACATTTTGCATCAATGATATCAATTGCAGGTATTATTCTCATAATTCAACAAAGTTTTTTAAAATTCTCTCCCCAATACTCCCACTTTTTTCAGGGTGAAATTGACATCCATAGTAATTGTCTTTTTTAACTGATCCTGAAAACTTTATTCCATAATTCGTCCAGCCAATTGTATAAGCTTTATTGTAAGGAACATAGTATGAATTCACATAATAAACATAGTCATCACTTACACCTGCGAGCAGCTCATTTTCGTTAGTAAATAGCTTATTCCAACCTATTTGAGTTGTCTTTAACTCTTTCGAGGTGAATGGCTTTACTTCTCCATTTATCACACCAATACACTTTGTATTCCCTTCTTCTGATTTATCGAAAAGAAGCTGCATTCCTAAACAAATTCCTAATACAGGTTGAGTTAAATTTTGGATAACTTCAACCAATTGTTTTTGTTCAAGAATCTCCATCGCTGCTTTAGCATGCCCCACACCAGGAAAAACAACTTTTTCAGCAGTTTTAATTTCTTCAGGATTATCTGTCAAAAAGCTTTCCACCCCAAGTCTATTCAGTGCATTTTGAACCGACTTAACATTTCCTGCCCCATAGTCAATTATGGCTATTTTCATTACAAGACACCTTTTGTAGAAGGCAAAAACGCCTCATTAATACTTCTTTTCTTTGCCATTTTTATTGATTTAGCGAATGCCTTGAAAATAGCCTCAATTTTGTGGTGCTCATTCTCACCATTGGCTTTGACATTCAAATTACACTTTGCTGTATCTGTAAAAGATTTAAAAAAGTGTTTAAACATTTCAGTAGGCATTTTCCCAACCATTTCACGGTTAAATGTCGCCTCCCATTCAAGCCAATTTCTTCCACCAAAATCTATTAACACCTGTGCATCAGCATCATCCATAGGCAAAGCGAATCCATATCGCTCTATACCAAGTTTGTTCTCAAAACATTGAGCAAAGGCCTCTCCGAGTGCCAGTGCCGTATCCTCAATAGTATGGTGTTCATCAACTTCTAGGTCACCGTCAACTTTAATATTTAGGTCTATTTGTCCGTGCTTGGATATTTGTTCCAGCATGTGATCAAAAAATGCGATTCCGGTTAAAATTTCGGATTTACCTGAACCATCTAAGTCCATTTTAACCTGAATATCAGTCTCTTTCGTCTTTCGACTTACACTCCCTACTCGACGTCCAAATTTTAAGAACTCATAAATTCTCTTCCATGAAGTTGTGCTAAGTGCAGCATTTAAAGAATTTTCACCAATAAATATTCCTTGCGCACCTAGGTTTTGAGCCAATTCCATATCTGTTTCTCGATCACCCAGTACATAAGAATTTGCTAAATCATATTCACCCTCAATATATTTCGTCAACAACCCTGTCCTCGGCTTTCTTGTAGGTGCATTATCTTTAGGAAAAGATCGGTCAATAAGTATTTCATCAAACTCTACCCCCTCACCTTTAAATGCTTCAATAATCTTATTCTGAGCCGGCCAAAAGGTTTCTTCGGGAAAAGAATCTGTTCCCAATCCATCTTGATTGGTCACCATAACTAGCTCATAATCTAACTCCTCGGCAATACGAGATAAATACTGAAAGGCACCTGGATAGTAAACT
>JAKVAQ010000019.1:80095-119495 GCA_022447665.1 Crocinitomicaceae bacterium
GTTTCTCTAAACTATCTAGTTGATAATCAACTGGTGGTTCAATTACAATTGTACCGTCTCTATCTATAAATAATACTTTTTTCATGCTTATATTTTTTTTAGCTCGGTGATGAGCAGATCATTTTCAGTTTTATTCCCTACGGTCAACCTTAAGGTATTTTCACAATTCAATTGAGTAGATCTATTTCTTACGACTACCCCTTTATTAATGAGCTTTTCATATACTTCATTTGCATCATCTACTTGAACTAGCCAAAAATTTGCGTCAGAAGGATAGATTTTTTTAATTAAATCCATGTTCTCAAGCGCAGTTTTTACACGGATCTTTTCTGATTGAATATCATCAAGCACCTTTTTATTAACATCTTCATTTTGCAATACCTCAAGGGCTGCTTTTTGACTTAAAGCATTGACGTTATATGGAGGTTTTATCTTATTTAATATCGCAATGACTTCTGGGTTAGCATACAAAAACCCCACACGTAACCCTGCTGCTGAATACGACTTTGAAAGTGTCTGAATAACAACAATATTTGAAAACTTATCTAAACTATTAATCCAACTATTTTTCTGGGTAAAATCGATGTAAGCTTCATCCACAATCACCAATCCATTGAAGCCTGATGCGATAGTAGAAATGTCATCGTAATTCATTATGTTCCCTGTAGGATTATTTGGACTACAAATGAATATCATCTTGGTGTTTCCGTCGATATTAGACAAGATTTTTGAAGGATTTAAACTAAAATCTTCGTTTAAAGGTACTTCTTTGTAACTTATCCCATTAATATCGGCTGAAACCTTATACATACCATAGGTAGGAGGATTAATAATAATGTTGTCCGCACCTGGTTCACAAAATGCTCTAAACAATAAATCAATTACTTCATCCGAGCCATTTCCCACCAATATCTGGTCAACATTTATATTGCTCTTTTTTGCTAAAAATTCCTTGATCCGGGTTTGATAAGGATCTGGATAACGATTAATTCCATTATCCAAAGGACTTTCGTTAGCATCGAGCCAAGCTGAGGCCTCACCAACATACTCATCCCTAGCGGAACTATATGGTTTTAGACCTTTTAAGTGTGGTCTTATAAGATCATTTATATTCTTCATGATAACGATTTCAATCTCAGTGTTACGGCGTTTTTATGTGCTTGTAGTTCTTCTGCTTCCGCCATTGATTCAATTGCCGGACCGATATTTTGAATACCTTCTTTTGTTATGCGTTGAAAGGTAATTTTCTTTACAAAGGCATCCAAATTGACGCCACTATATTGTTTAGCAAAGCCATTAGTTGGAAGTGTATGGTTCGTTCCAGATGCATAATCCCCAGCGGATTCAGGAGTGTATTGACCTAAAAATACTGAACCAGCATTCGATATGTTTTCAATATAATAGTCCTCATCAACAGTATTGATAATTAGGTGCTCTGGAGCGTAAAGATTGGAGAACTCAACGATTTCATCTCTATTTTCTAATGAAATAAAACGGGAAGCTTTTAAAGCTTCTTTCGCAATATCTTTTCGCGACAACTGCTCTACTTGAGACTGCACTTCTCGTATCACTTCATAGAGTGAATTTTCAGAATCCGACAAGCAGATAACCTGACTATCAATTCCATGCTCAGCCTGTGACAATAAATCTGAAGCGACAAAGGCAGGATTAGCATTAGCATCACATACCACTAGCAATTCTGACGGACCGGCAGGCATATCTATTGCGACTCCTAAATTTAAGCTGTACTGTTTGGCGGCAGTTACGTACTGGTTACCTGGTCCAAATATTTTATAAACCTGAGGAACACTTTCAGTTCCGAGAGTCATAGCTGCAACAGCTTGAGCTCCTCCGATTTTAAAGATTTTATCAATTCCTAAAAGATCCGCTACATATAGCATTACTTCGTTTATCTTCCCTTCCTTGCTTGGAGGAGTACATAATACTATCTCCTTACAACCAGCAAGTTTTGCCGGAATCGCAAGCATTAAAATAGTCGAAAACAAAGGAGCGGTACCACCAGGTATGTAAATTCCTACCTTATCTATTCCTACTGATTTTTGCCAGCACTCAACTCCATCAGTCGTACTCACTTTAACCACCTTTGAAGCCTGAGATGCGTGAAATTTCTCAATATTATTCTTCGCTATATCAATGGCTTGCTTAAGTTCTTCACTAACTAAACCTCTCGCTTGATTAACTTCTTCTTGCGTTGGAATCAAGGAGACAAGATCTACTCCATCAAATTTTAAAGCATATTCAAATAAGGCGCTATCTCCTTTTAAATTAACGTTTTCGAAGATTTCTGAAATTACATTCGTAAGATCTTTTTCATCAAGGGTCGGTCTTTGAGACAATTCTCCCCAGCTTTCTTTTTTCGGTTTTTCTATTACATTCATTACAATACCATCTTTTCTATTGGAGCAACTAAAATACCTTCGGCTCCTGCTTTCTTTAAATCTGAAATAACATTCCAAAAATCTTCTTCGTTAATCACGGAGTGCAATGAACTCCAGCCCTCTTCCTCTAGAGGCAAGATAGTAGGACTCTTTAGTACGGGTAATATTTTTGTTACTTCAGCTATTCTATCATTCGGCACATTCATAAGGACATACTTTGAATTACGTGCTCGTAGAACAGCATCTATTCGAAAAGCTATATCTTCTATTAAGTTTAGAACACCCTCAGATATGTTTGGGTTCTTTACCAATACAGCTTCTGACTTAAGAATTGTAAAAGACTCTTCTAATCCGTTCTTAAACAATGTATTTCCAGTGCTCACGATATCACAGATTGCATCAGCTAAACCAATATTAGGAGCTATTTCTACAGAGCCTGAAATTTTATGTAATGATACTTCAACTCCTTTTTCGCCTAAAAAATTTCGTACGGTGTTCGGGTATGAGGTTGCGATTTTCATTCCTTGAAACCCCTGGATATCGTTAACAACTTTACCTTTGGGAAGCGCAAGCGAAACTCTACATTTAGAAAAGCCTAGTTTACGCACCACAGGCAACTCCATTTCTCTCTCAACCAAAAGATTTTCTCCAACAATAGCTAGATCCACAACACCATCTTTCACATATTGAGGGATATCAGAATTTCTGAGATAAAAGATTTCGATAGGGTAATTGACCGCGTTTGCTTTCAATTGATCTTTTCCATTATCTACCTTAATTCCAATATCGGAAAGAAGCTTTAATGAATCTTCTTGAAGGCGTCCGCTTTTTTGAATGGCTATTTTTAACTTACTCATTTTTATTTCTTGTTTTGCCTGAGTAAGTCTAGTGGGAAGTTGAAACAAAAAACCCGCCTGATTTACTCAAGCGGGTTTTGAATATCATAAGACTACATATCTTCTTACCTAGCTTGAGCTATTAAGTGCAAATGATGATGTAGATGTATTCTGTTCATAATTCGGAGACAAATTTAAGTGAAAGAAATTCAAATAATCAAAGTTTTCTGATTTTTTTCCTTGATCAAATCTTTAAGTGCTTGATTTATATCCGAATAAATCCACTTAAAATTCTTTTCACTTAGTGTTTTCGGATTGATATATCTACTTTTTAATATTAATTCAGTTTCAGTCCCGATAAAAAATGCCCCTACCTCTAAAAGCCATGGAGGCATCGGAAATCCAAATGGTCTTTTCAAATACTTTCGCATCGTTTTCATGAACGTCTCATTGGTAATAGGCATAGTTGATGCAATGTTTATTACTCCAGCTATATCTTCTGCTTTAATAATATATTCAACCGCTCGAGCAAAATCGAGTTCATGAATCCAAGAGAACATTTGATCTCCCTTACCTTGTTTTCCTCCAAAAAATATATTCACAAGGTTTTTTATGGGTTTTAATGCTCCTCCGGTATTACCTATAACAATGCTCGTTCTTAAAGCCACTTGTCGAACATTTTTATGAGATTCCTTAAAAAAAGCATTTTCCCAAGCTTTGCATACATCCACAGAAAATCCCGTACCGATTTCTCCATTTTCTTCGCTCATGGATTTATCTAACGAATGCCTATAAATTGTTGCAGAAGCTGCATTCAACCATATTTTAGGCTTGTTTTTCAAACTTGAAAGAGCCTTGTGTAAAATTGCAGTAGAATCTACTCGAGAGCTCATAATCAGGTTTTTGTTTCCTTTCGTGTATCGACAATCAACTGATTTCCCAGCTAAATTGATCAAAACATCACATCCCTCTATTTCTTGAATCCACTCTCCTTTTGTTTTACCATTCCATTTTGAGAAAGTACAGTCAAACTTTGGTTTAGATCTTGATATAATCATTACTTCATGACCTTGTTTCCTGAAGTAGTTATTTAAAACTTCACCGAGAAAACCACTCCCCCCAGCAATTACAATTTTCATATTAAAACAATTAAGATTATTAGTCGATAACCTATCCAAGCTACGGAAAGTAATTTCGATAATTCTAAGATTTTTATCCTTCTAAAATGCTCTAAGAACATGAATGTAAGACAGGTATTAAACCACAAAAGAGCAATAAGAGAATCTACTTCAATGAATAGGTCTAAAAGTACGATAGGAATAAGTGCTAGACTGCCAATTAAAGAAACGACCGATAAGTTTCCCAAATAATCTAACCAACGATTCTTTTTATAGCCTAGGGTAAAAAATGACATAAATATTAATTGACCAAAGGCTACTAATAGCTCTACGCCGGAAGAAGAGATAGCTACAAATTCATCCAACAGAGGTGAATATAAGGTTAACGCTAACCATGATAGTGTTGTAGAAATAAAAATCAAGACCAATCGAGCCTTTAAATTGAACGTTGGAGAGCACTGTATTTTTCCATCAATAGTTTTAACAGGCATGAATATTCTCCTGTTGTATGAAATAAAGGCATATAACGCGAGTAGAACACTTTTCACCCAACCAAGTTTAACTAACCTCGATATCATTGGATAATTTGGAGAAAGCACCTTTAAAATACTATCAAGACCATAGGTGACTTGCCCTGTTCTGTTATTAATTAGGGCTATCTTATTCCTTGAAACTTCAGGGTGAATAAGGATTTTTTCTTTTTCTGAAATTTTTGAGAACGGTTTTCTTCCAGATTCATCCAGCATTTTTTTAGCAATAAACCTTTCTGTATAACTTCTACATAAAGGACAATCCTCATCGTAGATTAAGGTATAATTTTTAAGTGTTTTCATAATTGTTAGTTTGGAACTTTCAGAAATATTTGAAAGTTTTGGATTAAATTTTTTTTGATCTTATTTTATTCTTCCCCTTTTTCTTTCCATCTCTTCACCAAATAAGTTATATAAGTAAAGTAGCCTGCAATTACTAGTGGTAAAACAGTTACTGTCAATACCATGTATGAAAATTCAAATGTTCTCATTGGCTCTTGGACTGAAAAGAATATTAAATAACCAATCGTTACGAACCAATAGAATAGTAAATGAACTTTTAAGTTAGATTTTATCTCTGTGATCCTTGCTACCAAAAGAATAGCCATTATTATCTGAGAAAACCCTAATAACGATTGAAATAATAAACCGAATATAGAGTGATGTACATGAACAAAGTCATTGCATACAGCCATATGTTTACATAAAATAGATTCTTCATAATTATTAATTATTGAACTTTCAGTATTTATTGAAAGTTCTGTTGGAAATTTTTTTACTTCATTAATTTGACCAACGATCTATAAAACCAGTTCTCATCCGATCTTTGAAACTTGTCCAAAATAGAATCTGCTTTAGTTGCAAATTGATCTATATCCTCAAGCAGTACTGAAAATCTTTCTTTTTCCTCCTGTTCTTCTTCCCTATTGACCTCGCTAAGACTCACTTCCTTTAACTCTTCAATCACAGCAAGCATAGGTTCAATTTCTCTTTTTCTTCTCTCTCTGACAATTAAGCGCGCAATATGCCACACATCCCTTTCAGCTTCAAAATATTCTTTTCTGTCTCCCATCTTAGTGACCTTGGAAACTAGTCCCCAATCCATTAAAGCGCGGATATTCATATTGGCATTTCCTCTTGATATCTGCAGTCTTTCCATCGCATCTTCAGTAGATAACGGCTCATCACTTACTAATAGCAAAGCATGCAACTGAGCCATTGTTTTATTTATGCCCCAAGTTTTACCAAAATTCCCCCAAGATTGAATAAACTTTTCTTTTGCTGTTTTAATTTCCATGGATCAAATGTAAATAACATTTCTGAACTTTCAAAACTTTTTGAAAGTTTAGATTGTGTCATATAAACTAATTGTTACGTAACTTTAAAATTTCAATAACATAGAACGAAACTACCTAAATACATACTGATCCTATTATCTTTTGCGATGATTACAACCGCAAAGTCACAAGCACTTGTACCTATTCAAGATATAGGGTTTTGGACTGGTGCAGGACTAAAATACTCATTGAAGAAATGGGAGTTTGGCCTTAAAAGTCAACTTAGAACCAATAATAACGCCTTATCACTAGATGAGTGTATGGCCGAAACAGGAGTCAACTACGAAATATCCAAAAACTTTAGTATCGCAAGTGATTTCAGATACTCATATACGAAAGGCGGTAATCAGGAATTTCGAAACGATCTTCGATACAATCTAGACTTCAATTATAAACAACCTTTCGCCAAAGATTTTTCCTTCAATTTAAGATTACGCTATCAACACCGCTTTACCAATATGTTCACTTTTACTCCAGAGTATGAATCTGATTTCAAATATAGGTTTAGAGGTCGATTCAAATGGAATAAAAAGACTCACAAGTTTTATTCTAGCACAGAACTATTTCGAAGTTTCACACCTTACACAAAGGCAGAATTTGATGCGTTAAGAATTGTCATAGGAGATAAGCTAAACTTCAACAACAATATTATTGATTTATCCTTGGCCTACCAGCGAAATACAGATAATGAGATTCCCTTTAATTTCTACTTTCTAAGAGTAATTTACACCTTGAATATTGAAAGAGATTAAGTTTAAATATGTAGTTCTAGGCCTACTTTTATTGTCTATCATCGGCTGTAAGAAGGAGGATCTTCTATATGACTTATATCCTAATTCAGAACTAGAACTCCCAATTTTAATCCGTTTTGACAATAAGGACTGTTTTTTAGATGAAAATTCGAGCGCTATAAAATTCTGCCTTGATAGCAGTTCAATACAAAACTTCAACCCTTTTACAGAATTTAATGATGAGTCAAGGGTAATGTTCGGGACTACCGAATTAATTAATAACCAAATAAATCACTTTGGCACCCTGGAACATGGAGTGCTCTACCCTATTTCCATAGAATACGATAACGAGATAAGAGATTTTACAATTGAATTCACTACAACTCCAATGTTAAGAATAGTAACCAAAAATGATTTTAATGCAACAACTAAAGTTCCCACCAAAATTACTATTAACTATAATCAATTAGATAAAGTTAACGATACCTTCTGGGCAGGCACAGAATATCGAGGCAAATCGAGTCTTGCGTATGACAAAAAATCATTTGGTTTTAGAATCTACAATAGCATTGAAAAGAATACAGCTGTTAAAAAAACTCTATTCAACATGACTTCATCAGAAGATTGGATTTTAGATGCGATGTATATCGACCAATCTAGAATGAGAAACATTGCTAGTTTCGAAATATGGGATTTGATGAGCTCTGATCAAAGCAACATCGCCATAAAGGGGCATTATATTGAAGTTTACCACAACAATGAAAACCTAGGACTCTATTCGCTCAACGAAGATCTTTCCGTAGATCTTTTAGACTTGGAAGAAGAGTCTTCACTCTATAAAGGGCTTGACAATTCAATTCACACCAAATTTGAGGAAGTTCCCGATGATACACCGAGCGGTTCTATTTGGGCGCAATGGGAACAAGTTTACCCAAGTTATTCTAGCTCATTAAGGTGGGAGTCATTTGAAGAGCTTTGCAAATTAATCGTTGAAAGTGATGACAATACATTTGAAGATGAAATATTCGATCATCTTGAAATGGGTAATGTTATTGACTATTATCTGTTCGTGAATATGGCCGGAGCGTATGACAATGTTGGTAAGAACTGGTATTTCGTTCAAAGAGAACAAGGCGATAAATTTATAATTGTCCCGTGGGATTTGGATGCAACATGGGGCAAAGATGCATTCGGAAATAATATTTCCTCATCAATAGTTATATCTAACGGTTTATTTTCAAGACTGATAGAGCTTGATGTAGATAATTTCAATTCTGAGGTTACGGATCGATGGAATGAACTTCGACTAGATGTTTTTTCTTCTTCTAATCTTCTTGATATTTTTAGTAAGAAGTTCGATAATCTTAAGGTAACCGGGCAATATGAAAATGAAAATAAAACCTGGCAGTTAAATCTTGATCCTGAACTTGAGCAAAACTACATTGAGAATTGGATTAATGAAAGGCTAGCTTTCCTAGATGATTTTTTCAACTAGATCAAATGCCAGAATACTCCCAAACGGACCATTTCCCACCCTTCCCTGAGAATATCATCTTGTTCTCCTTTACTATCACACTATAATATGCTTCATGAAAAAGCAACTTCCAATGTTTCCCTTGATCTAACGTGTAATAGGTACCGTTTCTTCCTGTTGCCACAATAAAATCTCCATTCTCATCACCACTTATCCCCGAGCAATAACCAGGAAGCCCTTTATTTCTTTCTACCCATGTTTTTCCGCCATCCCCCGTATAAAAGCACATTCTTTCATTATCTGTAGAATCAACATAACTTCCTCCGATAATGATACCTTCATTCTCATTCCAAAAGTAAAGACTGTAGATCCCATTAGAGGTACCACCTTTCATTGGAGTATCTCTGAAACTCCAAGTTTCACCAAAATCATTTGTAAAATATAAACGCGGATTTTCACAGCCGCCAGAACCAATATATGCTATTGGCGTATTTTCAATAACTTGGATGCTTGTGCCGCTTGCGGCAAAACCTGCCTCACCATCTTGGGCCAGTGGCACTTTGTCTATCACTTTTACAGAATCCCCCGTAGAATTGATTTTTAGGATATGCATTTTATTATCAATAGGATCACCAAAAGCTAAACCTATGTGCGGTTCAGACTTCCAAAAACTCATCCCATCCAAGAAAACGCCTTCTTCGACATAAACCGTATCCATTAGATTTACTCCATATTTCTTTTTGAGTATTAAACCTTTCTCTCCAGAATTTAAAAGAAAAATGGAATTATCTTCCAGTACCTCTACATCGCGAATATCTTCAATTCCAGCAATAATGCCAGTAGTATCCAATCTAGCATATGTCCCTAGGTCTTGAATTTTAAAATAGCCATTACTTCCTGCTACAACAAGTACATCGTTTTGATAACCAAGTCCTCGTGAATGAGCGTCTGAATTGTAAGTTCCAGAATTTATCTGATGATACGTGAGATTTGTTCCACACGAAAAAATAAAGAGTAAAAGACTAGAATAGAGAAGTTTGATCTTCATCTTCAGGATCTTTAATCGGATTCTTCTTTTCTTTCGATTTTTCTTCATCTTCAGTTAGGTCCCACTCTACTTCAATCGGTCCTTCATCCTTCGTAGAATCAATTTTAATTTCTTCGGCTGCACTCTCTGCCGAAGAGGTGTTCTCGCTTTTTTCGGCTTCTTCCTTCTCTTCTTCCGGCCAAGGCTCATCCCCACCTATAGCATGCATAAGCTGAATCTCTTTAACCTTTAACTTGGTCAACTGATTTCCCTGCGCTTTTTGCCCTTTAATGTCAATAAATTCATCAAGTTCAATTTCCTTGTCCGGAAGATCTTTAGTTTCCTTTAGACGTTTATTGTAAATGATTTTGGCCTTTGGTTGATACGCAGTTGTTACTACATCCAACTCTGATCCTTCAGATTCCGAGATAAAACTTGTCTTCTTATCCGATTTAACCTCTACTAAGAAGCGTTTAACATAATGTAAATCCTTGGATCCATCTTTATAAATCGCGGCAATAGGCCTATCTGGATGCCATTTTTCAATATGGATCAAATCGTCACCAAAACGAAGTGCTAAATCAAAATTCGTTAACCTTAATTCTCCTGAAGAATAGATCGTAAGAATTTTATCATCTCCTTTGAAGGCCCCCAAATAAGTCCCTCTTTCATCCACGTTTAGACGCTGAACTACGTCATCCCACCAGATTTTACGAGCTGCCAAAGTAGATTCACCTACTTCTTTCTGAATAATTTTAGAAATAATATCTTTCGTAACTCGATTACCTTTACTCGCTCTACCTTTAATTAGTAAATCACCAAAGTCAATATCAAATCGCACTCGTTTTAGATGCGGACGAGGTCGTAACTGCACAGTAACCAACTCTCTCTCTCCATTTGGATGATAAGAGAAATATAGCATTTTGGACCCTTTTGTCCCAGCTGTCAAATCGTATTCCTTATCACGTGTAATACTGTTTACATAGAATCTCTTCATAAACGAAGGTCCAGATTCTCCGCCATCTCTATAAATCAAATGATAAATTGTTCGTTTATCACCTTTCTTCCATATTCCAGCATGCACAATACCTTTGCCTACAAATTTCTTATCGGCAATTTTTGTAACAAGCATTCTTCCTGACTTAAAGAATACAATAACATCATCAATATCACTACAATCGGCAATGAATTCAGCTTTTTTAAGGTTGTACCCGATGAAGCCTTCTTTCATATCAACGTACAGCTTTTTATTGGCCACAATTACTTTCTTCGCCGATATTGTATCAAATACTTTAAGTTCCGTCTTACGCTCTCTTCCCTCTCCAAACTTCTTTTTCAAGTCTTTGAAGTAATCAATTGCAAAATCAATAATGTTAGCAAGGTTATGCTCAATCTCTTTCAACTCCTCCTCTAGGCCAGCGATATAAGTATCTGCTTTTTCTGCATCGTGTTTCGTAATTCGACGCATCCTGATTTCTAGGAGTTTCTTAACATCCTCATCCGTTACTTCTCGTTTAAGATGTTTTATGTGAGGCTTAAGTAATTTATGCGTTACTTCAATCGCTTCATCATAAGTTTTACCATCAAACTCAATGTAAATCTTGTTCTCTATGAATATTTTTTCAAGAGAAGCAAAATGCCAAGATTCTTCTAATTCACCTTTCCGAATTTCAAGCTCACGCTTAAGCAAGTGAACCGTATTCTCTGTGCTCATTTTCAGAATGTCATTGACACTCATGAAATGTGGCTTATTATCAATAATTACCGAGGTATTCGGCGAGATAGACATTTCACAATTGGTAAAGGCATACAACGCATCAATTGTCTTGTCTGGTGAAACACCAGTAGCCAAATGAATTACAATTTCTACTTCAGCGGCAGTATTGTCTTCTATTTTCTTGATTTTAATCTTGCCCTTGTCGTTGGCTTTTAAGATTGAATCAATAAGACTTGTACTCGTCGTACCGAATGGTATCTCTATTATTTTCAGCGTTTTTGAATCCTCTTTCTGAATTCTCGCTCTAACGCGAACCTTCCCTCCGCGCTGGCCTTCATTATAATTCGTTACATCCGCTAAACCACCGTTTTGGAAGTCAGGAACAAGATCTACCTTTTTCCCTCTTAAGGCAGCGATTGAAGCATCAACTAACTCATTAAAGTTGTGCGGCATGACTTTACAAGCCATCCCCACTGCTATACCCTCGGCTCCTTGTGCTAATAATAAAGGAAACTTAACCGGTAAAAGAACTGGTTCTTTATTTCTTCCGTCGTATGAATTAATCCATTCAGTTGTCTTCGGATTGAATACTACATGGTTAGCAAACTTTGAAACTCTTGCTTCAATATACCTAGGAGCTGCAGCAGAATCGCCGGTCAAGGTATTTCCCCAGTTTCCTTGCATATCAATAAGCAAGTCTTTCTGTCCCATTTGAACCAAGGCATCGCCAATGGAAGCATCACCATGCGGATGATATTTCATTGTATTACCGATAATATTCGCAACCTTATTGTAACGTCCGTCATCCATTTCCTTCATGGAATGCATGATTCTTCGTTGTACGGGCTTAAAACCATCCAACAAAGCAGGAACTGCACGTTCAAGAATTACGTAGGATGCATAATCGAGAAACCAATCTTTATAAAGACCGGACATTGGAATAATGTTATCGTTTTCATCACTATTTGATGAAGGATCCATTTCCTCAAAATCGTCGTATTCCTCTATATTATCGTCACTCATAATGGAACTCCAAAATTAACGAGAACTCCCATTAAATGAACTCACAATACACTGATTTTATTAACAAATACGTATTAGTACTCTCATAAAGGACTTGTATCCAACCCGACTCTCTGTAGCCAGATACGAAATAGGAAATTGTACATGATACACATTAAAAGGATAGAATCATAAAAATCATATGATTTCTCATAGCATGAACGGTCATTTTTTCTAATCTAGAAAAACTTAATAACACTAATAACTAAGCAATGAAATTCGGATCTTAATTGATCTCTAACTAGAGAGAAGCACAATCAGGGAAAATATTTATAATCCCCTCATCTATGTCACTGATTACGCCAACCTCGAAACAATAGGATCCATCTATATTAGGAGATGTGTCTAATGCTATTTCAAAATCACCATCAGAAACAACAGTAGCACCTGTATTAATCCAGTCATCACCCTCAAACCTTATTCCTACACTAAATGAATTAGGCACCAACTTTGGCAAGAACTCACTCGGAATCTCTAAGTTTATTCTGATTCTAGGAAGACCAACACTATTAACATACTGATACACATCAGACACTTCATACCATTTATCTCCATCATAATCAGGATCGAATATATTATCACTCATATCCGAAATCCCAGGAACATCTTTCACACAGGAGATCATCAAAAAAGAGACAGATAATATGATAATTTTTAGTCGAATCATTACCCAAATTTTAATTGCATGGTGAAGCCAGTGAGATGAGGAATAAAAGTAAACCGATCCTTGAATGGACTGTCTTGATTGTAAGTTGGCTCTTTATATCTTCTTTTAAACCTCAAATACGAAACAATTGTATATCCCGCAAACAAAGTTGTAAGCAACGACCCAGTATAGAATAAAGACCTGTTGTAAGTGAACTTGTCATTTAACATGTTTATGCGCTCTTTAATCTGCACAACCTCAGATGATGAAGACGAAAGATCGTACAAGGTCAATTCTTCAGAAGTTGCTTTTCGGAAATTATACATTCTCAGCATTACTGTTCCAGAATATAAAGCAGAAGCAATGGTTACAGATAGAGGAACTGTGAGTGATTTATGAAACTTATTCCTGTATTCTTTATAGTCGTATTCGTATTGTGTAAAATTGTTGTTGTGCACAGGGGTGAGTTCTACGTCAGTTGTTTTACCCGACTCGATAGTAAACTCAGTATTCTCAGTAACATATCCGGGCGACCATATTTCAGCTTTATAATTACCTGCTGGCAGGGAGTCTTTGAACTTCTTCAAGTATAGCGTGTCATTTATAACTACTTCAAAGTATCCGTTATCAACGTTTACAAGAAATCTCACTTGCCCCTTTTCTTGTGCAAAGCTGTACGACGACAGCACGAAAAATGATATCAGAAATGTTAAATGTTTCATCTACTTAAATGTACAGAATACTACTTGGACTCAAAAATCAAAAAATTCGATTCTTTTACATTTCTACTGCCTCTTCTACCCTCAGATTATCAATAATGAACTCCTGCCTGCTTGGCGTATTTTTACCCATGTAAAAGTCAAGTATATCCTCAATCTTAGCGTCTTTACCTATAATTACTGGATCTAAACGCATATCCTCACCTATGAAGTTTGAAAACTCATCAGGTGAAATTTCACCCAATCCTTTAAATCGAGTAATTTCTGGGTTTCTACCTAGCTTTTCTATTGCATTCGCTTTTTCTTCAGAGGAATAGCAATAAATCGTTTCTTTTTTGTTTCTAACTCTAAATAGAGGTGTTTGCAATATATAAACATGTCCATTACGAACAAGTTCAGGAAAGAACTGCAAAAAGAAGGTCAGAAGCAACAAGCGAATATGCATACCATCGACATCGGCATCAGTTGCTATAACCACTCTATTATACCTTAAATTTTCAATATCATCCTCAATGTTAAGTGCAGCTTGAAGCAAATTAAACTCTTCATTTTCGTACACCACTTTTTTACTTAAACCAAAACTGTTTAGCGGTTTACCACGCAAACTAAATACAGCCTGTGTATTCACGTCTCTCGCTTTCGTTATGGACCCACTAGCCGAATCACCCTCGGTTATAAAAATAGTAGATTCAGGACCATTTTCTTTTTTGGTATTGAGGTGCACTCTACAGTCTCTTAATTTTTTATTGTGAAGACTTGCCTTTTTAGCTCTTTCTCTTGCTAGCTTGCGTATACCTTGAAGATCTTTACGTTCCTTTTCCGATTGTTTAATCTTCTTTTCAATGACCTCGGCTACCTCAGGATGTCTGTGTAAATAATTATCTAGTTTCTCCTTCAAGAAATCATAAATAAAAGCCCTCATTGACTTTCCACCAGGCTCAACCTCTAACGAACCTAACTTAGTTTTCGTTTGAGATTCGAAAACAGGCTCAATTACCTTTACTGCAACTGCTGCTACAATGGATTGACGAATATCCACAGCATCGTAATTCTTTCCGAAAAAATCTTTTATTACTCTTGCAATAGCCGCTCTAAACTCGCTTTGATGAGTACCACCTTGAGTAGTATGCTGACCGTTTACGAAAGAATAATAATTTTCGCCATAAGAACGAATATGTGTAATCGAAACCTCAATATCTTCTCCTTCTAAGTGTATGATAGGATACAATGGTTCACTCTCCATATTATCCTCCAGCAAATCCTTTAAACCATTCTCAGAATAAAACTTTTCACCATTGAAATAGATGCTCAGACCTCTGTTCAAGTAACAGTAATTCCAGAACATTTTTTCGAGATAGGGAATTTTAAAATTGTAGTTTTTAAATATTTCTCCATCTGGCATGAAACTGAAGTAAGTTCCATTTCTCTCTTCAGATTTTTCAAGTTTTTTATCTTCTAGCAATTCCCCTCTTGAGAATACAGCTTCTTTTTTCTTACCTTCTCTTACAGATTGAACAATGAAGTTCTTTGACAGGGCGTTAACAGCCTTTGTACCAACCCCATTAAGTCCGACCGATTTTTTAAATGCCTTTGAATCGTATTTACCACCAGTATTGATTTTTGACACACAATCAACAACTTTTCCAAGAGGAATTCCACGCCCAAAATCCCTAACCTCTACTTCACCATTCTTAATCTTTACATTGATGCGCTTACCATTCCCCATCACGAACTCATCAATAGAGTTATCTACAATCTCTTTCACAAGAACATAGATCCCATCATCAGCCATTGCTCCATCTCCTAATTTACCGATGTACATCCCAGGACGCATCCGAATGTGTTCCTTCCAATCTAATGATCTAATATTATCCTCGGTATAATTTACTTTTTCCTCTGCCATAATCAAATCGAATTAAAACAAAAATAAGACGAATAACACTACATTAAACCCTTTGTTATCAAAGGATATTAACAATTTTGGGTTTATATGAATACAAAAGAAATAAATGAAGAAAAATGGCGTTTTCTATGCACCTTGAATGCTTACATTTGCAATTCTTGAAATTACTNGTTANCATATTTCTATTTTTCGTAACCCTATCGGGCTTTGCACAAGTGGTTCGTGTCACCGGANTTGTTACAAGCATTGATGGAACTCCGCTAAAAGGTGCGTCAATAAAAGTTGAGGGAGAAGAATCGAAATTTTACACGGATAAAGATGGTAAGTTCGATATCCCAATGGAAAGTAATACTATTCTATTTATCGAAATATACTACATCAACCACTTTTCTTGGAACGAACAAGTAGCCATCGAATCAGGAAATAAAGATCTCGGAACAATCCGACTAATTGAGAAGAGTTTAGACAAAGTTGATGTAATAGGAAGAAGACCTGGTGAATTCATGGAAGGAATTCCAGAAATTGAACTCTCAAGAGTACCGTCTTCATCTGGAAATTTTGAAGACATCATTAAAGTTGTAGGTCTTGGCGTTAACGCAAATAATGAGCTAACAGCAAACTACAATGTACGAGGTGGTAATTATGATGAAAATTTAATTTACGTCAATGGAATCCAAATTTACCGTCCTTTTCTAGCGAGATCGGGCCAACAGGAAGGATTAAGTTTTATCAACTCTTCTTTTGTAGAGAACATAACCTTTTCGGCGGGTGGATTTGATGCTTACTACGGAGATCGATTATCTTCTGTACTTGATATTAAATATAAAGAACCTAATTCTTTTGGCGGATCAGCTCAACTTAGCTTAATGGGAGCTCAGGCACATGTGGAGGGCACATTTGCAGGTCGGCGTGGAAACTATATTACAGGGGCTAGATATAGAAATAACGGCTATTTACTCAACTCTTTACCTGCCCAAGGAGATTATAATCCAGTTTTCTTTGATTATCAACTTTTAACAAACTATTATTTGAATTTTGATAGTGAAACCGAATACACAAAACTATTTGTACTCGGTCACTACTCAAATAACAACTACCGTTTCATTCCTCAAACGCGGAATACAACCTGGGGTACAGTAAATGAAGCCTATCAATTAAGAGTATTTTATCAAGGAGAAGAGGAAACAAAGTTTAACACATTTACGGCCGCATCAGGAGTTGAGAAACGGTACTCCAAAAATCTTACAACCAAGTACGTCGCCTCAGTTTTCCATTCTGTAGAATCTGAACACTTTGATATTCTAGGACAATACTTAATAAACCAATTAGAAACAGATCCGGGGAAAGAAGAGTTTGGGGACTCCACTAGTAACGTTGGAATTGGGGGCTTCTTAGATCATGCGAGAAATGATTTGAACGTTTGGATTGGGAACGTTTATCATACAGGTCGCTACACAACTCCATACCGTAAAATTGAAGAAAACAAAAAAGCACGATTCGCAGATTTCTTCTGGGGAGCAAAAGCGCAGTACGAGTACTTTCAAGATGAACTTAGCGAATGGAACACCATTGATTCTGCCGGATATTTTATTCCTAATGGCGATCCGAACACTTTAGAATTAAAAGAAGTCATAAAGCAGAATAACTTAGTGGAGACCTATCGTTTTACAGGTCATTTTCAGTATACTCAAAATATGATCCGGTATAAGGATGTATACAAGAAGCTAAAATATTCGCACAAGCAAAGTGATAGCACACGATTAAAATTCTTTAAAGAAGATACACTAAAGAATAGTCCAGCAAAACTATCCTTTACGATTGGAGGACGCGGAGGCCTCAGGGCTTACAACAATGAATACTGGTTTACTCCGAGAGCAAACATTAGTTATACACCGCGAAGCTATTTTCTAGCTAAAGACTCTACGGTCAGAAGAAGAAACATGAAAGTTAAATTTGCCTCTGGTCTTTACTACCAACCTCCCTTATATCGTTCAATGAGAGGTATTTTAGGTGACATTAATCCTGATGTAGTTTCTCAAAAATCTTGGCATAATGTTCTTGGCACCGAAATTTATTTCACCATGTGGGACAGACCTTTCAAGTTTGTTTCTGAAGCCTACTTCAAATACATGTGGGATGTTGTTCCTTATGAAATTGATAATGTTAGAATTCGCTACTATGCAGAGAATTCAGCAATTGCTTACGCTTATGGTATTGATGCCAAGGTAAACGGTGAATTTGTTCCTGGCGTTGAGTCATTTTTTAGAGTGGGATTCCTTAGAACACAAGAAGATATTCTAAACGATTCCTATACCACATATTTTAATTCAGATGGAGACACTATAATACCGGGATTCACTTTTAATAACATCGCAGTAGACTCTACTATTACTTACCCTGGATGGATCCCAAGACCGACAGACCAAATGTTAACTTTCTCTATTTTCTTCCAGGATAAAATGCCGAAGAATGAGAACTTCAGAGTTTCACTGAACTTACTAATGGGAACACCGCTACCTTATGGCCCTCCAACCTACGAGCGTTATAAAGATGTATTACGTACTAAAGGGTATTTAAGACTTGATTTAGGATTTATGTATGATTTCCTGAGTTACGATAAACCTAGAGAGGAACGAAAACCCTTCTTTCAAAAATTTGAACAAATGACCTTGAACCTCGATGTGTTTAATTTACTCGGGGTAACGAACATCATATCTTATCAATGGCTTCAGGATGTTAGAGGAAGGTATTATGCCATCCCTAATCACTTAACTGGTAGAAGGATTAATTTAAGATTTATTGTAAAGTTTTAAGACCTTGAAAATTTTAAGTTTTTAGTTATTAAATTTGAAAAAAATTGAATCATGAAATTACGTTTTCCTATCCTAGCAATTATTGTCGCTGCATTAGTCGTTGTTAGTTGTCGTAAAAATCAACCGGCATATCAAGTTGAAGGTACATATACAGGTTTCTTTGACGGAACCTTTGAAGGTGTTTCAACTTCAGTATCTACTGGCTACACTGTAGTAGCTACCGCTATGGATAAAAATTCTGTGCGTATTGAGGGAACTGATTTCGAAACATTTACAGCCTTGGTAACGGAGAATGGTATTAACGTACAGTTAGTGAATGATTCAGAAACTATTACAGAGTTTTTATACCTAGGGGATGAAAATAAGCTTCAGTTCACTTATTCTAAGGACGGGAATACCGCATCATTTATAGGTACGAAGCCTGAATAAACTCAATAATATTTGATTCTGACCGTTTCGATAATGTGAGAATCCTTTTCTATTTTTTTCTTTCTTTCTCAATTCTAAGTTGCAGTATTAGTTCGGCTTGTAAAAAAGGGTACCGCTATTTTAAAAAGCATGAAGTTACCAACACGAACATTGACGAAGCTAGTAGCACTTTAGATTATAAAACCGAGGATGTTGCAATAGATTCTTTCATCACGGAACCAAATATCATTCAGAACATACAAGAATCACCTTTGGAAAGAGAAATCGGTCAAAAGTCAATTCTAGCTAACAGAAGACTCAATAAAAAAGACAACTAACAAGGGAAACAATTAAGATTAGACTTAAATTATAAAAATCGATTTAAAAGCAAAATTGACTTAAAAAGAAAAGAAGTTGACGCTTCGTATGTAGTATTGTTCTTCGCTATTCTTGCTCTAGTTGGCTTTATCGCGCTAGCTTATCTCACACTTGATGGAATAAGTTTATTACTTGGAAGTGGAGGGATATTCTATTTGTTTATCGGTGCAATATGGATTCTTGGCGCACTCATTGCATTCATTTTTACAATTTGGACACTAAAGAGAGTAATAGTGCATAGAAAATCTGTCAAACAATCCACTTCTTATCAAAATTAGGCTTACGCTTCTCTAAGAACGCGTCTCTACCCTCTTTGGCCTCATCTGTCATATAAGCTAAACGCGTAGCTTCACCAGCAAATACTTGTTGACCAACCATTCCGTCATCCGTTAAGTTCATGGCAAACTTCAACATTTTAATGGATGTAGGCGATTTTGCAAGGATTTCCTGTGCCCATTCATATGCAGTGTCTTCTAATTCTGAATGAGGTATTACAGCATTAACCATCCCCATTTCGTGCGCCTCTTGAGCAGAATAGTTTCTTCCTAAAAAGAAAATTTCTCGTGCTTTCTTTTGTCCTACCATTTTAGCTAAATAGGCAGATCCATACCCCCCATCAAACGAAGTAACATCTGCATCAGTTTGCTTGAAAATGGCATGCTCTTTACTGGCTAAGGTTAGATCACAAACTACGTGTAAAGAATGTCCTCCTCCTACTGCCCAACCAGGTACAACAGCAATAACTACTTTGGGCATGAAACGAATTAAACGCTGAACCTCTAGAATGTTGAGTCTGTGCATTCCATCATCTCCCACATAGCCTTGATGCCCTCGAGCTTTTTGATCTCCTCCAGAACAGAATGAATAGACGCCATCCTTAGTAGAAGGGCCTTCCGCGGAAAGCAGCACTACTCCAATCGATGTATCTTCCTGCGCGTTGTAAAAAGCATCGTATAATTCACTTGTAGTATTTGGGCGAAAAGCGTTACGAACGTTAGGTCTATTAAAAGCAATTCTGGCTACGCCATCACATTTTCTGTAGGTTATATCTTCGTATTCTTCTTTCTTAAGCGCTGTTGGCTTAACATCAACCCAATTTCTACTCATATCTTAAACTAAATCTGCTGCTCCAGCAATTAACTCAGCAACATCTAATACTTCTATTTCGCTTTCCTTATTGAAGTTCTTAACTCCATCGGTCATCATAGTATTACAGAATGGACAACCTGTCGCAATTACATTAGGATTCAATTCTAACGCTTCTTCTGTTCTTTCAATGTTGATTTCCTTGTCTCCTTTTTCAGCTTCTTTAAACATTTGCGCACCACCAGCACCACAACAAAGACCTTTAGTCTTGCAACGTTTCATCTCAACAAGCTCAGCATCAAGTTTTTCCAACACAGCTCTTGGTGCTTCATAAACATCATTCGCTCTTCCTAAATAGCATGGGTCGTGAAAAGTAATCTTCTTTCCTTTAAAAGTATCTCCACCCACAACTTTCAATTGACCATTATTAATTAGATCTTGAATAAGTTGTGTATGGTGAATCACATCATAATTACCCCCTAACTCAGGATACTCATTTTTAAGTGTGTTGAAACAATGAGGACATGCCGTTACGATCTTCTTCACTTGATAGCCATCGAAGACTTGAATATTCATCATTGCTTGCATTTGGAACAAGAATTCATTTCCAGCTCTCTTAGCTGGATCCCCTGTGCAAGACTCTTCAGTCCCAAGTACTGCAAAGTTCACATTACAGTGATTTAAAATCTTCACCAATGCTTTCGTGATTTTCTTAGCTCTATCATCAAAACTTCCTGAACACCCTACCCAAAATAGAATATCCGTACTCTTCCCTTCCGCCATCATTTGAGCCATTGTAGGCACTCTTAACTCACTCATAATTAGTCGTTAAAAACTTGTATTGTTGTATCTACTTCTATCAAATCAGTGAACTTCCCATTAAAGCGAGTCGCTCTTACAATATGATTGTCAATCCAATGATAATTACCTCCTCTTGGTTTACCCATTACCATTCCGTGGAATTTAAAGCCGTTCTTTCTCAACCATTTCTCAGTTACCTCTCTATGCTCCTCAACTCTTGATGTGAAAAATGTAATGATATGCCCTTGATCATACCAACGATTAATTGTTTCAATCGCATCGGGATACACTTCAGCATCCTCCATTCTTTCTGGTTCTTCGTTAGGAACATCTTCCCCAACGGTTCCATCAATATCAATCATATAGTTCTTAATATGATCTGGTAAAACTGGAGATATTTTTACTCCGTTTTCTTCTGCTTCTTGTAGATTATGCTTCATCTTTCCAATTCAGTCTATCCGCCGGTGAAAATTGCCACGGCGCCTGGTTGTTTTCTATATTCGTTGCCATTACCGCTAGTTCCGAAGGAAGTTTTGATTCTTCCATCACTAGATATCTTCTTAAATCAATAATAATCTCAAGTGGATCAATATTAACAGGACACGCCTGAACACATGCATTACAACTTGTGCACGCCCAAACTTCCTCTTCTGTTATATAATCTCCCAATAAGCTTTTACCATCTTCTTGGTCAACTCCGTTCTTTCTTTTAAATTCTCCTAACTCTTCAGCTCTGTCTCGCACATCCATCATTATTTTTCGAGGAGACAATTTCTTACCTGTAACGTTCGCAGGGCATTCAGATGTACACCTACCACATTCTGTACACGTGTAGGCATTCATGATATTGGCCCAAGTCAAATCAGCTACATCTTTAGCTCCAAATCTTTGAGGTGGCCCAGCATTTTCATCAACTGGAGGCGCAGCGAAAGGATCAGCATTAGGATCAAGCATTAACTTTACTTCATTAGTTACGCTCTCCATGTTAGTGAACTGTCCTTTTTTAGTAAGCTTTGAATAATAAGTATTGGGGAAAGCCCAAAAAATATGAAGGTGTTTTGAGAACGGTAAATAGGTAATAAAGCCTAACACAACAACGATGTGACCCCACCAGCCTATTCTTTCAAGTAGTAATAATGTTGATGTTTCCATTCCACCAAAAAAGGCAGGTCCCATCCAACTTGAAAGAGCGAATCCAAAACCACCACTTCCAGCCGCATGGCTTTCTCCTCTTAAATGAAGTACTTCATCTGTACCATTCATCGTAAATATGAACATTACAAGAAGGAACTCTAGGTATAGAATTATATTACCATCCAATTTAGGCCATCCTGTCATTTCACTTTTGTGAAATCTTGGTATTTTCAAGAGATTTCTTCTAGCAAGGAAAGTAAATGTTGCAATTAAAGCCAACAATGAAAGCACTTCTATTAAAGAAATAATGAATGTATAAAGACCACCCAAAGCCTCCATAAAGAATCGATGATGTCCAGTTACGCCATCCATAATAATTTCTATGAGCTCTATTTGGGTAAATATAAAGGCTACATAAATGAATATGTGCATTACAGCAGCAATGGGTCTTGCGGTCATTTTCGATTGACCTAAAGCAACACGCGCCATAGTCTTCCACCTTTCACCCTTATTATCGCTTCGATCTACATCTCTTCCTAGACGAATATTCGAAAGAATTAATTTTACTTTATAAGCGAAGAACCCTGTACATCCTAAGAATAACAGAATAAAAACAATACTACTAATTGTCATACTAGTGACCTTTATTTACTTTGTTTGTAATGAATCTAAAAGATTGTCGAGAATAACTTCTCTTTCGGAGGTAGTTGTATAACCATTGGTTTTTCTACCAAATATTGAGAAGTGGACATATTTCTGTGGATTATCCTCCATATCCTGCAGCAAGTTCTGAACATGTATGTTCGTATTCCTAAGCTCGTAATATAACGTACTGTCATGCATCAATGCTCCCAAAGTTCCTTCCCCATCGTTTACTTTTGCTAGAACACCATTAAGTTCAACAAGCGTACCCTTGGTTTCTAAAATCACTGATTTAATATCTGAATCAGCAAGCGTATCCGAAATTGCAGTTATGTTGTCAATGGTAGATGAAATCTGATCACTCTTCTCACTTAGTGTTCCTGTAATGGCATGTACATCAACCAAAATCTTGTCAATCATTTCAGTTTCATTACTAATTAAAACACTTAAGTTCTGAGCAAGTTCGGCAAATGTTCCAATTGCATCACGAACTTCATATAAACTCTCATCTATGGTATATGCAGCAGATGTATCCCAGAAAGCATTCACGGAAACAATAATACTTTCAACAGAACCAATTAATTCTTCTGTTCTCTTTTTTAGTGGTAAAATCTGTTCGTTCACCTGATCCTGAATAGACATCTCGCTTCGAGCGATAATCGTATCTCCATCTTGATAATAGTCAATATTGGTATAACGCATTGTATCTAAACGCATATCAATTGAGGCTGTACCAAGTAAATCAGTCACTAACCACGCTTCAGAAGTATTGGGTATTTGAAGCTCATCATCAGTAATAGAGAACTTAACTAGTATAAGTGTAGGATTATCTGGATGAAGCCCTACTTCTTCTACTTGACCAATTTTAAATCCACTTAGTTTTACTTCGTTGGAAGTAGCCAAACCAGCAGAGTTAGTGTAAACAGCATAAAACTCTCTACTCTTACCAAAAATAGATCCTCCTTTTAAGAAGTTTACCCCTACAAAAAGGAGCAATAGCCCTAGTATTACTAGTAAACCGACCTTAAATTCTTTAGATACCTTCATAAAATCTTAGAGCAATGAAACTCATCTAATTTGACCATAAAGTTACATTAAATATTTGGAAGAATTATTGACCAGAAGCTTTTATCGCTTCATCGATATTTATACGCTCTCCATTCTTGAATGCAACTACAAAAGCAAACTCAAATCCAAGGTCGCGCATTTCCTTTTTCAACTCGTTGGCATCGTTGAAATTACGATGTAAACCAACGGTATACTTAAATAACCCAGATGCCTCATACATCCATGTGTCTTGACCTTTTAATCTAGGATCATTTTTCTCAAGTAGTGAACTCGAAGTTGCTATTTGAACCCTGAAAACAATCTCGTCTTCTTTGACTTCAGATTCATCTATTCCATAATCTCGGCCTCCTTCAACACCTACGACGGTATTTTGATTCGCCGATTCATAATAAACCTTGTATTCCTCAAACGCATTAAACATTGCCTGAGCCATTTTGGTCTGATTCGCTGTATCCATCAAAAACTCTTCTTCTCCTTTATTTGTTAAGAAACCCGTTTCTATTAAAACACTAGGCATTGTCGTCTTATAAAGCACCAGGAAACCTGCTTGCCTAACTCCTCTTCCATGACGACCAACATTGTTCACAAATTGGTTCTGTAATTGCGTTGCGAACATAATACTATGATCCAAATATGCACTTAACTGTAATTGTCTAGCGATAATTTGATCGGCAGTTAAGGAGCCACCATATTTATCATTAGGGTTATCTTCAAAGTTTATAACCGCGTTCTCACGCTCGGCCACTTTTTGTTGTGCCTCTGTTCTATGCAATCCTAAAACATAGGTCTCAACACCATAAGCGGCCGAAGGTCCTGCATTAGCATGGATGCAAATAAATAAGTCCGCATTATTTCTATTAGCGATTTGAGCACGCTCATTTAATTCAATGAAAACATCTGTTTTCCGCGTGTAAATGACTTTTATATCCGGATAAGACTCTTCAATGTAACTTCCTAACTTTAATCCAATTGCAAGGGTTACTGTCTTTTCATTTGTATGATCTCCATGGCAACCAGGGTCCTTACCTCCATGGCCCGGATCAATCACAACCGTCTGTATTCCAGGAAGTAAATCTACCTGAGCACCTGAATGTACATTACAAATAAATGCTAAAACACACAATAATGCGTTGAATGAAAAGTTATTTCCTCGAGTTCTCATGAATTCAAAAATGGTAGATTTGCCGATTCTAATATTTCTATAACAAAGTTAACGCCAAAAATTGCAGTCCTTTCTCAACATACGTGGATTTATCCAAGCTAACTTGTTAATTATAACATTGCTAAGCTCCTCTCCTTTGTTTGCCCAACAATCTGGTACAGTAAACACGGGACTAGAGGGCCCCGTAAAATATAAGGCGACAGATAGTATTGTGGCTTCAATTGAAACTCAAAAGGTTAGACTTTATGGAGATTCATATGTTGAATATGAAGGAATAACAATGCAGGCCGAGCGAATTGAAATAGACATCCAGAACAATGAGGTTATTGCAACATACGGGCTTGATTCCACAGGAACACCAATTGGAAAACCATTATTTACAGGTGAAGGTGAGGAAACCAGCGCAGATTACATAAAGTATAATTTCGAAACACAACAGGGATACATTAGAGAAGTAAGAACAGAGCAAGAAGGTGGCTACTTACATATGGAAGAAGCAAAAATACACCCCAACGAAGAGATTCACCTACATCATGGAAAGTTCACCACATGTGATCTCGATACGCCTCATTTTCATTTCAAAATGACAAAGGCTGTAATCGTACCCAATGAACGCATCGTTACTGGTCCTATTTACATGAAAATCTTTAATATACCGACTCCTTTAGCGGCACCTTTTGCTTTTTTACCGAATAATGACTCAAAGAAACATGGTTTTATTATTCCATTCCCCACACTACCCGATGAAAGAGCCGGGTTTGGACTAACGAATGGAGGTTATTATTTTCCAATAAACGACAACATTGATACGCGTTTTATTGGATCTGTTTTTACCACAGGTATGTTCTCAGCAGAAAATACAACTACCTACAATAAGCGTTACAAATTCAACGGATCCACCTTGGTTCGCTATGAATACATTAGAGGTAGGTTCCATGATACAACACAATTAAGCAAATGGACTGTACGATGGAACCATAGGCAAGACGCTAAGGCACACCCGAGTTTAAGTTTTACGTCCGATATAAACTTTCAGTCTGACAACAACGCAAAAGTTAGTTTACAGCCAGTTAACTCACAGTACTTCAACAATCAATTTAATTCGTCAATGAACGTTGTGAAGAATTGGACAGCAGGAAATTTTAGAGGAAACATGACCCTAAAAACCTCACTTCAACAAAACTCTTCACTTGGACAATATAATCTCGAACTCCCTGCTTACAATCTTACAGTTAGTAGATTTAATTTAAGCGATTTTCAAAAGAATAAAATCGGTACCAACAAAGTTTTAGACAACATTCAAGTTTCTTATCGTATGGATGCTTCTAACAATGTAATTGCAGCCGATTCTGTGTTTAGGGGAGATGTCTTCGGAACGATCGCAGATAACGCAAAAAATGGTGTGAAACACAACGCAATCGTTCAGTCGAATCTTAGATTTTTCGGAGGAAGGGTTCTTTTTAATCCAACCATAACCTATAATGAAATTTGGAATTTTCAACACGAGACCAGATCAGTTAACGAAGACACCTATGACATAGACACGGTTTTCAATCGCGGGTTTAGATCTTCGCGAAACCTTCAATTCTCAGGCGGTTTGACTCAAAACTTCTATGGTTATTACCGATTCAAAGGCGATAAGAAAACACGCTTTAAACATGATTTAAACATATTAATCCGCGGTACTTATAAACCTGATATCAGCATCTGGGAAGAAGTTTCTAATGATTCAATTACTGATTTTTTCTATTCTCCTTTTGCAAATAGTCGCTATGCCGATGGGTCAAGAGGGGAATCAGCTTCAATTAATTTTAGTCTGGCAAATACTCTTGCCATGAAGAAAAAAGACCTAAACGACACCATCAATGAATCCACCATTACAAGAAAGCTTGTAGACCGTTTCAATATTACCGGTAGTTATGACTTTTTGAGAGACTCTATGAAATTGTCCGATATTCAATTTTCGCTTCAAACTGCTCGTTTCTTAAATGTTTTCAACTTTACATCAAACGCTACGCTAAGTCCATATGGGCATGATGAATCGACTGGTGCTGATATTAGTGATTATGCTTGGCAGAACAACCAAGGGTTAGGAAGATTTGTTTCTGCAGATGCTGCTGTTACTGCAAACTTTACCAATCAAAATGGACGAAGCAAACAGAAAGAGTTAGATCAAAACACTGATGGCAACGTTACTACCAATCAATTAGTAACTGATAATAATTATATTGATTTTGATATACCTTGGAAACTTAACTTATCTTACAACATCAGATATACTCAAGCTTCAATCAGCAATGGAACATCAGTTGTTGATTCTTTCAACTTAATTCAGACCATTAGAGCAGATGGTGATTTTAACCTTGGAGAAAAATGGAAATTCACCTACCTATTTAATTTTGATCTCCAAGCCGAAGCAGCTAACGAATATCTTACAAACTACCAATTTTCGGTATGGAGAGATTTGCATTGTTGGGAAGCGCAATTAACCTTTGGTCAATTAGGACCTTGGGTTCCGAATGTTGGATTAGCTGGTCAAAATTTGACGTTTTTGTTCAGAATCAATGTGAAAGCGTCTATGTTCTCAGACATTAAGTTAGAACTAAACCAACCGCCTTTCTTCTGGTAAACACTGTACTATTGTGACAGGCTTTGCTCATATTTCTCTTTTTCTTCAGCCCTAAATTTTACATATTTCTTAAGATAGATTCCTGAAATAATGGAGAGCACGACAAAAGCCAAGAAGTAATGAAGGCCTACAAGAGTTTTAGAGCCAGTCTCAATTGCCACATCCATATTTGCAAAAGAGAATACTGCCAAGAATATTCCAGCAACCATAACATCAGCCATGCTCCACTTTCCTAGAGCGTTAATCACCTTTATAAATACATTACTATATCGTGCATTTGGCGTCAAGAAAACTAATAAAGTAGAAATGAGTTTTATTACTGGAAAAACTACCGAGAACATAAGTAAGGCAATCGCTACAACAAAATTCCCACCAAGGTATAGCACCCCTATTAACTTCAGTATAGACTTGTTCATGTACATATAATACATATAGCCTTCAAAAGTATGTGAAGTAACATATAGGTCAATTGTCAGGTCTTTATTAAAAGCTTCAACTTCTATTAAGGGTGAATTTAGACCCAAATAAAGAAATGCCATAGCACAGAACACGAAGGTCATTCCATAAACCCTTCTATATTCTTCGTGATTTCTGTAATAAAAAGTATTGACAAGCATGAATAGAACTACGATAACCACGAATACGTAGGTGTTTTTTAAAGCCATGCTATAATACTTATCTGCTTTATTCTCAAGATGAATAAACTGGTCTACCTTATCCTCGCTTGTCCCAATAATAGGTAGATACTCCCCTACATCATCAATCCTGTTCTGAAAACTCATTAACTCTGATTCCTGGATCTTTGTGGCGTGATATTTTTGCAGCTCTGCATTTATATATACTGTAAAGACTAATGCCGCGATAAGCATTGCGATACCAGTTAAAAAGAAGAACCAAAGTTTTTTCATATTATCAATAATCTCTATCTACCAGCTGAATACTATAAGCCTCAGAAAATGATTCTTGTTCTCGCTCAATACTCGTGATCAAGACTCCTTCCATGTCTGCAAAAGCCTCATCAAACTCTACCAATACTTGATCCTCTTCGTCCGTCCAATCACCCTTTAATAGTATACCTTCTACTTCACTAAAATTATTGGTGAATTGATCCTTATAAAAGTCCACCAATGACTCCACACTAGTTCTAAAAGCATCACCTCCACTCTCAAATTCTACTGTTTCGAATCTTGTTTTATAGATATCTAATTCGAACAATAACTTCTCCTTATTCCCAACTATATCGCTAGAATCAGACATGAAAACTTCATCCACTAAAGCTATACTTCCATCCACCATCATCATCATGTCATTATTAAAATCTGCTGGCGAATAATTTAATTCGTTGTTAACTATCACTTCATCAGTGATGACGCTATCGTCAGAATTATCATTGCATGAGAACAACCCTAAAGTTCCTATAATTGTGATGTAAGCTATATTTCTATGCATTAAACAATGTGTTTTTATAAATTTAGTACTAATTCATTAAGGATTTAAAAAGCTCCTCAAATTCGAACCAAAACTTATTTAGTTTCGAGAAATTTCTTGTGAGAAACTCATAAATCATCTTCCAATTTGATTGATCATAAAACGATACTCCGTCCAGTCTAATAGAAATCCTTGAAATTTCAAGCCCATTTGAGTGCATAAAGGACTTTTCCCAAATCAACTCTCCCTCAAACATCGCGTTTAACTTGGTTTCGAACTCCAGAAACTGATCCCAGAGTAATTCGCGAATACCTTGATCTCTTTGTTGTAAATCTATACAAAGCCTCGCCCCTAGATCATCCACTTCCATTCTGAAGTACAAGTGATTAATCTTCGTGTTATAGTTCATCCAGTTCACCTTTGAGCCGTGCGGATTTTTCATCTCCTTAAGCTCTCTCTCAAGGCCAGACCAGAAATCTAGTTTTAGCTTTTTGAATTCCTCCTTACTATACATTTCTATTTATGATCAAGTTCACCTTACTTTATGATTGCGATCAATCTTTTACGCAGGGTCTACACATACCTTTATACCAACAAAACTATCAAATATGTCACAAGAAATTCAAGTAAATCAAGGAGAACTTTACGTACACTTCACTAAACCTACAATTGGAAAGGTAAGCTTTGCCGATTTAGGATTCAAAAAGGAGGACTTGATTTTAGATGGAGGATTCCTACGAATGGTGTTTGACCTGGAAGGTATTGGAGAGCACGAATATTATGCGGTACCTACAATTGAAGTAGAATACACGGAAAACATGGCGGAAACTCATTGGATCTGCGACTTTAATGAGGAAACCATTCTAGATAAAACAGATCACTATGGTCATTCAACGATTATATTAATGAACAGAAAAAAGTTGGCAAGTCTTGAGCATCACCACATGAACAAATTAGTGCTTCATGCTGAGTTCCCAGACCCGGCTCATCTTGTTCCAGAAAAATGCTTTATTAACTTTTTCAAATAATAGTTCTAAAGCTGGGTTAATAATGGCGAGCAAGGGTTTCATACTCTTGCTCGCTTATTTTTTCCCATCTACCTTCAAAACATAATATCATATCCTGAATAAACTGCTTCTCAGGAAATATTTCAGCTTCTACCTCGGTTTTCAGCACCTTGGTTCCCACTTTTTTAATCTCAATAAAACTTGAATCTGAGTTTATCTTGAACCATACGTCGATTTCTTTGTATTTACGATATAGAGGAAACGTTACGTTTTCGGTCATTTTTGGATTAAATTTGTAGTATGAAATTAAGCAAAGATTATCTATCTGGTCTTGATCTTATGGAGAAAGGTGAATGGGAAAAAGCCATTAAAAAATTTACTATGGCGCTGGAGGCTTCTCCCAATGATGTAGAATGCTTTTCTAAAAGAGGTGTATGCTATCTCAATTTGAATAAGCACGATTTAAGCATGTTTGATTTCAATAAGGCCTTAGAATTAGAGCCAAACTATTCCTATCGCTACGCTTGTCGTGCATTTCTCAAAACAAGAATGCGTGATATGGATGGAGCAATCAAAGATTATGAAAAAGCCTTAGAGCTCGATCCGGACGACCCAATTCTATACAATAACATGGGGTTGGTCGTTGAACAAATGGGTAATATCAAAAAAGCTCAAAAATATTTTCAACGATCTAATGAACTTGAAGGGTATGATCCTGAAAAGCGATTTGGCAAAGGATTGACTGAAAAAGCCGAAGAATCCGAAGGAAAAGAACTAATTGATCAGAAAAAATCTGAGCCAATTATTCCAGAGGAAAAAGAAGAATTAACGAAAGGTGAAATTGCAAAAAAAGTATTTACTGATAAGAATACCTTTAAAGAATTCTTGAAATTCATTGGAAACGGATTTAAAGCAAAAAAATGACAAGAAAAGAGAAAGCAGCATACATTATTGAAGAATTAAATAAACTTTACCCTACTGTAGATGTACCTCTTGATCACACAGACCCTTATACGCTGCTTGTCGCGGTACTTTTATCTGCACAATGTACTGATGAAAGAGTGAATAAAATCACACCTCTACTTTTTAAGAAAGCGAACAACCCGTTTGACATGGTTAAGATGTCCGAAGAGGAAATTAAAGAAATCATTCGACCATGTGGTCTCTCCCCAATGAAGTCGAAAGGTATATATGGCCTTTCGAATATTCTAATTGAAGAGCATAATGGAGAGGTTCCTGCAAATATGGAAGCCCTTGAAAAACTTCCGGCAGTTGGTCATAAAACTGCCTCTGTTGTTATGGCACAAGCCTTTGATGTCCCGAGTTTCCCAGTAGACACGCACATTCATCGCTTATTAACGCGTTGGGGAATAACTAACGGTAAATCAGTCAAGAAAACAGAAGAAGATGCTAAAAAAGTATTTCCTAAAGAAACCTGGAATAAATTACATCTTCAAATCATATACTATGGAAGAGAATACTCTCCGGCTAGAAGCCCATCTATTTCTAAAGACTACATTACAGCTAAATTAGGAACGAAGAAGGTGATTTCTACTTTCAAGCCATAAGAGAGTTTTTATCATTTCCCTGTTAACACTATCCCTTTTACCTAGTCACCAACCATTGATAAAGGTTGTACTTTTAAAACGTGAAAAGGATTCCAGGATTTTTGAAAAACAAGTATTTAATATGCGGTGCTTTTGTAGCCGTGTATATTCTGTTTATTCATGATACCGATATTGCTACTTTAATCAATAGGAAACAGCACGTTGCTGAATTGCAGGATGAAATCGATCGTAAGAAAAAAAGTATAGAAGAACTGAAAGTCTCTTTGAATCAACTAAACGATCTTAGAACATTAGAGAAATATGCACGTGAGGAGCACTTTTTTAGAAAAGATGATGAAGATATATTTATCTTCTCATTTGAGTGAATTTAGTGAGATTCCAAAGCCTTTTCAAGTGCATTCTTAAGCAATTCTTCATCACTTCCAACACCCACAGTCAGTAACTTTGCACCCATAGGAGGAATACCATTAAAGAACCTAATATTCGCCTCTCCTGATGGAGTTTTCTCGAAAAAGGTGTAATCTTCATCATTCCCCACTAGAGCGCAACCTTTGACTCTGAGGATGTTTTTTGGAAAATTATCACAAATCTTATGAATGACTTCCCGGTTAGGCAAAACTGGTAGGTCGATCGAACAAGATGCCCAATGTGCCTTTTGATGCTCTAGCTTTTCCGCCTTATTTTTACTCGGCTTTAAAATATTCAGCACTTCAATATTTAATTCCTCAAATCTCACTATTTGAGCCAGTTTATTGAAACGTTTAACATCTCTCATAACAAATTCTAATCTGTCTTGAGATACATTATTCGTGTGCGTTAAAATAATCAGCGATGAAACCTGAATTTGGTTCGCTTCTAACTCATTGTTCTCCTCTCTTTTTTGCCAGTTTCGTGCGTTAACTACAGAAATTTGGACGGGAGGATTAAATCTTTCTTCTATACCTATTCCGAGAAATCCGCTCAGAGCAACGGCATCTGATGTACCATTCGCTTCAATCAATGTAACCCCCTTCTCACGCGATGGAATTCTATTGATGAAGTTTCTTAACTCTTGCAATCCACTGCAGCATATGCAACTCCCGTTCAATGGTTTAACAGATTTTACATCCAATTCATTAATAAACTGTTGAGCATCCAGATATGCATTTTCATAATCATTCAGGATTACAAAAGGCTGCCAATCATCAGCAACAAGGCTGTTCACCAAATGCTTGAGTACTGTAGTTTTACCAGCACCTAAAAAACCAACTATAGAAATAATATTCTCTTTTGAACTATCCATCAATTTGTATTACATCCTCCAGCACATAATAGAACTGGTCCGGATCATTATGATTTAATTTAAGTATTCCTTTAAAGGACCTATACTCATCTAAAATATATTCCTTTTCGGTGTCCTGCATAAACATACTTATTATTGAAGCTGGGCTTGCATTTCCACAGAAATAACAAGAAGAATAAGTTGTTGCTGATAAAGCCAACATCTCCCCTTCTTCATCAAAGGGAATTACATGTCCCTTAATAATCACCTCTTTTCCATCTAGTGCGAGCAACGCATCTGTGAATACGGGTGAAAACATTTCAATATCTTTTGACTTGAAATAACGGAGTCTATACTTAATCGCTAATAACGTTTCCCAATCCACTTTTGTTGGCCCGGAAATTTCATCAAAATCTCCGTCAATAACATTAGGTATAGGCTCTGTAAACAATCCTTCAGCGACCCAGTACATGATCTCTTCGTCCCAATAATAAATAGAATCATCAACATAATAATCGCCATTCTCCTCCTCAATAGCGGTGTTACCTTCATCTATTTGAAGGCTATCATTATTTTCTATAACAACCTCTTCTTGAGCATCATCGGATTCTGGTATAATTAGCCAAATAAAAGTCGCAATAATAACTGTTGAGACAAGCCCCATGATTGTGTTAAGCTTTCTCATCAATCGCTTTTTAGTATTGATGAAACGTTGGTACGCATTGCCTTAATTGCTGGAAAAAATGCTGAAACCAAGCCTACTGACAAAGTTAAAACTACTAAATAGACCTCGGAATGAACAAGGCTATAATGTAATTTAAAATTTAATGAGTCTACTCCATTAGAGTTTACGATGTAAACTCCAATTCTACTCATAATTAACCCTATCCCACACCCAACAATTGCCAGGATAATCCCCTCGCAAATCAAGAGACTAAAAAGTTGTGCTGAGCTATAACCTAAAGTTCGCATCACAGCCAATTCACTTTTACGCCTTTTCAAACGATCAAGCAAAATAAGAAATACACTAAAGCCAGCCATGAACACTACGCTCACCCCTACAAATTTTACCGTCGAAATTCCTACACCAAGACTACTAAACAACTTGTTTATTTCAAGACCTGGAAGTGCAGCCTGCATATTCGTTTCTTGATTAATTCTTCGAGGTAAGCTCAGTTCCGCAATTTTTGTTTTGCACTTTATGAGCAAAGCTGTAATTTCTAAATCCTCAGTATTTACCTCTTGATGTTCGTGACCATGGTCAAAGTCATGTTCGTGCTCGTGATCATGGTCATGGTCATGGTCATGGTCATGGTCATTATGATTCGAACTTTGAGAACCCTCATAATGTCCATGTATCTCCCATACACTCTCAAGATTAGTAATTATCAAATTATCCAAAACAGAGTTGCTTTGTTCAAGAATACCTACAATTTCATATTTTGCATTATCATGCACATGACCATCGTTTGCTTCACCATGAGTCCCATAAAACGAACCTCCTAATTCAAGCCCATTTTGGTCGGCAACATTATTTCCCAAAACAACTTCCATGGATTCTTCATTGAACCTACCATCCTTCAATATTCCTGAATAATTTGTGATAAATTCAGGTGTTGTGCCTAGTATTCTATTCCCTTTAAAACTATCTCCGTAAGAAAGAGGAATAGCTGTTTCTACCAATGGATCTTGCATTAACTCCTGGGCTTCTTCAAGATTGATATTACCCGGAGGTGAATCTATATGATAAACAGCAGAAAGAACAAGCTGAAGCGGACTTCCTTTTGCGCCAACAACTAAATCAATGTCGGCCTTATTATTCTTAAACCTATTACCCATCTCAGTTTCAACGATGGAAAGCAAAGAAATTATTCCTGTACCCAACATTATAAGAGCTATACAAAGAATTGAATTCAATGGTCGGTGTACAATATTTTTCCAGGCTATCTTCCAAATCATAGATACTGTATCAAGTCTTATAATTCTACAACATTATTAATGAATTGTTTAAGCCGTTTATCGTGAGAGACCACGATTAATATACTATTATTTGATTTCGCTACTTCAAATAATAATTGAATAACATTCGAGCAGTTCTTATCGTCGAGAGCGCTGGTAGGCTCATCTGCTAATATTAGTCTTGCTTTGTTCATTGTAGCTCTCGCTATCGAAACACGTTGTTTTTGCCCGGTACTCAATTTATTGGTTTTGGTTGATTGATGCTGTAAAACACCTAGTCTTTCCAATACTCTCTGGGCTTTTTCTTTTCCTTCAGCAAATGGAGACAACGTTACATTCTCTATTACTGATAGAGACTCAACAAATTGAGCTTCTTGAAAAACGATTCCAATGTTCTCTCCTCTAAATTTGTCCTTTTTTGATTCTGAATAAGAAGAGTATGTTTCATCATTCAGCATTATTGTCCCTTCTAAAGGCGTTAGTAAACCTGCTAGCATATGTAAAAGAGTGGTTTTCCCACTTCCAGATTCACCTGAAATTAGCAAAGGAGTATCACTATCAACATGTATATCGGGAAATTGTATTGGAATTGAATCTTCATACCGATAAGACAATTTATTAGTTCTTATTATGTTATTAGTTTCCGACATTTGTTATTTCCAGGCGCAAAGATAAATGGTTTTGCAACAATGTTGCACAAACTTCACTCTTTCTAATACGCTAAGTTCTTAAAAATAGGGACTGCTCTTAAAAATAAAGCCTCATAAATATTGTTAAAGTACTATTGCCGTTAATTCCTTTTGTATTTTTGTATCATGATTAAGAACCTGTGTTTTTCAACTCTTGCATTTATTTCATTGACTATCAATGCACAAACTATGTTGATTGAAGAGAGTTTCACTGTAGAAATCCCTAATAGCTTTGCTATTATTGATGTAGACGAACAAACTCCAGTAATTAGCTCGCCAAGTTTTGATCAGGCTTGGATTCACTACACCGAAGGAGGCGACACTTGTGCAGCTAGCACATCTTATTACGAGCCTGTTGGTGCATCAGAAGACTATTTAATCTTACCAAAAATAAACCTAGGATCTTTTACTAAACTTCATTGGTGGGGAAAGTCGGTCGATGCAAGTTATCCAGAAGCTTACCTTGTTCTTATTTCCACATCAGATAGTCTTACATCGAGTTTCACAGATACATTGATGTATATTCCTGAAGAATCTCCGTATTGGGAGGGATATACAGTTTTATTTCAAGACTCTGGTTATGCTAATCAAGAGGTGTACGTTGCCTTTAAAAATATTTCAAACGATGAGTATATCTTATTGATTGATGATATTAAAGTTAGCACGTCGGAATTCGCTTCAATTAATGAAAACAATTTAGAAGTAAGTGTATTTCCAAATCCTGTTGTAGATAATTTGACCATTTCAACGGAAGAATTCCTAATCTCGGTGCGTATTAGCAATATCTTGGGAGAAGAAATAATGGAATCTGATCAAAAATATATAGACGTTTCTATGCTAGATGCCGGTGTCTATTTTGTTGAAGTTGAAACCAAATCAGGCACAGCGACCAAAAAAATCATTAAAAGATAGACCTCTAAACAGGCTCTTTCACCACTTATATAAAATATTTATCTCTTCATGCCTCTGGCATTGATTTAGCGTTATTTTTGCTGATCTGAATTATAATATCGTATGAAAACTTTAGTAACATCACTCATAATAACTTTATCATTTTTATCATTCGCTGATGAAGGAATGTACCTTCCAACCAACTTAAAGAAGGTTTACAAGACAATGAAAGCAGCAGGATTAGGTTTGAGTCACAAGCAAATCTTTAATCCGAAGAAACCAAGTATTAAAGACGCTATAGTTTCTCTTGGTGGATTTTGTACTGCAGAGATTATATCTCCAAAAGGATTGATGTTAACAAATCATCACTGCGGTTATGATGCCATACGTGCCAATTCAACTCCTGAAAATGATTATTTAACGGATGGATTTTGGGCCAAAGATTATTCAGATGAGAAGCCGGTAGAAGGATTGACTGCGAGTATTGTGGTTCGTGTTGACGACGTTACAAAAGAGTTCGAGAAGCTTGGAGTTAATGATTTACCTGAGCAGGCTAGAGCAGGCGCAATTAAGCAATTATCTGAAAAGTTAGTAGCTGAGGCTGAAGAAGGGACTCACTACAACGCTTATGTAAAAGAATTTTATGAAGGAAGTGAGTTTTATTTATTCGTTACGGAAGTTTTTGAAGACATTCGTTTGGTAGGTGCTCCACCTTCAGCTATAGGAAAGTTTGGTGGAGATACTGATAACTGGATGTGGGATAGACACACTGGTGACTTTTCTTTATTTAGAATTTATGCGGGGCCAGATAACAAACCAGCTCCATTTTCGATGGAAAATAAACCTTATGTACCGAAATACCACTTACCTATTTCGCTTAAAGGAATTCAAGAAGATGACTTCACAATGATCATGGGTTATCCAGGGTCTACTGATCGTTACCTAACGTCATACGGTGTAAAAATGGCTGTTGAAAAAGACCAGCCTGCTCGCGTACGGATTAGAGGTAAAAAACTAGAGATCATGAAAGAAGATATGGATGCTAGTGATGAAGTTCGTTTAGCGTACGCTTCTACTTATGCTCAGGTAAGTAATTATTGGAAATATTTTATTGGTCAAACTGAGCAACTTAATAAGAATGGTGTTTACCAACAAAAATTAGATATCGAAACGAGTTTCACTAAGTGGGTAAATGAAAAGCCAGCGCGTCAAGAAAGGTATGGTGATGTCTTGAAAGATATTTCGAGTGCCTATGAAACATTGACAGAAATTAATCCAACCAATGTGTACTTTTTTGAAGCCATCTATTCTTTAGGAATTAATAAGTTCATTATCTCTCACTATCGTTTGAAGCGAGGCATTATGGGTGGTGACAAAGAATCAGTAGAAGATCAAAAAAGTAAGTTAGCATTAACGTACAAAGGGCAATTTCAGTCTTTCTTTCCTGAAACAGAAGGAAAACTCTTGGCTGCAATGCTTGATATGTATGTAAAGAACGTACCGGAAGATCAATTAACAAAATCGTTGGTTGACTACAATGAGAAATGTGAGGGTAATTGGTCGAAATTTGTCAATGATAACTTCAAAAAGTCGGTATTTACTGATAAAAACAGGTATGCTGAATTCATTGAAAACCCAACGAAATCAATTATTGAAGATGAACCTTTATTGATTATTGCAACTGATTTATTGGATAAATATTTATCTGTAACAAATGGTCCTAAAGCAATGACAGCTCAAGCGAAATTAGATAGATCAAATCGCCTATTCATTGAAGCACTCAGACAAATGTATCCTAAAAAACACTTCTACCCTAACGCAAACTTTACTTGGAGATTAACCTATGGTAATGTTAAGAAGTATACGAACAAAGACGGTAAAACTTACGATTATTATACGACAATCGAAGGAATTATGAAGAAAGAGGATCCTAATAACGATGAGTTTATCGTTCCAAGTAAACTTAAAGAGCTTTATGAGACTAAAGACTACGGACGATATGGAACTGACGGAACATTATGGATAAACTTTATTTCTACTAATGATATTACTGGCGGAAACTCTGGATCACCGGTAATGAATTCGAATGGAGAGTTAATTGGTTGTGCTTTTGATGGAAATTGGGAGGCTATGTCAGGCGATATTGACTTTGAAGAAAGCATGCAGAGAACTATATCTTGTGATATAAGATATGTTCTGTTTGTGATCGAAAAATACGGTGATGCTAAACATTTAGTCGATGAAATGACTATTGTAGAATAGTAAAATCAGCTACTTGTCTTTATTTCTGTGTAATATTTTTCAAGAAAATACTAAATCTCGTATATTTGCTGTGGATGTATACATTAGAAGCGACAAATAAAACCCCAAATATTCAATTAGATGAAACTAATTGTATTATTCGTTTCGTAGGTCGTTCTATTCACGAAGATCCTAAAGGCTTCTACTCTAATCTATTTGAAAAATGTAGATCAGTATTAGAGACCAACCCTACTGAGTTTAAAATTGTTTTTGAATTAGCGTATTTCAATTCTAGTTCTGCAATTGTTTTCAGAGACTTGATACGTATGTTCAATGCATCTTCGGCAACGGTTAGTGTAGATTGGTGTTATGAAGATGATGATGATGAAATGCGAGGATCAGGTGAAGAATTTAATCATCTCTTTGATGATATCCAGTTTGATTTCGTAGTGATCTCTTAAAGTTCTTAATGCTTTCTAAATTTTGGAATAGACAAATGACTTAGAAGATTTGTTTGATTCTGCTGTAGATGGGTTCTTATAATTCCTTATTAAGAAAATTTTACCTACACTTTTTCCTGGTTCACCTAATATATATGCATTAAAGTCTAAGTTTAATTAAGGGTGGTAAGTATGGTCATTTTCGAAATCTTACAAACTAAAAAACCCCACTCTTAAAAAGAGAGGGGTTTTTAGAAAAAGTGGCATCCACATACTCTCCCATCCGCGGAACGGAC
>JAKVAQ010000002.1:0-43818 GCA_022447665.1 Crocinitomicaceae bacterium
GCTCACTTAGAATATTATTCTGATGGGGTAACCGCCTGATATCCTTCTTCTCCAATTGAAGCAGGAAGCAATTTCGGAAAAAATTAGAGAGTCCTTGGGACTTTATAATTTACAAGAAACAAACTGCTGATAACTTCACCATCTCTGATATACGATTTGAATTCTTTAATTAGGATATCACCAAGGGAGGTTATGTAGTCAGTTTTTCCATATCGTTGTATGAAAAGGGATCTGCTAAAAATGTCAAAACTGAGTACGCAAAAAATGGTTACACCTTCTATTCCATGGTACAAGAATAAGAGTATTGTTTACTTTACCGAGTCTCGAAATTTCTTTGTTACTATTCACACCTACTTGCCAAAACCTAAATTCAAAAAAGTAATTACGAACTATTGGCCAGAAGTGATTGATTTATTTGAAGGGGCCAAGTCTTCATTGTAAGTAATATTTAAAAAATGAACTAGACTTAATTCTTTAGGCATTAACTATATTCCTTTATTTCGCTTCCTCAATAAAGTATCAGCGAAAACAAAGATCCCCACAACAAGAACGATTATTGGCACTAACATAAAGGTTTTTACAAAGGACCTATCCTGAAGGGTTGTAAAATCAATGTTAATCGCTATCGATCCTCCCCTTTCGCCCAAAAGTAGTATTAGCGTAATTAAGATTCCGAAAAGTGTAAAAATCAATCCGCTCACCCAGTTTACTAATGGACTCTTCTTAATCTCTCTCTTAAGATCAATTTGCTCCACCTTGTCCATAACCTTAAAAGTAAAATTGGAAGAAAGCTCCTGGCTCGAACTCTCTTCATTTATAGCTTCTTGTAGATCCTTATCTAAATTATTATTCATACTTCAATTCCTTTATTTCTTCATTGAGCATATTCTCTAATATACTGCCTAATTTCTTTTTAATCCTGTGCACTTTTACCTTGACATTGGAAAGAGACAATCTAGCCACTACAGCGACTTCCTCCAGACTCAGCTCCTTTAAATAATACAACGTTATTATTGCTTTTTCTTCCGGTTTTAATTGATTAATCGCTTGATGCAATAAAACTTTTCTTTCGTCTGTTTCTAATTCATTTTTATTCTCTGATAAATAGACTTCTTGAAGATCAACACTTTCTTTTTTTCCTTTCCTCGCTGCATTAATAGAAGTGAAATAGGCTATTTGATACAACCACGTTGAAAATTTAGAATTGCCTCTAAATTTATTCAAGCTTTTAAAAGCCTTCACAAATGTATCTTGTGCAGCTTCCTCCGCCAATTCTTGATTTCCTATAATTTTAAAACAGATAGAATAAACCATTCCTTTGTATTGTTCTACAAGAATTGAATACTCCCTTGTATCCCCAGATATAATCTGATTTATATGTTCTTTTACCTGAACTTCCTCCATGGAGAGATCATTCTTAATCCCTGTTTTTTAACCAAGTTTGTTCAAGAACATACGTCAAGGATAATGCTACCCCTCCAAAAAGAAATGCAAATACAAGTTGACATATTTCTGCCTCCATATTTAGCGCTTCAAATGATAATCGCCCAATTAGAATTCCTACAGGAACGAAAAGAGCTAATAAAGCCAATCTTAATTTATTGTGACTTTTCTCCTTTTTGTTCTCTTCATTTGGATTCATCCCAGCTTCAATCATTGCCATTTTTTCGCGATGACTCGTGATTATTCCAAAATATACTATCCCGAATATCATTGCAAACATTGAAATTGGAACAAGTAGTGCTAAACTTCCCATATCTTTATTTTATTAGTTTATCTCATTAGTCAATCCAAATTCTCCTTTGGTTACAGTTTTCTAGAAAAAAAAATGAAACAATAAAAAAGTGCCCTAAGGCACTTTAATATTTTATTTGTTTATGATACTAAATTTCAGTCTCTCTCGGTGGTGGAACATAATCACCGTTATTATTCTGAGGAGGATCTTTAGGACTTAACCATTTATAAACTCCAGTCCAAATACCAATAGCTGCAACTGCCGCTCCATAGGTTAATGGCTTACTTGTCTCATCAAAACCTAAAGCTACCATTCCAATTGCTATTCCAACTACAGCAACAATAGCAATTAAGGTAGCAACCAATCCAGCTAAAAATTTAGACTTCATTTATTAATAGTTTAATAGATTAAGGATTGCATCATTCACCTTATCAGCGTTCGGCAATAATTCTGCCTCTAAAGCTGAGTTCAAAGGAATCGCAGGCGTATCTACCGATCCAACAATTTCTACTGGCGCATCGAGCTTTTCGAAACAATTACGTTGAATCTTACCAGCCACTCCTAAAGTGAAAGAAGCTTCTCTTGATTCTTCTGTCACAAGCATAACCTTACCATGTTTTCTTGCTGCTTCATAAACTGTTTCCTCATCCCAAGGGCTTAGAGATCTTAAATCAATAATTTCAATAAGTCCTTCATGGTTTTTAGCTGCCTCAAGTGTCCAGTAAACACCTCTTCCATAAGTAATCACCACCATAGATTCTCCTGCATCTACTTTTGACTGATCTGCTTCTTGAACAATTCTTGCCTTTCCAATAGGAACGACATAATCTTCCGATGGCTCTATGGTTACGGCACCTTCAGTGCCTTTAATTTTACTCCAATACAATCCTTTATGCTCCAACATTAGAACTGGATTTGGATCGTAATACGCTGCCTTCATTAAGCCTTTTAAATCCGCCCCGGTAGAAGGATAACAAACCTTAATTCCTCTAATATTAGTCACTACGGACTCAACACTTGAACTATGATAAGGTCCTCCACTTCCATAAGCACCAATTGGTACACGAAGTACTGCACTTACAGGCCATTTACCGTTTGACAAATAATATGACCTACTTAATTCAGTAAATAATTGGTTAAGTCCTGGCCAAATGTAATCGGCGAACTGCACCTCAACAATTGGCTTTAAGCCTACTGCAGACATACCTACAGTTGAACCAATTATAAATGCCTCTTGAATTGGCGTATTGAATACTCGATCATCTCCAAATTGCTGCGCGAGTGTAGCAGCCTCTCTAAACACACCTCCTAATCTTCCACCAACATCTTGCCCGTAAAGAAGTGCTTCTGGGTGTTTTTCTAAAATCTCTCTAATTCCGAATAAAGCAGAATCAACCATTACCGTTGGCTTTTTACCAGCAGGTTCACGATCTCCTTTTTCCTCTGTTATTGGAGTTGGTGCGAAGTAGAAATCTTGTATACTCGATGTATCCGGTTCTTCTGCGTTACGTGCCTTATCAAACTCGCCAGCTACAAAGTGTGCTACTTTTTCTTCAATAGCAGAGAGCTCCTTAGCTGTAGCTCCTGCGTCTTTCGCCAGTTGTTTAATTTTTGGATAAGGATCTCTTTCAGAGTGCTCATCCAAATCATCTCTATACCATTCCTTTCTAACACCCGAAGTATGATGCCCTAATAAAGGCACTTTCGCATGCACCAAGAATGGTCTTCTTTCCTTTCGGATTGTCTCAATAACTTCTTGAATTGTTTGATACGATTCTTCAAAATCACTACCATCAATGGTACGAAGTTCTATCCCCTTAAATCCTTTTATATAATGTGAAATATCTTGTGCACGAATCTCTTCAGCATTTGCTGATATATCCCATTCATTATCTTGAACTAAGTATAAAATCGGAAATTGCTTTAACGCAGCCATTTGAAAGGCCTCCGAAACTTCTCCTTCTGTACAACTTGCATCTCCCAATGAACATACTACTACTGGATTTTCACCATTGTAGTCCTCTGCTATTCCTTGTTTTTCTTTATACTGAACGCCCATCGCGACTCCAGTTGTTGGAATGGCCTGCATACCAGTTGCAGAGGACTGGTGTGGTATTTTTGGAAAATTATCTCTATTTAAACTTGGGTGTGAATAGTATGTTCTACCCCCTGAAAAAGGGTCATCCTTCTTGGCAAAAACCTGAAGCATAATTTCATAAGGATCCATTCCTATACCCAACAAAATACTATCGTCTCGGTAATATGGAGCAACCCAATCCTGTGGTTTAAGCTGCATACCAAGGGCAAGCTGTATCGCTTCGTGCCCCCTCGAGGTCGCGTGCACATACTTTGATGTTTCTTTGGCATTAGCCTCGTAAGTTTCAGCCATTGTTTTGGCTGTGCACATTAATTCAAAACCTTTTAAGATTGTTTCTTTAGAAGTTTTTATGCTCTTTTTCGATTTCTTATTTGTTGTTTTTTTTGACTTGCTAATTGTTTCAGACATTAGGTATGGCTTGAATTTTGGAGAAACAAATATACGGAATTTGAAACGAGATTAAAAACGCTCATAATTTAATAACACCTTTCGCCGAATTGGACATAAATACCACGCTTCAATTCTTTGTATGTTTGCAATCACATTTTTGACTTATGAAACATTATCTGATTACCCTATTACTTTTATTACCTTTTGTAATCACAGCGCAAAAAGAGCTAACGCTTTATGATGCTGTGATGAATCAATATAGAGATTTTTATCCTTCAGGAACTGCAGGCTTTATGTGGATTCCGGGTACTGATAATTATTCTGTTTATGATGCGAATTATCAATCACTTCTTCGTGGAAATGTTAAGAATGATGAAACAGAAGTAATCATCACTACCGATGAGATGAACAAAGCAACAGGAGCTACATTCCGCTATTCAAAAATAGATTCATGGAAAGATGGGACGCATTTTTACACTTCTGCTGAAGGAATGTATTATTTAATAGATACAGAAAATAAAACAGCTGAAATAATAGGCGGAACGCCAAGCGTGGCTGAGGAAGAATTTTTACATCCTTCTACAGGCGCTATTGCTTACAATGGAAATGGAGTCGGAATAATTGGTAAAGCGAACGAAGGTCAAAATGTAATTGATGATGAAAACGGATATGTTAATGGTAAAGCCATTGCAAGAAGTGAATTCGGAATTACTACAGGTATTTTTTGGTCAAACTCAGGTAAATATTTGGGGTTCTACAGAAAGGATGAAAGCAATGTTGCAGATTACCCCTTATTAGATATAACAACTCCAACAGGAAGCTTGAACGCTATAAAATATCCTATGGCGGGACAAGGTTCTGAGCTTTCTGGTGCTGGAATATTTAATCGTGAAACAGAGAAAACTATTTTACTAAAACCAGAAGGTGATTCGGAAGATTACATGACCAATTTCGGTTGGAGTATGGATGATAAATACGTGTTTATTGCGGAGGTTAATCGCGACCAAAACCACATGAAACTTCAAAAATATGAAGCAGAAACTGGTAAGTTCTTAGGCACACTTTTCGAAGAAAAAAATGATAAGTGGGTAGAACCTGAAAACCCTCCATATTTTGTTTCTAACGATCAATTCATATGGTTATCGGAAAGGGATGGTTTTATGAATATGTATTTATATGATGTTGAAGGGAAGCTTATCAAACAATTAACCAATAACGAGTGGGTAATTAAAGGCATTGATGGACATGATGACGCAGGTAACGTATATTTTCATGGAACTGGTGATAGCCCTTTAGAAACACACTATTTCAAGGTGAACATTAAATCAGGTAAGCAAACGCAGTTAACCAATGAATCAGGAACACACCGCGTGTCATTTTCCAGCGATTTCGCTTACATGCATGACGCATTTTCAAGTACAGAGATTCCGAACATCGAAACTATAAAGGATGCGAAAGGAAAAGTTAAAAGAACCTTAATTACCGCGAAAAACAAGTTGGCCGATTACAAAATTGGTACTGCAGAATTTGGAACAATTAAGGCGGCTGACGAAACTACTGATCTCCATTATAGAATGATCAAACCAAGTGATTTTGACCCGAGCAAAAAATACCCCGTGCTCGTTTACGTTTATGGTGGTCCGCATGCACAATTAGTAACTAACTCATGGTATGGAGGAGCAAGTTTATGGATGTATTGGATGGCTGAGCAAGGATACATTGTTTACACGGTAGATAATCGCGGCTCTGCTAATAGAGGCTTTGAATTTGAAAGTGTAATCCACCGTAATTTAGGAGATGCTGAGATGGCTGACCAAATGGAAGGAGTTAAATTCTTAAAAGGACTTGATTACGTTCAGGGAGATAGAATTGCTGTACATGGCTGGAGCTTTGGCGGTTTCATGACCACTTCGTTAATGCTTCGTTATCCAGGTGAATTCACAACTGGTGTTGCTGGTGGTCCGGTAACTGATTGGTCTTACTACGAAGTAATGTATGGAGAGCGTTACATGGATCGTCCAGAGCAAAATGAGGAAGGGTACAAAAAAGCACGTTTAATGAATTATGTAGATCGTTTACAAGGCGAGCTGTTATTAATTCACGGAACGGTTGATGATGTAGTGGTGATGCAACATAACCTTGCACTTGTAAAGGCTTTTGTTGATGCCGGCGTACAAATGGATTTCTTCCCTTACCCAATGCATCCGCATAATGTTAGAGGAAAAGACAGAGTGCACTTAATGGAAAAGGTACTTACTTACATTATCAAGAATAATAAGTAAGAAATACTCGAGATTCTCGACTACCAATAAATTAATTAAATTAGTGGTATGTCGAGAATTCTGCTCTCTCTACTCTCATTTTTTACTGTTCTAGCATTTGCACAGAACGGAGAGTTAACACTTACTTCTGAAACTATTGACCATTCGCAATCTTCGAAGGTTTTATTTTTTGAGGACAAAGAGAAAACGCTGAGTTTAGAAGAATTATTGGCGCTGCCTGATTCAGATTTTTTTACGGTTGACCTAGACATTCCCAATTTTGATTTTACGACCTCCAAGTACTGGGTTAAATTTTCTGTAACGAATAAAACGGAGGAAGATTATTTTATTCTAGAAACGGCACGTCCTATCTCTAACAAGGTAATTCTTTATGAGCTGGACTGTGGAATAGTTTCGAATTCCTATAAAAGCGGGGATGATTTTGCCTACGCCGAAAAAGCTATCCCTCACCCGAAAAACTTATTCCCTTTATTCATAGAACCTGGACAAACAAGAGATTATGTACTTGAAGTAGAAAGCGACGGAGAGGTACTGATCATGGAGATTAGAATCTTTGATAAAATTGATTTTTTCGAAGATGAGTATGCTTCTCAATTTAGCTTCGGATTCTATTATGGATTAATGGCATTGGTTGTCATTATCTATTTCTTTTTCTTCGTACTCCTAAAGGATAAGTCCTTTCTGTATTATGTAGGATATGTTCTTGCGCAAGGACTCCTCCAATTTAGCTTGGATGGCTTTGCTTTTCATATCTTCTTTCCAAGTGGAGGATATATTGCCAATCACTTCGTCTTGTTTACAGCAGGGGTTACCATTTTCGTGCTACTAAAATATGTACATGAATTCTTGCATCTGAAAGAGAAGCTTCCGAGAATGCATAAAGTCTTTATTGGTTGTCAGATTCTTGTATCATTAGGTGTTGTTCTTTCTTTGATTCCTGGAATAACATATGTCATAGCATATCCACTCATTAATGGCATATCCTTAATCAGTATTGTACTTAGTGTTGTTGCCATTTACATTTTAATTTTCAAGGGCGAAAAAGTAGATCGTTTCTTCGCTGCTGCGTTCACTGTGCTTATTTCAGGTGCTATCATATTTATTTTAGGAAACTTTGGAATTATTGGGGATGCTGAAACCGCTCAAACGGCCTTAAAAATATCTTCAGCTCTAGAGGTGGCAATATTGAGTATTTCCATGTCGAATAAGTATCGTGTGCTTCAGAAAGAAAAAGAAGCTGCTCAAGAAGCTGCACTAAAGAGTTTAGAAGAAAAGAACGCGTTGATGGATGACATCAATACAAAGCTTGAAGCTCAAGTGAAAGAGCGTACCGCTGAAATAGAACATCAGAAAGAACAATTGGCAGAAAGTAATAAAGAGATTCTTGATAGCATTCACTATGCCAAAAGAATTCAAGAGGCAATTTTACCCTCGGCAGAGCATGTGCGTCAATTGCTTCCAAAATCCTTTGTTTTTTACCGACCTAAAGATGTGGTAAGTGGAGACTTTTATTTTGTAGAGAAAACGCTACCTAATCATGGAAATGAATTGGTTGTTTTTGCTGCGGTAGATTGCACAGGGCATGGAGTTCCAGGAGCCTTTATGAGCATTGTTGGTAGCAATTTCTTAAACCAGACTATTACAGAGCCTAAAGTGAACAGTACTGCACAAGCGCTGGATTTTCTGAACGCGGGTGTGAGTCATGCGCTGAGACAAGATAGAGAACTAAATGATACAACTGTGAGGGATGGTATGGATATAGCCTTATGTGGTTTGGATACAAAGAATAATATCGTGTATTTCTCTGGTGCAAAAAACCCTCTATATGTTATTAGGGAAGGAGAAAACGAGGAAGCACTAGGCTTTGATATTGGGGAGAAAAACAAACCACCATTAAAAGACGAGAATTCCAATTTACACCTCCAAGAATTTAAAGGAGATGCTCATCCAATAGGTGCATACGTTGACGATGAACTCAAACCTTTCAGTCTTAACAAAGTTGAACTTAAAAAAGGTGATTTGTTATATGTTTTTTCTGATGGATTCCCTGATCAATTCGGAGGAGAAAGCGGGAAAAAGTATAAGTATAAAACGTTCAAAAAGTTCTTATTGTCAATAGCCACTAAGCCAATGGACGAACAAAAGGAACTTCTCACAAAAGAATTTGATCGTTGGAAAGGAGATTTTGATCAATTGGATGACGTACTAGTAATGGGGGTAAAAATCGACTAGTTAATCACGGATAATCGTTATTGAAATCATTTTCCCTTGATAGCCCAAAGTCTCTTCACTTTCAATAGTTAACTCCTTTTTTGAAAGAGAAGTAACATCATAAAGTCCAGAACGATAATAGGATTGTAAACTCGCTTTCGACTCTTGATCAAGTTCACCTTGATGGCAAAATTCAAATGTAGAAGCAGATTTCCAAAAACGCCACGTTATAGCCTGCTGGCTGCCATCAGCATGTCGCCATAAAGCAGTTCCATACTCTTCGTTATTTTGAAAACTTGTTTGATCAACAACCATACTAGAAGTAACAGCGTCCATATTTAATTCGACACCATCATCAAACATTTTCCATTCTTGGCCTTTAACAAATGTGTTATTGTACCGGTCTGTTTTATTGCATGCTACAACAAATAAAAACATTGGTAAAAGCCACCTTAAACTTCGCAACCATTTCATATCTTGGGTTTTACCGTATAGAAAACAGGGTTAGATTCCTAGCTTTCTTAATATTAAGCTACAACTTATCATACGCAAAGTCAAGTGTTTAGGTTTCTAGTCTATCCAAAACACAAGCAAAAAGGCTAGGTTTTTACTTCTTTAATCTCTTTTCCTTATTTTTGAATATGCATAGAACTCTACTTTATTTCGCCCTCATTTTTATCGTCGTAATTAATGGTTCATGGGCACAAGACCTGAATGCTTTCCAGATTTACACAGAGAAAGGTAAGAAGGTTAAATTTTCAAAAATGGTAAAGAGTACGGCAGAAAAAGAAGTTGTTCTTTTCGGTGAATTACATAATGTATCCGTTGCACATTGGCTTCAGCTTGAACTTACAAAATCATTCTACTCTATTTACAAGAAGAAATTGGTTTTAGGCGCCGAAATGTTCGAAGCTGACAATCAATATATCATTGATGAGTATTTAATGGGATTGATTTCACAGAAAAATTTTCACGAAGAAGTACGTCTCTGGCCAAACTATTCCACCGATTATCAGCCGCTAATGGAGTTCGCCAACATAAACGGTATCCCATTTATTGCTACTAATGTTCCTAGAAGATATGCGAATATGGTGTATAGAAATGGGTTAGAATCTTTGAAACAACTATCTGTTGAAGCTAAGCGATTTATTGTTCCACTAGATGAATTTACATTTGACCCGGAAGTAGAATGCTACAAAGCGTTAATTATGGATGAGTCACATGGTGGACAAAAATTAGCGATGGCACAAGCCCTCAAGGATGCGACAATGAGTCATTTTATCCTTAAAAACAGAGCTGAGAAAAACTTATTTCTTCATTATAATGGTGCTTATCACTCCGATAATTTCCAAGGTATATTAGTGTACTTACTCGAGAAAATGGAACGCGAAGATGTTGCAACTATTTCCACTGTTTTGCAAAAAGACATTAATGAATTAGAAGATGATAATAAAGGGAAAGCTGACTTCATTATTTGCATTCCTGAAAACATGACAACAACCTATTAACCATGCCGAAAATTAATGTAATTCGCCATAACGAAGCAGAAGGAGAACTTAAAGAGGTATACGACCATCTTGTAGAAAGCAGGGGTAAGCTCGCTGAAGTTCACCAGATTCAGAGTTTAAATCCGCCCACCATAATGGCGCATATGGATTTATATATGAAAATCATGTATGGTAAGAGTCCCTTAAAAAGAGTTATTCGTGAAATGATGGCTGTAGTTGTATCCAAGGGAAATAACTGTGAATATTGTCAAGTTCACCATGCAGAGGCTGTGAATCATTACTGGAAAGATGATGCAAAAATTAGACTCTTTAGAGAAGATTACAATCAAATTGGATTAAGTAAGGTGGAAACCTTGTTTTGCAATTATGCATGGGAACACACAGTAAACCCTTCTTCAGACAAAGAGCCTATTTTTAATGCTCTACGTGCTGAAGGAGTGGATGATAGAAGTATACTAGATGCCACTCTAGTTGTCGCCTATTTCAATTTTGTGAACAGAATTGTTTTAGGACTTGGTGTAGAATTGGAGCATGAAGGTGCTGCTGGGTATAATTTTGACTAATGGCAACAGAAATTAACGACCCGGGTACCGGAAAAAATTTTGGAACTACCTCCAATAGAATTATCAATAATGACGGGACCTTTAACATAAAAAAGAAAGGTGCCCGAACAGGGTTTCGTGATGTATTTACTTACTTAACGGAAGTATCGTGGCATAAATTCTTCTTGATAATTTTCATCGCCTACTTCTTAATAAACATCCTATTCACTTTCTTATTCATGCTGGTAGGACCAGAACAAGTTGCGGGGCTTGATCCTGAAAAAAGTACCTTCGGACAGCTATTAGCCTTCTCCTTTCAAACCAGTACAACAGTTGGTTATGGGGCATTACATCCCATAGGACCAGGGGCACAATTCATCGCTGCAACTGCGGCATTCTTTGGTTTCTTATCCTTCTCTCTAGCCACTGGTTTACTTTATGGAAGATTTTCACGACCAAATCCGAAAATATTGTACAGTGATAATATTCTTTATTCTAAATATCAGGAGGGATACTCATTGAAACTGCGCTTAGCGAATATGAGGAATACAACCCTGATGGATCTCGAAACTCATTTAATTCTTGCTACAGATCGTCCACCCGATGAAAATGGCAATATCATGAAGAATTATTACCGATTAAAGTTGGAAAGAGATAGCATACTCATGCTTCCCTTAACCTGGACAATTGTACACCCTATAGATGAGGACAGTCCATTGCATGGTAAATCCAAAGAAGAAATTACCGCACTAAACCCTGAAATAATGGTGACCATTAAAGGATTCAATGAGGTTTATGGCCAGCATATACGCTCAAGATATTCTTATGGAATAAAAGATTTTAAATGGAACAAAGGCTTTCAAAGAATCTATTATTCAGATGGTGATAAAGTTGGTTTTGATTTGGCCGACATCAACATGATGGTAGATGAGAATTAAAGAATCTGAAACGTCACCTCAACTTCATACCTTAAGCTAATATTTCTAGGGTTATTATTCCCAGATTGACTTCCACGCGAAGGATAAATGGATGCATTACTGAGAGATTGTCCTCCCCACCACCAATTATAACCATCTCCTAATTCCTTAATTGTAATAAGCTCACCCAACTCTTGATCCATAGCTTCTAACATATACGTTGCTTTTTCTTTTGCCTGCTTCAAGGCTTCTATTTTAACCTCTTTCCGGTACTCGTGTATATTCTGATGCGAAAGTTCGCCTAAAGACATATAACCTATTCCATTCATGTCGATATTTGCTAGAATTAGGTCTATTTCATCCATATTGGATAATTGTATGATAAAGTCTTTCGAAAGTCTTCTATCATCATACTTCCAGTTCCAATAATTCCCAACACCATAGGTCTGAATTTTATCCGAAGTAATATTTAGTTCGCCAAGCTGCTTTCGTAATTCTCTTTCAATCTTATCTAAGGAATTTTGATTGTCTTCTTCTATTCCAATTCTGAATTCGATTTGATCCGGTGTAACTTCCATATCAGCACTTCCAGTTACCTGAATGGTGCGCTCTTGAGCAGTTACGCTGGTAATTTCTGTTGTATCAGAACTACATGAAGCGAATGCCAGAATGGCTACGGGTATTATTAGATATTTCATGGTCTAAAAATTTGATTTTCACCCAATCTATCGCTTTAAGGATGATCAAAAAAAAATAGGGCTGACTAAGCCCTATTTTCTAACATTTTTTAAGATAGGTTATTCTTTGCGTACTATGGTCACAGTGCCTTGACCTTCAAACTCGGTTCCGTTTGTGGATTCGCCAGTGTAGGTGTAAAAATATACGCCATCTGCACAAGCGTCACCATTCATGTCAGAACCATCCCATTCATCGTCTATCGAAGTAAACTCGAAGACTTTAGTTCCCCACCTATTCACGACAACACAGTTGAACTCTACCATTGCTACGTGAGGAAAGAAGAAGGTATTATTAATATTATCCTCTCCCGGAGTAAATACATTTGGTGTAATTAGCACTGGCTTATCGAACACAATCAGTGGCTTACACGTAGTATCCGTGCATCCGTTTTTATTGATTGCAACAAGACAGATTTCATATTCACCACTCTGGGAATACGTTCTATCAAATGTCTCTGAATAATCTTCGCTAATTAACCAACCTTCACCTAAATCAAAGTTCCAAAAGAACGTTGTATCCGCATTAGGATTTTGAGGATTAGCAAAGTTCTCTGACTGATTTACGAAATGGATATCCACATCCGCAGTACCTTCATACAATGCCGTGAATTGAGGTGAATCCATTGTGAAATCTGCAATTGGATTCAAGGAATCTAAATCAATCTTATCCGTTAATACACATCCATTATCATCTGTTACTGTAATCTCATAAAGCCCCGGATTTAGGCCTCCCCATGTAGTGCTAGTCGTAGTTTCTAATGTGTAAACATTTTCCCACTGATAGGTATAATCTGGTGTACCCCCTGTGGCAGCTGCAAACACAACTCCATTTCCACTTTGATAATGAAATAAACGACAGAAGGCTGGATGATAGCCGAACTGCGAGAAAGTGATTGGTGCAGGTTCGTTTATGGTGAAATTAAAAGTCTCTGAACACCCATTTTCATCATTAATAATTAAAGCATAATCACCAGCTCCTACATTATGTAATGTATCTGTTCCTGTTCCGTTTGTTCCATGCGGATTTGGGTTCCAGTAGTAGCCAATTTCAGTAAAACTTCCCGTATAATTATAGACCGTATCAACTTGTATAAATCCTGTCTCATCCCCATGGCATAAAGGATCAAGAATTGAATGGTCAATATCCATTTGATCTGGATCATCGATATAAACTGAATCAATGAAATCACAAACATCATCAGACACATTGAAATAATACCATCCTTCATTTAGTGAGTTGGCCGTATTCGAACCGCCCACATTTACAACTGTCCCGTCCGAATCAGTTATGATATACGTGATAGGTCCTGCACCACCAGAAACATTGATTGTTGCCGATCCATCATTAAATCCGAAACAAGTTGGAGGAGTTGAGAAAACTAAGTGAGCACAAGAATCACTCACAATAATATCGATACAATCTTGAGCGTCACATGGTGCAGTTCCCACTGTATAACAAATTTCCCAAACACCATTTCCAGCTGCCATTGGGTTAAATACGCCAGTAACAGGATCAATACATCCTCCACAATCTGCAGACCATGTTCCACCCGGTGTTCCAGTAACTGTCATTGACTCTGAAGTAGTAATTGGCTCAAACGGACCTGCTGGCGATACTAATGCCGTAAGTTCAGCAGGCTCTGTAATTGTTATCGTTTCTGTAACAGTACATCCATTTTGATCTGTCACAACCACGTCATAGGTTCCAGGAGGTAAATCCGTCAAATCTTCTGAAGTTGACCCTCCAGGTGACCAAAGGAAGTCATATCCCGGCGTGCCTCCTGCAGGTGTAATATCAATCGTTCCATCGTCAAAACCAAAGCAAGTAACATCAGCAAAAGTCGAGGTCATTGTTGGAGAGTTATAGATGGTAATAACATCAGTAATTGTATCTGTAAAACACATGTATTCTACAATCAATTCAACATCATATGTACCTGGACCAGTATAATGATGAATTGGATTTTCTTCTGTTGAACCCGTGCCATCACCAAAGTCCCATTCGTAAGACACTACTGGACCACCTGATGTGAATGGTGTGAATTCTATAGTATCAACATCACACAGACCTGCAGCCGTAGAACTTAATGAAGTAAACGAAAGCGAGTCATTAATAGAATTTACACGAACACCTGCAGCATAGAAATAAGACTCTGCCCATTGTAAGCCATAAGTATAAGCCAAGAAACCACACCCTGAAGAAGTTAAGGTTAACGAACCGGTATCTACACCAACCGTGTTGTAAGAATATGTCGGTTCATATGGAACAGGGGTCCAGCCGGTTAAAGGAACACCATCTAACTCAATAGTGCTTATATCAGTAGTTCTCGTCACGATTGAAGCGTAATTCGTATCTAAGCCATTGTACTCAACTGCATAAAATGTTACCGTATCTAAATACATTTGCTCGTTTGAATTAAGCACAATCATTGAAGGGTCACCTGTTCCTGTGGTGCTGCAGTTACCCGTTACCATAGCCTGAGTAACACAAGTTGGTTTAGTTGATTCTATAAATGCTGCGTCCAATGTAATGACACCATCATAATATTCACCTGCGTCTATTGTAGCAACCACCACTCCCTCTACGAGAACATCAGTATCATCCTCCAGTGCGGTAACTCGAATCATATTTTTATCCTGGTCTTCTGTTAAAAGTGCGATATATTCATAACCCCATGATTGAGCGGGATAGGCAATTTCATAGAGCGGATCTGCAGTGGTTTGTGTACAGCCTGGGTTTTGCATATGGGTCCAACGATGTCCATTAAATACCACGAACTTATCAGTACCATTTGTAGCTTTTACAGTAGAGCCCGTTAAGTCATATCCATCAACAGCTGCTGATTGAACCTGATACATTTCACCAGGAAGCAAGTCAACTATTATTGGAGTCCCTACTCCAACACCACCAGCCGTAGGTGCGGTAGGCACAATCTCTACCTGACAAGGATCTGTTCCACAAACCACTACAAATTCTGATTCCCATATTTGGCCCGAGATATTTTTAGTTGGATAGGTAGTAATCATATAATCTGAACCTAAGGAAGGAACAGGTAAACAAACAGACGCCTCCGAGCGGTATAAGTGAAAAGTACTTGCATAAACCGTTACAGGATTGTCTGAGGTTACATGAATTGCCCTATCGATAATAACTTCAGAAAAAGGATTGTGCGCATCTGCCGCTGGAATTGAAATTGTTGTTACAATTCCTGGAGTTACAGTAAATGGTGCAGTAAAACCAGATCCACCGATTATTTCAACTGTACCTGATGCAGCAGTTCTCGATGATATATTAATTTCAAAAATTGCTGAAGTATTGTCACGAACTTCAGGGAAAGCCACCCAAAAATCGGTTCCTTCATTGGTAAGGTTTTGAGCGGAGCCAATTATTGAAGTTAGACATAGCAAGGTTAACGCTAGGTATTTTTTCATTGGATTTGTTTTTTCAAAACAAAGACGAAAAGAAGTCCAAAAAGGCTGCATTCTATAATTGACCGAACGATTTTTAGACTCGTGAGTGAAAAAGAAGTCTAATTTGAAATTGCCATACGAACTATAGGCTCTGCATAGGCTTCGGTTTCCGCTAAAAGATTTTTTACATCTTCTTCCCAAGCAAGTTGTTTCTCAACAACCGTAGAATGCTTGGTTTCATTATCATAAGCGTCTTGCATTTTCTTCCACTTTTTTATTCGCTGATTAAAAAGCTTCTGTATGATCTTTCCAACAGTTTGAGGTTTTTTGAATACTGTATTTAGTAGCTCTTTTCGCATCATCCGCGAATGATACTCTGTAATATCGAAATGTAATTGCTCATGTTTTAGTAGCTCTTTCGACAATTTCTTTTTTCTCTTCCAAGAACTTGAAGGATCAAAGAATGTATAAACCCCAACAATAACAGAATCCATAGAAACGGCCATTTGAATATCAATGGTACTCATTGTTTCTGCGTCATAATTCGAACCTCTAGGTGGTCTCTTTTTAAAGTCATCCCACGTTAACGGTGTCGATGACCAATAAATCATTTTCTTATCTATCTCAAAATCTTGAGCATAAGATCCAAGAATGAAAAATGCAAATATGACCAATAGAAATCTCCTCAATTCTTAAGCTTTTACGGAGAACTAATGTACACTTTTTCCTTGGCTACAAATTGGTTTTTAGAGATTAATCCTACGATATAAAAACCAGAAACTGGATTGCTCAATTCTACTCTACTAGAACCTATTTTGAATGCACGATGTACTACCTGCCCCGTCATATTAATGATCATTACCTCATATTCCTCTTCAGAATTGGTTTCGATATTAATCTGATTTTGAAAGGCAAAAAGCTTGTAAAAAGACTCGTCGACATCCTCTTTAACTTCCTCAGTTATTAACGTTTCAGGATATTTTCCCTGAATAAATATTGACTTCAACGTAAATGACGATTCATCAAAGAACTGAAGGTCAAACTTCAGTTTTACATAACAATCATTCATTTTCGAATTTTCGGTAAAATACGGTCCAAATGGAGAATCATTTTCACCATTTCTCCATGATTTTCCATCCGCTGAAAACTGAACAGTAACAGCATTAAGCGTAGCATTTTCTTTTTCATAATCGAGTTGAAGGTATAACTTATCAAACCCGACTAAATCGTCTATTTTTCGGATTAATTCAATCGTATAATACCCTCCAAATTCTCGCTTAAATGTCAAATTATTGTTTGAAAAATCTGCGTTTGCAAATTGTTTGAAAGGTGTTATGCTCCAACCATTAAAAGGAGATTCACTCACTTCACCACAAGAGTAAAGCGTCTCTTGTCCATAACTCGTGAGCCCTACTAAAAGGCTTAGTAAAATTCCCATCGTCTTCATATCCTCGCGTTTTATTAACATAATAAGCATCGCGTGTTTCGTTACAGATCGTTATATTCGTGAAAACAAAAAATCGTCCAAAATGAAAAAACTTTTTACCTTACTTTCATTATCTACAGTTATTAGTCTTAACGCTCAGTGGACTGATGCTTACGAAACCGGACAAGATGCTGGTGACCCTTGGACAGGATGGTCAATAGACAACACTAACGTAGGATATGACAATGTTAATGGTGTAAACCAATATACATTTACAATGTCTGACGCTGGGACAACCTTTATTGTAAATCTTTCAAGACAGTTCACTATCACTGGAACGCCTATTAATGTAAGCTATACCGTTACGGCAAGGGATGCAGAACTAAGACTACAATACAGTACTGATGGAGTGACTTACTCAACCTTCGAAACCCATACATATGGTTCTACCCTTTCGGCTGGTTCTTATTCGACTACGTATACACCAATGGTGGGAACATATTACATCAGAATGCAACTAGAGGGTGATACTGGACCAACAAGTAATACAGCAAATTTTGCCAAGTTTAAAATTGAAGAAAGTACTACGGGTACTGTTGGAATTCAAGAAGTAAAACTTCCGGAAATGGTTTACTTAAATAGAGCCATTACTGTGTATTACGCTGGACAAGATTTTTCTGTAGACGTTTATGGAATCAACGGACAGCAAGTTCTTACATCCAAGTCTGTAACTACAGATTTAACTGGATTAAATCAAGGAATTTACTTTGTAAGGTATTCAGATAAAGAAGGAAGATCAAACACGATTAAAGTTGTTCGCTAGTCTTTCTTGAACACTATTATTGATAAGCCGAGGTAATCCCTCGGCTTTTTTTAGCTTTTAATAAATACGTTTTTAGGTTCTGTGAAGAAATGCAATGCTTCAAATCCACCTTCACGCCCAACTCCAGAGTTCTTCACTCCACCAAATGGTGTTCTCAAATCTCTCACCAACCAAGAATTCACCCATACAATTCCTGCATGTAAATTTTCGGCCACTCTGTGTGCGCGTGATAAATCATTGGTATGAACAGTTGAAGCCAATCCGTACTGCGTTGAATTTGCCAGTTCTAAAGCTTCTTCTTCAGTATCAAATGGTGCAATGGTAACAACGGGACCAAAAATCTCTTCCTGATTTGTTCTACAATTTGGACCCAAACCTTCTATAATTGTTGGTCGAATGTAATATCCCTCAGCGTACTCTCCTTCTAAAATGACTCTTTCTCCTCCTGTTAAAATTGTTCCTCCTTCTTCTTTAGCTAATGCTATGCAGCCGAGAACTTTTTCCATATGAGGTTTTGAAACTACTGCGCCCAATTTGGCTTTCTCGTCCGTTGGATATGATACTACTGCTTTTGCTGTTTTGGCAACAAATGCTTCTTTAAACTTCTCATAAATCGGTCTTTCGATGTAGATACGCGAACCACACAGACAAATTTGCCCTTGATTCGCAAATGAAGAGAGCATTGTAGTTTTTAACGCCTTATCAAAATCACAATCCGCAAATATTATATTTGGATTTTTACCTCCTAACTCAAGGGATAATTTTTTGAACATCGGCGCTGCAATCTTCGCAATTGTTTCACCAGTATTAGTTCCTCCAGTAAACGAAATGGCTTTGATTTTTGGATGACGAGTAATAGCATCACCAACATGCTGACCAAGTCCATGTAAGATATTGAATACGCCTTTAGGCATTCCCGCCTCAATACAAATTTCGCTTAGCATATAGGCCGTCATAGGAGTAACTTCAGATGGTTTAGCAATCACACAATTACCTGCAGCTAAAGCTGGTGCTACTTTCCAAGTGAATAGATAAAGCGGAAGATTCCAAGGTGAAATACACCCCACAATTCCTATAGGTCTTCTTAAAGTATAATTTACACCCATCCCCTCCATGTAGTGAGATTCAGAGGCGTAATGCAATATCGCTGTAGCAAAAAATTTCAAGTTACTTACGGCCCTCGGAATATCAACGTGCGTAGCCAAAGAAACAGGTTTTCCATTATCTAAAGATTCCGCTGCTGCAAACTCATCCAATCTTTCTTGAATCTTGTTAGCAACATTAATCATAATCTCAGAACGCTTTTCCTTTGGCATATTAGACCAAATTGGAAACGCTGATTCAGCCGCTGCTACAGCTTCTTCTACATCTTCTTTCTTGGAATCTGGAATTTGAGAATACACAACTCCACGCGAAGGATCATAATTGTCAATATGGGTTCCATCCTTGGCTAATTTTAATTCTCCGTTGATGTAATTTTTAATCTGAATCATTTCTGAAAATTTAGAGGATAAAAATACTCCAAATTTTGATCAAATTGGAATTTGCACAGTGAGAAAAGAAAATAATTCAAAAAAAATTCCCTTCTCAAAACCCTTTTAAAACAAAGGGATAGACCTCAGAAACTCCTTAATAAAAAAGAGTCGAAAAAATTATCACCTGTAACTTTTGAACTTATCGAAATGTTCCACTTTTAAACTCAAGATTATGCGTCAAATATTCTCATTAACAACACTACTTTTTTCAACTTTTTTATTCGGACAAGATGTAAATTTCAATCAAGTCAACTTAACAAACATTTATTCCAACCCCGCCTTAACAGGAGTGAATGGTCAACAAAAAATATCGGCGGCCTTCCGAAATCAATGGCCAGGTTTATCTGGGAATTTGGGCTCGGTATTCATCTCTTATCAAAATGGACAGAACAAATTTGGGAATATAGGAGCTTATGCCATGAATACCAGTTTCGCAGGCTCTTTTAACTCAACACGCGCTGGATTGAATTATGCATTCCCCATTTCCATAACAGAGGATCTTACCATTACACCTGGCCTCAGTGGATCCGTAATAAATGATCGAATTGATTTTTCAAAAATCACTTTTGGAGATATTGCAAATCCTAGAATTGGTGCACTTTATGACATTACAGACCCGCAAAGTCTTAAAGAAAACACCTTATCTGCCGATTTCAGTGGAGGTTTACTCGTTACTTACAAAAATTTCTTTCTAGGAACTAGCTTTAATCAATGGGGAAGCATTGGTCTCCAGTCAGTATTTAATACCTATACAAATTTTGGTGCATCATTCAATTTACTGGACAATGACCTTGTACTAATTCCTGAAATATCCTACTCAACCTTGAGCGGCTTCCAAAGAATGGAGTTTAAAGTATCCAGCCAGTACAAGTGGGCAAAACTCGGACTCGAATATGCAAGTAGAGACGGTTTTTCTTTTGTTACAGGAGCCCAAATAGGTCAATTCGAAGCTTTATTCTCATCAGAAATGATAATTTCACCATTAACCAACAACTTTTTCAATGCATATGAACTAGGAATATCTTTCAATATCAAGGGATCCAAGTCTCAAGACACTAAACCAACCTATCAATATTCATTATTCTAAAACTTGTTGCCAATCTATTTAGGATAGTATTTAAGCTGTTTCAGCTAATTTTGGTACCTTTGTGTCTAATACAAGCATTTAAACCAGAAAGATGGAAAATATAGCTCAAGCAGGAATGGTAGGTTGGCAACAAATTTTATTAATTGCCCTAGTTATTTTATTGCTATTCGGAGGTAGAAAATTACCTGAGTTAATGAAGGGTGTTGGTAAAGGCATTAAAGGTTTCAAAGACGAAATGAACGGGAACGGGCCTGAGGATAACAAGCCTAGCGAAACCACGGAAAAATAACTCCTAAGAAATAATGCTGAATTCATTTGCTAGTGTCCAAGAGGCATTAGATTCAGGGAAAAGTGTTTCAGATATTCTCGAACACTATTTATTAGAAATTGAAAAAAATAAGCACCTCAATGCTTTTTTAGAAGTATTTGAGGAATCTGCTCGCGCATCTGCTAAAGAAGTTGATGAAAAGCGTGCCGCTGGAAATGCTGGAAAGCTTGCTGGAATGGTTATCGGAATCAAAGATAACATGGCTTATAAAGGACATAAAGTAAGTTCAGGCTCAAAAATTTTAGAAGGATTCGAATCACTTTACACTGCGACAGCAGTCCAGCGCTTGATAGACGAGGATGCTATTATTATAGGTAGATTGAATTGTGATGAGTTCGCAATGGGCTCATCGAACGAGAACTCTGCATACGGTAAAGTATTAAATCCAAACAATGAGAAAACTGTACCTGGTGGTTCTTCAGGTGGTTCTTCAGCTGCAATGGCTGCCGGACTTTGTACAGCAACACTTGGTTCTGATACAGGAGGATCTATAAGACAACCTGCTTCTTTCACAGGTACTGTTGGATTCAAACCAACGTACGGAAGAATATCAAGATTTGGATTATTGGCATACGCCTCTTCATTCGATCAAATAGGAACTTTTACAAGTAATGTTGAAGACGCCACTCTTTTAACAAGTATTATGGCCGGAATGGATGAATACGATAGTACATTGATCCAAGAGCCTCAAAAAGCTTACTCCATAGAGGCTCCAAAAGAGAAATTAAAAATAGCGTACATTAAAGACTGCTTTAATAGCGAAGGAATTAACCCTATTGTTAAAGCGAAGTCTGAAGCGATACTTGAAAAATTAAAGGCAGAAGGCCACGAGGTAGCTGGAGTAGATTTTCCGTATTTGGACATCATGGTTCCTACCTATTATGTACTAACTACGGCTGAAGCAAGTTCTAATCTATCACGTTATGATGGGGTGCATTATGGTTATCGTGCTCAGGATGCTGAAGGTGTTGAACCTACCTATAAGAAATCACGCGCTGAAGGATTTGGAGAAGAAGTAAAGCGAAGAATAATGCTTGGAACTTTTGTTTTATCTCAAGGTTATTATGACGCTTACTATACTAAAGCACAAAAAGTTAGACGTTTAATTCAGGATAAAACAAAGGAGATTTTTAAGGACTATGACTTTATCATCTCCCCTACTACACCTGATGTTGCTTTTGAATTCGGTGCTAATTCCGCTGACCCAATTACCATGTATCTTCAAGATATATTTACAGTTCAAGCTAACTTGGCAGGTAACCCAGCAATATCACTACCGTTATCTGAAGACGAAAATGGTATGCCTTTTGGACTTCATGTAATGGGAGCATCAAAGGACGATGAGAACCTGCTTGGATTCTCTGCGTACCTTATGAATAAATAATTTTAGTTTGAGACTTTTAATATTCATCTTATCTTTTTCTATTGGGGGCTACAATTTGCTGGCTCAAGACGATTCGTTAACCTTAGAACCTACCGTAATCGAAGATACAATGGCTTCGGAACGTTTCTTAGAAATTGTAGAGAATTCCTTATTTGAATATTATGAAGAAACTTGGGGAAAGGAACGGGCCTATGCCGTTATTGATTCCTTAGGTTATGAAGAAGATTATAGACCTGAGTTTTCTGACTCTATTTACATCGCTCGATTAGAAGAGATGGATAAGCACACCATCATTGACATAGAAGTGAATGATGATTTATTGAGTACGCTAAAATACTTCGTAAGAAAAAGAAGGCGCTTTACGGCTGTTTGTCTTGGAAGGTCTAAACTCTATTTCCCTATTTATGAGGAGTATCTAGACAAGTACGAAATGCCTTTGGAGTTGAAGTATCTATCCGTAATCGAAAGTGGTTTAAGGCCTACCGTAAAGTCAAGAGTAGGTGCAACTGGACTATGGCAATTTATGTACCGAACTGGAAGAATGTTTGGACTTGATAACGATTCGTTTATTGATGAAAGGATGGATCCAATTTTGGCCACTGATGCGGCTTGTAGATATTTAAAGTACCTCTACGGTTTATATGGTGATTGGAGCATTGCTTTAGCATCGTACAATGCTGGTCCAGGAAATGTTAATAAAGCCATTCGTAGATCGGGCGGCAAAATGAATTACTGGCAACTTCGACCTTACCTTCCTAAAGAAACTCAGCAGTACGTTCCTAATTTTATTGCCATGATGTACATGATGACGTATTATGCAGAACACAATATTGTACCAAAAGAAGCTAAAATCCACTTTCATGAAGTAGATACGGTTTGCCTTAGTTCAAGTATTCGAATTTCTCATGTTGATTCTTTATTAGGAATTAACCGAGATGATTTCCTTTTACTAAATCCAGTTTATAAGACTGATATTGTTCCAATTACAGAACCAGGTCAATGTATCAGTTTACCAGTGGATAAACTTGCTTTGTTCTTCGAAATGGAAGATTCTTTGTATGATTTGGATAAATATGTAGACTCTACAGGGGGGGCGTTCGTAGCGCTAGAGAAAAAGAAAACACATAAGGTTCTCCCTAATGAAACTATTGGTGGAATTGCGATGAAATATGATGTTACTGTGAACGATATAAGAGGATGGAATAATTTAAAATCGAATACGATTTATCCCGGACAACGATTAACCATCCGATTGACCGAAAGAAAGTACATTCCTGGCGATGTCAGCGCCTCTACCTCCTCTTCGAGTTCAAGTAGCAAAAAAAGCAGTTCAAGTTCGAGTTCTTCCTCTTCCAAAACAACATCCGACGGAACGTATAAATATTACTCCCTTAAATCGGGCGAAAGCTTGTGGACCGTGAGCCAAAAATTTGGCATACCCTTTGCAGAATTACAAGAGATGAATAAAGGATTAGACCCTAAAAAATTACAGCCCGGTCAAAAGATTAAGATCGGTAAGGTTTAATTCCCCAAAACCAAAACTTAATGAATCGTCTTATCTACTCAGTGTGCCTCGTTTTCTTGGCCTCATGTTCTTCTGAAATTTCCCGCGAAGTGCTTCTAACAAATGCAACAGGAACTCCTGGAAACATTCAAGTACTTATGGAAAATGACCTTTGGAATGGACCTATTGGGCAAACCGTGACTGTTGCTTTTGAAGAGTATGCAGCAGGTGTTTATTTACGTCCCGAGTCTACGTTTGATTATTTTCAAATAGGCCCAAGCCAGTTTGATGGAGCTCTTCGTAAAACACGAAATATTTTTCAAATAAGATTACGTAACGACACCTCTTACACGGAATCAGTGCTCAAAGAATATGTTGATCTCTACGCATATGGCCAATATTATGTGCAGATTGTTGACTCTGATGAAAATCGCCTATTGCAAACAGTGCGTGAAAAAATGCCTGAAGTAGTTGACATGTTCAACGCCAGTGAAAACTCTCGTTTAGTTAATCAGTTCAATAAAGACTTTCATTTGAGTATAGACGAATCCGCTCAAAAAAATATGGGTTTTTCGATTCACTTACCGGTAAAATCAGAATTAAAAGTGGAAGAAGAAGGTTTTATGTGGATTAAGCATGATCGCTCTCAAACACAAATGTCTACAGGAGATAATCAGTTCGATTCTGGAACCTTCTGGATACAACAAGGATTTGTTTTATGGGAGACACCATACTCGGACTCGGCTTTAAATGTCTCGAATATTTTGATGGATAGAGACACTATTTTAAAGTATAACGTTCCTGGTAAAATTAAGGGCTCTTATATGGGTACAGAGTATGACGAATACTATTCTCCCGAAGCGAAAGAGATTAATTACAATGGATCGAAGGCAGTGAAAATGTATGGTCTTTGGAAACATAAAGGTGATGTCGGTGCTTTTGGAGGAGGCCCTTTTGTTCAAATCTCAATTCAGAATGAAGCACGTAACTCTGTGATTAATGTTTGTGGGTATATCTATGCGCCTAAATTCGATAAACGAGAATACATAAGAGAAATTGACGCGCTGTTAGAAACTATTACGCTTCTATAGTAACTGTTTTCACGCATCCCGTTATCTTTGAGTCATAGACTTAAAGGCATGAAAAAAATCTTAATTTTTATCGGTGTTACAGTTCTAGCTGCTTGTGGTGGAGAACGCGAAAACATTGAAGAATTAATCGAAGAAATTGAATCTACTGAAGAGGTTGTAGAAGAAGACAACGCTATCTACCCCATAACTTGGGACGACGTTCTTACCAACAACTTAACGGCTGAGAAAATAGTAACCATTGAAGGTTATTTAGCAGGGCCGGGTATGTATGTAAGTCAAAGCTATGGAACAATGACCGTTTATATTTACCCGAAGCGTAATCAAAGCATAGGTGAATCGGTAAACTTTACAATGCCATTGGGAACAGATGCTAACCATGTTCATGAATTACCTGAGGAGTTTGTTCCTGAAGATTTTGTGGTTGTTGATCAGGATGGCAATGAGATGAGCGAAGGGGCAAAGGTTTTAGTTGAAGTAAAAGTTAAAGAGAGCATTTTTGATGAAGGTGAAATGAATTTCGAATTCAGATCAATCAAAAAACTGGAGGATGCTCCTATTATTTCTGAGACGGTATTCGCAGACGCCATTGAACTTACGGATGCAGTAATCGCTGATACAACTAAAAAAGAAATTTATGGCTGGGCAGAAGGCTCTTTTGAACTACCAATGATGGTATTTGAAAATAATGGTAGACTGAGAATAACTTTCCGAAACAAGAGCAATGAGGAAATTAAATCTGTAGCAATTAAAGTAGGTGATGGTCCGTCAACCATGAATGATTTGCCTGAAGACTTTACCGATAAAGATTTTGTGGTTAGAGACTATAAAGGAGATCCAATTACAGTTACAAGGGTTCGAATTTATGGAACTTACCATAGAAGTGAGTATTCTAATGATGGGCTGTTTTATCTTGAGGAAATAGAGGCGCGTTAATGAAGCGTAATGAATTAGTCGATTATTATTTAGAGAAGAAGTTAAACGATGGCTATGACTTCTCTATGATAAAAGAAGAGCTTAAAGAAAAACATGAGCTTTCAGGATCCGAACTATCCGAAATTGTAGATTTAATAGCCAATGCAGAACTGAGTCATACAAAGTTCAATTTAAACAAAAGTCATGGCTTTATTTTATTCACGATAGCCCTTGGGGTTATTGCTATTGTTTACTCCATATATGGGATTTCAATGTCCTTCAAAGCTGAAGCCGTGAAGATGAGTTCATTGTCTCAAACACTAAACTATTTATGTTTGTTAGGTGGAGTTTACGTCGTGTTCAGGAACGTTAAAAAACTCAGGGGCTAACCTAAAATTGATTCCTTTTTCAGGATTGCATCGATAATTGACCTATTATTAGATAGTCTGGGCACTTTATGTTGCCCTCCTAATTTCCCTTGTGATTTTAGCCATTCTTCAAAAGTGCCTTTTTCGGCAATAGTAATAATTGGCTTATCCAATGCTTTAGAAGAACTTCGCTTTGCTTCATAATCTGAATTCAACTCTTGAAGCGCCTTATCCAATTCATTTCTGAAAAGCTCAATATTAGTGGGGACCTTATCGAATTCAACCAACCATTGGTGGCCTCCCCTACTCTCATTATCCATATATACAGGGGCAACAGTATACTCTTTTATACTCGCATCTGTGTTTTCACATGCTTTTTTCATAGCAAGCTCAGCATTTTCCACCACTACTTCTTCCCCAAAAGCATTAATGAAACTCCTGGTCCTTCCTGTTATCTTAAATCTATATGGTGCTTTTGATGTGAATCTTACCGTATCTCCAATTATATAGCGCCATAGTCCCGAATTCGTGGAGATTACCATTGCATAATTCTTATCCAACTCAACATCTCTTAAGGAAGCCACCTCTTTCGAAAGAACGCCATTATACTGATCCATGGGAATAAATTCATAGAAAACGCCATAATCCAGCATCAAAAGAAGCTCGTTTATTTTAAAATCATCCTGAATACCAAAAAAACCTTCTGAAGCATTATAGGTCTCTACATAATGCATGTCCTTGAAAGGAATAAGTTCCTCAAACTGCTTACGGTAGGGTTCAAAGTTCACACCACCATGCATAAACAATTCAAGATTTGGCCATACTTCTCTTAAATGTTTCTTTCCTGTAATTTCCAAAATACGTTTACAAAGTATTAAGGTCCAACTTGGAACGCCTGCAAGGATGTAAATGTCTTGATCAATAGTTGAATGGGCCAACTTCTCAATCTTCTCTTCCCACTCACTCATGAGCGCTATTTCCTTAGAAGGTGTTCTTCTTATCTCTGCCCACCACGGCATATTTTTCAATATTATGGCAGATAGATCACCAAAATATGAGTCAGAACTTAGGTAATTGATTTCAGCACTCCCGCCAAGAATCAAGTGCTTACCTTTATAGAGTTTACGATCTGGAATTTGATTGTAATACAGACTCAGCAAGTCCTTTCCTCCCTTATAATGGCATTCTTCTAAGGCTTCTTTCGAAACTGGAATAAACTTAGATCTCCCAGTTGTGGTTCCCGAAGATTTTGCAAACCACTTAATTTCATTAGGCCAAAGCGTTTGTTGCTTTCCTCCAAACAACTCATCCACATAAGGCTTTAAAATCTCATAATTGGTTAATGGAACTTGCTTCTTATAATCTTCATACGATTCTATAGTTCCATAATGATAATCCTTTCCCCACTTTGTTCCAATACCTTTATTAATGAGTTCACGAAAAACATCATTCTGAACTTCAATAGGGTACTTCTTGAACAATTCAATTTGGTGTATCCTCTTTTTTATGATCCAAGAAAAAATGGAATTGAAAGGCATAGGCTAAAAATAAAAAAACCCAATCACAACGTAATTGGGTTCATTTTAATTCTTTATTAAGATTCTATCCGAACATCAACGTTCCGAAGATAATTAGCAATGCTATAATTATGTAGATCGGAGCTAAAATTGAAGTGGAAGCATCAAAGTAAACACCTTCTTCTTCGTGCCCGTGTCCGTGGTCGTCGTGTCCGTGATCGTGATCTGCTGACATAATTTTAAATGTTTAATTTTTTGTAAATATACAGAATAATTGATTTTAGAAATGATATTATTTCAACTTTTTAGTCGCATCCTTTTTAACATTAGCCTTCTAAAATCCATGGTAAATCCCTAAATTTAAAGTACTGAACAACTAGTCCTCATGAAGAAATTACTACTATTTATCGCTTTAGTTGCGCTATCCTTTACGTATGCACAAGAAACCTATTCAAGGGTAAAACTATACGCAACAAACCAACAACTCCATGAAATTGAGGAGTTTGGAATTGATGTACATCACGGAAAAAGAAAAGACAATACATTTTTAGAAACTGATATGTCCGCTTCAGAAATAGCCATGTTAAAACAAAATGGTTTTGAAGTAGAGATACTTATTGAAGACGTACAAGCATTTTATGTGGCGCGTAATTTAGAAGGAGTCCAAAGAACAGGAGATAGAGATGATTGTGCCGGAACTGGCGGAAGCTCTACTTTCGATCCGGTTGATCCAACTAACTTCCAACTGGGAAGTATGGGTGGTTTTTACACCTACGAAGAGTTCTTAGAAGAACTTGATTCAATGCGTTCTAAATATCCCACTTTAATCACTGAACGAGATACTATTGATGACTACCTTAGTCATGAGAACAGACCTATTTATTGGGTAAGAATTTCTGATAACCCCGAAGTAGACGAAGATGAAGAAGAGGTATTGTACACCGCTATTCATCATGCACGGGAACCGGCATCTCTATCACAAACAATTTATTACATGTGGTATGTATTAGAGAATTATGGTACCAATGAAGAAGTAACTTATTTGGTTGATAATACAGAAATGTACTTTGTTCCTATGATCAATCCTGACGGATATAAGTATAATCACACGACTAATCCGAGTGGTGGAGGTATGCATCGTAAAAACAGAAACCCATCTGTTGGTTCAACGAATAAAGGAGTTGATTTGAATAGAAACTATGCCTATCATTGGGATGAAAGTGGTACTTCGCCCAACCCAAACAACGATACTTACGCAGGATCTGGACCTTTCTCAGAACCTGAAACACAAGCCATAAAATGGTTCTGTGAAAATCATGATTTTGAATTTGCCTTTAACTGCCATACGTATGGAGATTGGCTTTTATTCCCAATAGGATGGGCTTATTCTGAGTTCGCTGCTGATCATGACTATTACACGCTATTTACTGATCATATGGTACAGTACAACAGCTACCAAAATGCTAAAAGTTCTACACTTTATCCCGCTGCTGGTGATTCAGACGATTGGATGTACATTGACTATCCAGGTAAACCTAAAATCTTTGCAATGACACCTGAAGTAGGTGGTGATGATGCAGGATTTTGGCCTGCAAGTGGTCAAATAACTGAATTGTGTAGAGAAGTCCTTTGGCAAAACTTAAAACTTTCACATATGCCTCATATTTATGTGGTACCGAGAGATCTTGAGCCTAGTAAAGTGGAAACGATAACTGGTTATTTTAGCTTTGATATTACGCGATTAGGATTAGAAGATGGATCGATCACAGTAAGTCTAGAGCCATTAGTAAATATTGATGCTGTTGGTTCTCCTCAAGTGCATACGCTTTCATTAGAAGAAACAAAAGAAGATTCTATTTCTTTTACACTGCCTTCAGGTATTGGTTTTGGTGATGAAATCAAATACGTTTTGAATGTAGATAATGGTTTGTGGGTATACAGAGACACCATTGTAAAATCTTACGGTGCCGGAGTTCCTGTATTTGAAGATGATTGTTCTGATTTAGATTACTGGTCTGGTGACTGGAGCTTTACCAATGAAACGTTTGTATCGCCATCAAGAAGTATTACGGAAAGCCCTTTCACGAACTACTCTAATAACCAGGAAAAAGAATGTGTATTAACTGAACCCGTTTATTTAGCAGGTGCTGATTACGCTTACGTGACATTCTATGCAAAATGGGAAATTGAAAACGATTGGGATTTTGTACAGTTCATGGCTTCTACCGATGGCGGATCTTCATGGACACCTCTATGCGGAAAATATACAAATCCAGGTTCTTCAAACCAACCAGAGGATGAACCATTATATGACGGAGCTCAAACATCTTGGGTACTTGAAGAGATTAACTTAAGCGATTATATTGGTGAAACTGATTTACGTTTACGATTCTATTTTGAATCTGACGGAGGAGTTGTAGATGATGGTTATTTTTTTGATGACTTTACCATCTATACGAATGCAGTGAACAATTTGGACATAACTGATGAAACAATTTCATTCTCAGTTTACCCTAACCCAGCTACCGATAATTTAAATATTGTTGCTTCGCAATATGCCGATAATTCAGAAGTGATGATTCAAAATGAATTAGGACAGGTGGTGTTCACAAAACCATTGGTTTCTACTCACACATCTATTGGAACAGAAGAATGGGCAGAAGGCGTTTACACTTTAACTATATTAACAGAAGGTGAGCGAGTAACTACCGAGAAGATTGTAATTCTTAGATAATCGAAATTTTAAACAAACAAAAAAGCCGGCAATTAGCCGGCTTTTTTGTTTTCCTCTTTTATAAAAGGAGTTTTTATTTGATAAATATTCAAGACTACATGTATAATAAAAAGTAGTAAAGAGTATACTTCGAATGAAATGCTAAGGCCAAAAATACCGAATCCGAATCTACGGGTCATTGGGAAGAACTGAAGGGTCCCTAACATAACACCTATACAGATTAATGTTGTAGCAAGAACTCCGTATTTAGGGTAAAACCAAGTAAGTAATGATGATAGAATTATTGTGATCAAGGCTGTAAGAACTGGTCCCGAAAATATTATACCGTAGGAATAGCAAATGGCCATTCCTATTGAAAGTACAAAAATTACGACCCAATTCTTTATGTGAAAATTAGAACTCTTATTCGCTTCATCAGAAGAATCAAGGATTTCTTCAGGCTCCAACACTGAATTTATTTAATCTTCCAAGTTAGGACTTAACCAACGTGTCATCTCCTCAAGGGATTTTCCTTTTCCTTCTGCTAAACGGGCTACTTGGTCCATCTTTATTTTTCCTACCCCAAAATAGTGTGATTCTGGATGAGCGAAATACCATCCACTTACCGATGCAGCAGGCATCATTGCTAGAGATTCCGTTAATGAAACTCCAGTTATTGAAGTAGCGTCAAGAATCTCAAATAACCCCTCTTTTTCAGTATGATCAGGATTTGCAGGATAACCTGGTGCAGGACGAATACCGCGATACTTTTCTTTGATTAAATCTTCATTTGAAAGCGCCTCTGTTTCATATCCCCAGAACTCTTGACGAACTCTTTCATGCAGACGCTCTGCAAATGCTTCTGCCAGTCGGTCAGCTAATGCTTTTAAAAGAATCGAGTTATAATCGTCATGATCTTTTTCGAACTCAGCAACCTTTTCTTGAATACCAAGTCCTGTTGTTACAACAAAGCCACCAACATAGTCTTTAATCCCACTCTCTTTTGGCGCGACAAAGTCGGATACACATACATTACTTGCTTTTGCCGATTTCTTTATCTGCTGACGTAATCCAAACTGTGTATAAATTACTTTAGATCTAGTTTCATCAGAATAGATCTCAATGTCATCATCGTTAACCGTATTGGCAGGCCATAAACCAACCACACCTTTAGCAGTCAACCATTTTTCATCGATGATCTTATCCAACATAACTTGAGCATCATCATAGAGTTTCTTCGCCTCTTCACCGATTTTAGCATCATCGAAAATCTTTGGATAACGCCCTCTAAGCTCCCAAGTATGGAAAAATGGCGTCCAGTCAATATATTTTCGAAGTTCGGCCAAATCGTAATCAACGAATTCATGGCGTCCTAATTTATTCGGAACTGCTATATCTTCGTTTTTCCAATCTATATTCAACTTTGCTTTCCTCGCCTCTTCGATTGGTAATAAGACTTTAACTTCTTTTTTCTTCGCGTAATTAATACGAACTCCCTCGTATTCTTTTTTTATATCTTCTACAAATGCATCAGCATCATTGCTCAAAAGAGAACCCGCCACTGTTACTGATCTCGACGCATCCAAAACATGAACTGTTTGTCCTTTTTTGTAATGCTCCTCAATCTTCACTGCTGTATGCACTCTAGATGTGGTTGCGCCTCCAATCAATAAAGGAATATCCATTCCTTCACGCTCCATTTCCTTGGCCACAAATACCATTTCGTCTAGAGAAGGTGTAATTAATCCAGAGAGACCAATCATATCAACCTTCTCTTCTTTCGCTGCTGCTAAAATCTTTTCACACGGCACCATGACACCTAAGTCAATAATGTCATAATTATTACAGCCAAGCACTACTCCAACAATATTCTTTCCTATATCATGCACATCCCCTTTAACCGTGGCCAATAAAATCTTTCCTTTACTAGCGTCGGTATCTGTTTTCTCAGCTTCAATATATGGCAATAAATAAGCAACCGCTTTTTTCATTACCCTTGCTGATTTTACAACCTGTGGTAAGAACATTTTTCCAGCTCCAAACAGGTCTCCAACTACATTCATCCCTGCCATTAGATTACCCTCAATCACTTCAATTGGTTTAGTAGCCGCTTGACGTGCTTCTTCAACATCTTCTTCGATATAATCCGCTATACCCTTCACCAAAGCATGGGTAATTCTACCTTGTAAAGGTTCTTCCCTCCAGGAAAGATCAACTTTTCTTTCTTTTGCTACACCAGAAACAGTTTCAGAGAAAGCTAGTAAACGCTCTGTTGCATCATCCCTCCTATCCAAGAGCACGTCCTCAACATGCTCTAAAAGGTCTTTTGGGATATCATCATAAACTTCCAGCATGGACGGGTTAACAATCCCCATGTCCATACCCTCATTAATAGCATGGTATAAAAATGCCGAGTGCATCGCTTCACGCACAACGTTATTTCCTCTAAAAGAGAAAGAAACATTTGACACACCCCCGCTTACATGAGCACCAGGTAGGTTTTCTCTAATCCAACGCGTACCTTGAAAAAAGTCCAAGGCATTTTTACGATGCTCATCCATTCCAGTAGCCACCGGGAAAATATTGGGGTCAAAAATGATGTCTTGCGGTGGAAAATTCACCTCATCCACTAATATTCGATAAGATTTTTCGCAGATTTCTACTCTTCTTTCATAGCTATCCGCTTGTCCAACCTCATCAAAAGCCATTACGATTACCGCAGCACCGTATCTTCTGATTTTTTTAGCTTCCTCCACAAACTTCTCTTTCCCTTCTTTTAAGCTAATTGAATTCACCACACATTTCCCTTGCACACATTGAAGTCCAGCTTCAATTATTTCCCACTTGGAAGAATCTATCATGATAGGAACGCGCGCAATGTCAGGCTCCGAAGCAATCAAATTCAAAAATTTGACCATGGCTTCTTTACCATCAATCAAACCATCATCCATGTTTATATCAATGATTTGAGCTCCGCCTTCAACTTGCTCGCGAGCAACAGAAAGAGCTTCATCAAACTCACCATCCTTAATCAACCGCAAGAATTTTCTTGAACCAGCAACATTGGTTCTTTCGCCAATATTGATAAAGTTTAGTTCAGGGGTTACCTCAAGTGGTTCCAAACCACTCAATCGCATAAAGGGCAGATCGTGCCATTTATATTCGTACTTACCTTTATAGTCAGGATGATGTGACATGTCTTACTCTTCAATTACATTAATACGCTCCAATTGTCGTCGCCGCTATGGCCAACCCAATCTTTAAACTTTTCGTTACCTCCTCTTGCTTCCCAATCAGAATCAATTGTCAGTTTTGAGCTAATACCTCCACGTGGATTACAAATCATCATAATTCTTAAGCGGTCTGGCTCATAAACCTCCATTAAATGGTCATAAACGATGTTAATTAATCGTTCATACGAAACTGTAATATCTCTTAGGTGAAAAGAATACTCTTTCAATGATTTCAATTCAATTATCTTATTCTTCGGATAGAACGTTAAGAAAATTGTTGCGAAATCTGGTTGTTCTTTCACTCCTAAAAATGTGAATTCTGGAATTTTAATTTTGATTTCATAGGCTTCCTTCGTTGGATTAGGTATTGCTTTTAGAATACTCTTATCTATATCTTGATATAATTTAGCCATTCTGCTTTATTTCTAATTTATTATCTACTAATTCTACCATTGCTTTGATATGCTCAGGTGTTGTACCACAGCAGCCGCCAACAATGTTTACCAAACCTTCATCTAGAAAGGTTTTGATTTGTGATGCCATCATTTCTGGTGTTTCGTCGTATTCACCCATTTCATTAGGTAAACCAGCATTAGGATGGGCACTTGTAAAAAACGGCGCCTTTTGTTTTAGCACTTGTAAATAAGGTCTTAATGCATCTGCACCTAAGGCACAATTTAAACCAACACTTAACAGGTTTGAATGTTGAACTGAAATTAAAAACGCTTCTGTTGTTTGACCGGAAAGTGTTCTACCACTAGCATCTGTTATTGTTCCAGAGACCATAATAGGTAATTCTGTGCCTTTTTCTTCTTGCGCCTCGTCAATGGCATATAATGCCGCTTTTGCATTCAAGGTATCAAAAACTGTTTCCACCAAAAATATATCGGCACCACCATCAATTAGTCCAGATACTTGTTCTTTATATGCTGTCACCAATTCTTCATAAGTCACGTTTCTAAAACCAGGATCATTAACGTCTGGTGATATAGATAAAGTTCTGTTTGTTGGTCCAATTGAACCGGCCACAAATCTTGGTTTATCCGGAGTCTTAGCAGTAAATTCATCACATACTTCTCGCGCGATCTTTGCTCCATGATAATTGATATCATAAGCAGCAGATTCTAAGTTGTAATCTGCCTGCGCTATCGTTGTTCCACTGAATGTATTGGTTTCTACGATATCGCATCCTGCCTCTAGGTATTCTGCATGTATTGCCTTAATAACATCTGGTCGTGTCATTGAAAGCAAATCATTATTCCCTTTAAGCGGTGATTCATGATCTTCGAACCAGCCTTTTCTGAAATCCTCTTCTTCAAGCTTATAACGCTGAATCATAGTACCCATTGCACCATCAAGCACAAGCGTTCTTTCTTTTAATATTTCTCGCACATCTGCCATAACACAAAAAATTGTGTAGTGAGACCGGACTTATGAATCGTGATTCTAACTTATCTCGTCTCACCGAAGTTTGACAGGAATTGGCACCTTTTCTCTATCTTTTTGAATTTGAGCAGGTTGCCAAGGCTTCATAGGGCCGGTCCCTCCACCTTTCTTAATAAGTTGCTCTAAAAGCACTACAAAGATATAGTGAATCTTTATCAAATCCCAAGAAATAACATTTTTTAAGATCGCGATTTATCTTAAATCGGAACAGGAAAACTTTTCATACGGACCTGAATCAAAATCTTCCCACATGACGTAAAAGTCTATTTTGGAATTTGGAATTTCTCCGTCACAAAAGGTTCTTCCCACTTGTTTAAATGTTCTTTCTTCTGGATAAAACGGCACATTCAATTCTTCCAGCGCCCACCAATTCACATAAATCCAGTATTTACCGGGAAACCTTTGAACATCCCAAAAATAATCATGTAAGCGGTAGTCTATTTTCTTGAGCTGATCTTGATCTATTGCAATCATGTAAATACCATTTGTTCCAGAATACAATTTGAACGAAGGATACCTATCCCAACCCCCGAAACTTGATGTAGCCGGCATAACCAAGAATAATATAGCTCCCAAAACCGTTATGAACTTTAACTTAAACCCTTTTAATTTTATAAGCTCAATATGATTTTCCGCCTTGAAAAAGAGTACAAAAACAAGGGCTATCATTGCTATGTTCCAAGGAAATACTACATAATTATGACCTGATAAATAGAGATAAAACAGGATTGTTAGGTGAGATAGAATCGCTCCGAAGACAGCAAAATTTCTAGTTTTCTTAAAAACTAATAAAATTGCCACCAAAACTTCTAAAGTGGGTATAATATACCCCAGATAATTGAGCGATTGGCGCGTGGCTTCATCCTCTACACCAAAAAGGAAGTACAAGATTCGTTCAAAAGTAACCACATTGAAATCGCCTGAGAACTTATAAACCCCACTGTATAAGTAAACACCTATCAATAGAATTTGTAAGTAAGAGATATAGTTTCCGTTCTGATTCTTACGTACAATCAATAATGGCAACAAGAAAAAGAAATAAAGATAAACCCATGGTTGCCAACGCATTTGATCTTGTAAGAGAATAAAAGTCAATAGTAAAAACATTGGCCATACAATCCACTTCTTTGGAAAGACGGAACTGATGAGTATGAGCACAACAAGTAAATAAATCAATAGCTCACCAATAAAAATTGATGTTTTAGGAATGAAATCAACTATAGGTAAAGTTGGAAAAAATCGATCTACTCCCCACACCTTCCAAGATAAAAGAACCCCCGTAACAAAGGCTAAACTCACAATTATAAAAGATATCCTTACTCTATTTTCAGATTGTAAAAACGGCATAGTTTGGCACTAATTTAGCATAGAATTCTACAGAAAAGTTTATCCCCTGATTAAACCTTTGAAATAAATTTAAGTCCTAGATTTAGAAGTAGATTATGAAATTAAGTAAAGAGGAAAAATATCATTTGTACAGACGAGCTTGTTTTTTTGAGCACAGCGCGAACATGCACAAAAGCGAAGAGGCAGAGAAAATTGTAGATGCAATTTTTAAGGAGCAGAAAATTACCCCCTTGACTATTGACATACCTGAATGGTCTGAATCGGTAGCCAAAAAATCAAAGGGTAAGAAAGGACAAGCTCTACGAAAAAAATGGCGTAAAGACGTGCAGGTGTTAAACCATATGTGGGTGCGACAAATGATGGCGCCAAAATACGGTTTGCAAGAAAAAATGACGCTTTTTTGGCACGGACACTTCGCTTGCAGAACAGTTACTAGTCCTTATGGAACAATGGCCTTGAACAATGTTATTCGAGAAAATGCATTCGGCAGTTTCAAAGAATTACTTTTCGCGGTAAGTAAATCCGCACCCATGATCAATTACTTGCATTTAAGGCAAAATAAAAAGGGACATCCGAATGAAGATTTCGCACGTGAACTTTGTGAACTGTTCACTTTAGGAAGGGATGTAGATTACACCGAAAAAGATGTTCAAGAAATCGCAAGGGCTTTTACTGGATGGCGTTCAGACCCCATGGGAAAACACATAGTTGTTGAAAGACTTCATGATAATGGAGAGAAAACCATATTCGGTAAAACAGGAAACTTCAACGGCGAGGATGTTTTAAATATGATTCTCGAGAATAAAAATACGGCACGTTTCATTTCAAAAAAACTATTCAAATTCCTTGTTGAAGAAAAAGAAAACCAAGACGCCATTGAGGAAATTGCAACAAGTTTATATAATAGCAACTACGATATTAAAGCGGCCTTAAAAACAATATTTACAAGCAATTGGTTCTACGCCAGCAGAGGCAAGCTTATTCTAGGGCCTACGGAGTTTTTGGTGCTGCTAGGAAAACTATTTGATCTTAAATATGATGATGTAAAGACCATTATTAAAATGGAAGCCTATTTAGGTCAGGTACTCTTTGACCCACCCAATGTTGCAGGTTGGCCAGGAGGCAGAAAATGGATTGATTCTTCGAGACTAGCGCTCCGTTTGAGATTGGGTTCTTTGATCATTAATCGCGGATATATTGAGGATGCCCTGACACCTGAATTGGATGCCATGATTAAAAAGAAGCAACCCAAGAAAAAGGAGGTTAAATTTTACGAGGATGTTGACTGGGATGCCTTTTTTAAACTCAATGCTCCAGAAGATTTATACAGTGTCTTCATAACAACCAATAATCCAGGGCTAAAAGCAAATTATGGTGAGATTACACTGAAGGAAATCATAGAATTAATTAGTACACCAGACTTTCAAATGACATAAAATGAAGAGGAGAGATTTTTTAAGAAATACGGGGATAATTACAGCTGGAAGTTTGTTACTTCCCTCATTTTTGCGTGCTAATGCTTTTATGCCAGGATTTGATGCTTTGAATCAAAAGCGTTTAATAATGGTACAGTTAAGCGGCGGAAACGATGGACTAAATACAATCGTTCCTTACGGATTGGATGAGTATTATCAGAACAGAGCGGCCCTTGGTTTAAAAGCTGATGGACTGATTAGAATAGATGATAAATTTGGCTTTAATCCTGCTTTAGGAAAATTCAACGAACTTTTAGATAAAGGGTGGATTTCGATTATTAATTCGGTAGGATATCCTAACCCAAATCGCTCCCATTTTCGATCAATGGACATCTGGCATACAGCTAGTGACACGAACGAATACTTGAGCGAAGGATGGATTGGCAGGTACTTAGACAGTAATTGTGAGCACCCCTATGAAGCTATTGAGATTAATGGTAAACTATCATTAGCATTAAAAGGTGAGCAACGTTCTGGTATTGCGTTAACACATCCTAAAGCGTTTTACGACACCATCAATGCGCCTTTCTTTAATGAACTGACGATTCCTGACACAGAAAACGCGGAGCTTAATTACATGTACAAAGTATTCAATGAAACTAGAAGTTCAGCTAAGTATATTTATGACCAACACAAACTAAAACCAAACAACTCAGAGTATGGTGGCGAGCGTTTTGGCCAAAACTTAAAGCAGATTGCAACATTAATTAAATCTGATATAGCAACACCTGTTTTTTACACAGAGCTAAGTGGTTTTGATACACATGTTAATCAGAATGCAACTCAATCTAGACTTCTGAAAAACTTAAACGATGGTATTGGTAGTTTCATTAATGATCTAGAAAAAGATGATCTAATGAAGGAATGTACAATCGTTGTTTTTTCAGAATTTGGTCGAAGACTAAAGGAAAATGCAAGTAGAGGTACTGATCACGGGGCTGCAAATGTTTTATTTGTGATTGATAAAAACCTTAGCACAAACGCTATGAGTTATAATGCGATTGATTTGCAAGATTTAAACGATGGCGATCCGAAATACAAAGTTGATTTTAGATCAGTTTATCAAGATGTCCTTAATAAGACCTTAAACGTTGATCCTAAATCCGTACTCGGAAAATCTTATGATGAATTAAATCTTTTTAAATAAGACTAACCTCGGCTGTATAATCATCGTAATTATATCCGATGACGAGGTCGAAATTTATCTTTTATCTATTACTGTTCCTATCTTTGAATTATTCTTTTTCACAGGATTTGAATAGTTTCCAAATAGGAATTCAAGTTGGAGTTAACCCAGAAGATTTTGTAGGTGAAACAGGTTTATTGCACACTCCGGGCGTTGGAAAAATCATTGCCCCTCCACTCTCCTATGGAATTAATATGAATTGGACTCGAAAAAATACTTTCGGATTTAGAATCGAATTTGAGTATTCTCTAATAGGTTATAAATACTTTCTTGATGAAAATGAAACCAATCTTTACAAACGATCAACAGAAAGATTTCATTCAATGCTCGTATTCACTAAATATCGCGAACCTGAAAGAATAATTTTTGATCGCTTTTCTTTCGGAATCGGTCCAAAACTAATTCGTAGAACTCATTTGTATGATGATATTATAAGTGTCCCAAAGGGAATTTTTGACATTCAGTCGTACGGCGCACTAATTCCTATTGCTATAAGGTTTAGTTTTGGAAAAGACTGGAACATCACTAGTTATTTTTCCCTTGGCTATGAATTAGGAATAGGTGGTGGACCCGCCATTAAACTGCGCTCCAATTTCAATCTTTAGAGTACCTGCTGAATTTCGCAAAGTGATTTATAATAACCATTCTGGGCAATCAACTCATCATGATTACCCTGCTCAACAATTTCTCCTTTTTTAAGAACGTAAATCTTGTCAGCATTACGAATAGTGCTCAAGCGATGGGCTATAACAATAGAGGTTCTATTTTTCATAACAGCTTCCAACGCTTTTTGAACTACCATTTCAGATTCAGTATCAAGGGCAGAGGTCGCCTCATCTAAAATCATTATCGCCGCATTAGAAAGAACGGCTCTAGCAATACTAATTCTTTGTTTCTGCCCCCCAGATAGTTTATTTCCTCCGTCACCGATATTCGTATCATATCCTTCAGGAAAATCAGATATAAAATCATGTGCGTTGGCCACTTTAGCCGCTTGAATAATTTCTTCTCGGGAAGCCTCTGGATTACTCAATGCAATGTTATTCGCAATGGTATCATTAAACAAAATAGAGTCCTGCGTTACCACACTCACCAGTTTCCTTAAGTCTTTGGTAAGCATATCTCGTACATCAACCCCATCCAGTTTCAAGGCTCCGCTCTTTACGTCATGAAATCTAGGAACTAAATCTGCCAAAGTGGATTTTCCACTGCCAGACTCACCGACAAGGGCTATGGTTTGACCTTTTTCAATTTTAAAATTAATCCCCTTTAAAACATCCTCATCACCATAATCGAATCCAATATTATCAAATTCAATATTCTTTTCAAATGAGCTCTTTGCAATGGGAGTCTCGGGGTCTGGAATCGTATCCTCCAACTGAACAATTTCATTGATTCTATCCAATGAGGCCTCTGCTTTCTTAAGAGAGGTAATACCTTTTGTAAAAGAAGAAATAGGTCTTAATAATTGGGAGAAAATAATAATAAACGTAATAAATGCTTGACCTGTCATTTCAGATTCTTGTTCTAAAATTAAGCTCCCTCCGTACCATACAATACTAACCAATACGGCAGCACCCATAAACTCACTCAATGGAGAAGATAAATCTCTCTTTCTAAATGCTCTTGTTAAAAGAGTTTGATGTCTATGATTCCGTTTAGAAAAACGTTCAAAAGTCAATTTCTCAGCTATAAAAGCCTTTATAATTCTCACTCCACCAAGAGACTCTTCAATTACCGAGAGTAAATGCCCCATTTCATCTTGGCCGTGTTTACTCGTTCTTTTTAGAGATTTTCCAATTCTCGAAATTATCAAAGCGCTAATTGGCAATAAAACCAACGAAAATAACGTGAGTTCAGTGGACATGTAAAAGAGTATACTCAGACTAATTATTATTGACAGAGGTTCTCTAAAAATCATCTCGAGAACTGAGACTACTGCTATCTCTATTTCATTTAAGTCATTGGTCATCCGTGAAAGTAGGTCCCCTTTTTTCTCTTCAGAATAATAGGACATTGGAAGCCTCATTGATTTATCAAATACTTTCCCCCTCAAATCCCGAACAACAGCCATTCTTGGATAGGATTGAAAATAAATAGCGATATACCTGAATAAATTTTTGAAAAAGAAGGCTATTAAAACAGCAATACAAATAAATGTTAATGCTGCAGTTGGCCCTTTATCCGCAACAAACTCTGCTTTCCAGTAATCAAAGTAATCACCGTAATATGAAAATATTGATTCCCTCGTTTCCCACACCGGCTTTATTACAGTGGCCGTTTCTTCCGGAGGATTAAAGATTAACTCAAGAAAAGGGACAAAAAGTACTAATGAGAGCACATTAAAAATGGTGTAGAATACATTACTCACAATTACAATAATTGCGTGTCGTTTATAGCTGAACGCCAATTTTACCAGTTCAATGTATCCTTTCACAGCGGCAAATGTACAGATGAAAATCTATGAACGCGTGATTTCTAGATGTATTTTAAGCACAAACACCTATTTTTGTCCCATGGCTTCAATTCGACAAGAAAAAATAGCGAAAGTTATTCAGCAAGAACTAAGTAGTATTTTCCAGCAAAACGCACGCGAGTATTGTGATGGTGCAATGGTCACCGTTACTATTTCACGTGTTGCTCCTGATTTATCTTTTGCGAAGAACTTTGTTAGTATTTTTGGTCATCCAAAACCACAAGAAGTCTATGAACTCTTAAACGAGAAAAAGAGTGAAATCCGTTATGAAATGGGAAAACGTCTTGGAAAGTCATTGAGAAGAATTCCTGAATTGGCATTTGAGATTGACGATTCTCTTGATTACGCTGAAGAAATTAATTCCATTTTGGACCAATAGGTGAACACACCGTTTTTCATAGCGCGACGGTATCTCTTTTCAAAGAAGACACACAATGTCATCAATATTATTTCAGGAATCTCAGTATTCGGAATAATGATTTCCACGGCTGCTCTCGTCATTGTTTTGTCAGCGTTTAACGGCATTGAAAGTTTGGTCATAAATCTATTTTCAGAGTTTGATTCTGATGTAAAGATCATGAGCAAATACTCCAAAACATTTGATCCCAAATTTCTTCCAGATGAAGTGTATCAAGATGAGGACATCATTAATTACACGCATGTAATCGAAGAGATTTCCGTGATCAAAAACTATGATAATTTCATCATTGGAAAGGTAAAAGGTGTTGAAGACACTTACCTAGAAATGACTGAAATGAGTGATCATATGCTTGATGGTGAAGCCACTTTGAATGATCAATATGGTCCGCTCGGACTTATCGGTGTAGACGCACTGGTTTATTTAGATGGATATATCTATCAGGCCGGTGGGCAATTAGAAACCTTTACATTATTCGCTCCTAATAAAAATGAGACCATCAAAAGAAATAATCTTAATGCTTTTAACAGATCTCAAATACCTATTGTAGGCACCTTCTCTTTCAACGGTAAGGTGGATTCTGAATACCTCGTAGTTCCAATAGATTATGCTGCTGAAATTTTTGATTATGGAGATAATATTACCGCACTAGAAATTGATTATCCCTCAGGCATCTCATTACCCGTTAAAAAAGAAGAACTTGAACAAATTATTGGAGATGCTTTTGAGGTGGAAACCGCTCTTGAACGAAATCAACTAATCTATCAAACTAGCCGTAGCGAGAGACTTATCACGATTCTTTTACTTGCCTTTATCTTTTTCTTGTCCACTTTTAATATGATTGCATCAATCACTATGCTAATCATAGAGAAACAACAAAACCTAAAAACATTATTCGCCATGGGAGCGAAAAAAGACCAACTTCAAAAAATATTTTTCTACGAAGGCTTACTTATTAATGGCATTGGGCTATTACTAGGGCTAGGTTTAGGATATTTGATTTGTGGACTACAAATTCAATTCGGATTCGTATCCATGGAAGGTGGAATGGTTGATGCTTATCCGATTGCCTTTAAATTAAATGACTTCTTTTTAATTTTATTCATAAGCCTTATTTTTGGAACCCTGGCAGCATTTTTGCCTAGTAAAATTCTTGTTAAAAGAACATTAAACAATTAGCATGTATAAATTATCACTATTAATCGCATTATTATTTTGTGGACTTAGCTTTGGCCAAGACCGAATGACCCCTGAACTTCTATGGAAGATAAAAAGAGTTGGATCGCCTGCTTTATCTCCAGATGGTTCCAAGGTGGTATTCTCTATGAGGTCTTATGATTTAAAATCAAACTCTAGTGATGGAGACTTATACTGGGTTGAAACTACAGGGGGTGAAATCCATAAACTAACCAATCTTCAAGGATCGGAATATAATGTACAATGGAGTGCGGATAGCAAATCTGTCTATTACATTGGTTCAAATGGTGAGCGAAATACCGTTTACAAGCATACCATATCAGAGGATTTTGGTGTGCCGATGGCTGAAAAGTTTAAAGGAAGTGGATTTAAAATATCTGAGGATGAAACAAAAATTCTATTCATTAGAGAGGTTCGTATTTCAAATCCCCAAGGTAAAGCTGTTCATAACGACCTACCTTATTCAAACGCATTGATCATTGATGACCTAATGTACAGACACTGGGACTCTTATGAAGATG
>JAKVAQ010000002.1:43828-147756 GCA_022447665.1 Crocinitomicaceae bacterium
CTCATATATTCTTAGCAACCATTGAAAACGGAAAAATTCAAGGAAGAGGAACAGACATTATGGACGGTGAAGATTTTGACGCACCGATGAAGCCGTTCGGAGGTATGGAGCAAATCAACTTCAGTCCAAATGGAATGAAAATCGTTTACACCTGTAAAAAGAAAACAGGTCTAGACTATGCGATTTCGACGAATTCGGAAATCTATGTTTACGATGTTCTAATGAATAACACCTTTGTTCAAAGTAAAAGCGAAGGATATGATATGAATCCTGTATTCTCGGCAGATGGTAAAAAATTAGCTTGGTTGAGCATGGAACAAAATGGGTTTGAAGCAGATAAAAACGACATTCTAGTATACGATTACAAGACCCAACAAACAACGAATCTAACGGCTGACATTGACATAACGATTTCTGATTTTGTATGGGATGACGCAGGTGAGAAGATCTTCTTCAAATCATGTATTGAAGCAACTTACCAACTTTTTGAAATTGATTTAAAGTCGAAAAAACATCGTCAAATTACTGAAGGAATTCACAACTACACTTCTCTTGCTTTCGCCAACGGGGTGCTTGTTGGCGGAAAACAATCAATGAATCATCCAACAGATATTTATGCTGTAAATGTCAAGTCTGGAGAAGAGACGCAATTAACGGATGCGAACAAAGAAATCTATGACAAGATAAAAACAGGTGAGATTGAAAAAAGATGGGTTGAAACTACTGACGGAAAAAAAGAACTTGTTTGGGTTATCTACCCTCCTGAATTTGATAAGAACAAGGTCTATCCTGCATTACTTTATTGCCAGGGCGGACCACAAAGCGCTGTGAGTCAATTTTTCTCTTACCGTTGGAACTTCCAATTAATGGCTGCTAACGATTACATTATTATAGCACCAAACCGAAGAGGTTTACCGGGATTTGGACAAGAATGGAATGACGATATTTCAGGAGACTGGGGCGGACAACCTATGGATGATTACTTGTCTGCAGTTGATGAAATAAAAAAAGAACCATTTATTGATGAAAACAGAATTGGTGCTGTAGGTGCTAGCTATGGTGGTTACTCAGTTTATTATTTAGCTGGAATACATGAGAATAGATTCAAATGTTTTATTTCTCATTGTGGTTTATTTAATCTTGAGAGCTGGTATGGAACAACTGAAGAGCTATTCTTTGCTAATAAAGATATTGGAGGTCCTTACTTTGGACAAATGGTACCAAAGAGCTACAAAGAATTTTCACCGCATAAATTAGCACATAACTGGAATACTCCTATGCTTATATTCCATGGGGAAAAAGACTACCGCGTTCCTGTGAACCAGGGCATGGAAGCTTTCCAAGTACTTCAAATAAAGCGTATTGATAGTCGTATGGTTTTATTTCCAGATGAGAATCATTGGGTATTATCTCCTCAAAATGGCGTACTTTGGCATAGAGAGTATTATGCTTGGCTTGACAAGCACTTGAAGTAAAAAACCTTGTAGCCTAAGCTAATATGGAAACACTCGAGGCACTAGATCGATCATTATTTCTATTTATTAATGGTCTTAGAGCTTCATGGTTAGATATGCCAATGTGGTATATTTCGACCACCATTCTTTGGACCCCTCTTTTCGTATTTTTCCTTTACTACGCCTTTAAACAAGGCAAGCTAAAACAAATGGCATGGTTGGTACTTGGATGTGCTATTTGCATTGCACTTACAGATCTAATTTCTGTACAATTGTTTAAGAATACAATACAACGATATCGACCTACACACAATCTTGAGATCATGGATTTGGTTCAAACGGTTATAAAACCAAATGGCGAAGAATATCGAGGAGGTCTTTATGGATTTATTTCATCGCATGCGGCGAATTACTTTGGGATGGCTACATTCATTTTCTTTTTGTTCAAATCTTATTCAAAGTGGTGGATGATGCTTTTCCTCTGGGCCGCTATAGTGGCTTATAGCCGTATATATTTAGGTGTTCATTATCCTGGTGATATCTTAGGCGGAGCTTTGCTAGGTATAACCGTAGGGTATTCAGTTTATCGAATTTCGAAACGTTGGGGGAACAACACCGTAAAAAATTAGCGTGAGTAATTTTATGATTGCTATATATGTTTTTTTTGGAGGAGGCTTAGGAAGTCTTTCTAGATTTGGTATTGGACAGGCTTCTCTCAAATTCTACAATGGAAAATTTCCGCTAGGAACCTTACTTGCAAATTTTCTTGCTTGCTTATTACTTGGATGGGGTATATATTATATGAAGTCAAAAGGTGCATTAGAGAACGAATGGTTTAAATATCTTGTTCTTGTAGGGTTTTGCGGTGGTTTTTCTACATTTTCAACCTTCAGTGGAGAGACTTTAAAACTCTTTCAAGAGCAACTCTATTTCATCGGAATTTTGAATATTCTAATCTCGCTGCTTCTCGGAATATTTGTGATTTACATTTTCACTAAAGCATAAAAAAAGCGGTCCAAATTGAACCGCTTAAGTCTATCTAATTTGAAGTTTTAACCATTCATCGAAACTAAGAACTCTTCGTTCGACATGGTAACTTCCAGTCTTTCTTTCACAAATTCCATTGCCTCAACCGGGTTCATGTCAGCAAGGTACTTTCTTAATATCCAAATACGTTGAAGTACATCTTTTGGCATTAATAAATCCTCTCTACGTGTACCTGAAGCAAGAATATCAATTGCAGGGAATATTCTTCTATTCGAAATCTTACGATCTAATTGAAGCTCCATGTTACCTGTTCCTTTGAATTCCTCAAAGATTACTTCATCCATTTTAGATCCAGTTTCTGTTAATGCAGTAGCAAGGATTGTTAATGATCCGCCGTCTTCAATATTTCTAGCCGCTCCAAAGAACCTCTTAGGTTTGTGCAGTGCATTCGCATCAACACCACCAGATAGTACCTTACCAGAAGCCGGTTGAACAGTATTATAAGCTCTGGCTAGACGTGTAATTGAATCTAGAAGGATAACTACATCGTGTCCACATTCAACCATTCTTTTTGATTTCTCTAGAACGATATTCGCAAGTTTTACATGCTTATCTGCAGGCTCATCAAATGTTGAAGCTACTACCTCTGCATTTACTGAACGTGCCATATCAGTCACCTCTTCCGGACGCTCATCAATTAAAAGAATAATCAAGTATGCTTCTGGGTGATTTGCTGCAATGGCGTTGGCCACTTCTTTTAGTAAAACCGTCTTACCAGTTTTAGGCTGAGCTACGATCATTCCACGTTGTCCTTTACCAATAGGAGCAAACAAATCCATTACTCTTGTTGATATTGTTTCTTTATCGTGTCCAGTTAATTTGAATTTTTCCTGCGCAAACAACGGTGTTAGATATTCAAACGGCGCTCTATCACGAACGTAAGAAGGATCTCTACCATTTACACTTTCAATCGAAATTAATGGGAAGTACTTTTCTCCATCTTTAGGAGGCCTAATTGCTCCTTTAACTGTATCACCCCTTTTTAAACCATATTGTTTGATTTGACCATGCGATACGTAAATATCATCTGGAGAAGGCAAATAATTATAATCTGAAGATCTTAAGAAACCATAGCCATCTTGCATTGTATCCAACACTCCTTCGCTAATGATAAATCCGTCAAAATTATATCCGTAGTAGTTTTCTGCTGATCTTTTTTCTTCCCTATTCCCACGATCTCCTTTATGATTATTCTTTTTATCGCCGTTTTGATGATCACCTTTATTTCTCTTGTCGTCTCTTCTTCTCTCTCTTTTCTCAGGCCTGTCTTTTATCTCTTCCTTACCGCCCTCTTTTCCGGCCTCTTCTGGCTTTTCAGCTTTTGATTTTTCGGTTTTAGCTTTTGGTTTTTCAGTTTCAACTTTTGGCGCCTCATCTGCTGGTGCATTTGTTCCTCCCGAAATAGCTTCTATAAGTTCTTGCTTTTTCATTTTAGCGAAACCTGCTACTCCTAGAGTTTTAGCAATCTCTTTTAATTCTGGTAACTTCTTAGAGTTTAACTCAGCAATATTATCCATAAAGAAATGTGATTATAAAATTGTGGTAAATATGTATTTGTAAATAGGGGAAATAATTTTGGCAACAAAGAGTTTCATCGCCTTGGTTGGACAATATTACAATTAATAATTTGATTACGCTTTAAAATATTTTAAAAAATAATCAACTGTATATTTTTAGTAAAAAACTTACCTTCGTTCTACTACTAAATCAATATTTAAGATGACACTAATAAAATCTATTTCAGGTATTCGTGGAACTATTGGAGGGAAAACAGGAGAAGGATTAACCCCGGCAGATGCAGTTAAATTTGCAGCGGCATACGGTACTTGGTTAAAGAATAGAAATTCTGGAGATGTAACTATTGTTATTGGTCGTGATGCACGACTATCGGGTCAAATGATTTCTGACCTTGTTGTTGCAACTTTGCAGGGTGTTGGTATAAATGTCATTAATATTGGTTTGTCCACTACTCCAACAGTAGAAATCGCTGTACCAATGGAAAACGCACAAGGTGGAATTATCATAACAGCTAGCCATAATCCAAAACAGTGGAATGCTTTAAAACTCTTAAACGAGAAAGGAGAATTTATTTCAGCACAGGATGGCGCTGAAGTGCTCGAAATTGCAGAAGCTGATTCAATTGATTACGCGGAAGTGGATGATTTAGGATCGCTTAAGCATGATGATTCCTATTTAATGAAGCATATTGACGCTATCAGAAACTTAAATCTCGTTAATGTTGAGCTCATCAGAAAATCAAACTTTAAAGTAGTAGTTGACGCTGTAAATTCGAGTGGAGGCATTTATATCCCTTCACTATTGCATGCTTTAGGAGTTAAAGAAGTAGTTGAACTTTACTGTGAGCCTACAGGACATTTTCCACATAACCCAGAACCACTGCCAGAAAACTTAACAGCCATTTCTGAGAAAATTAAAGAAACTGGAGCCAATTTAGGAATTGTAGTGGATCCTGATGTTGACCGTTTAGCTTTTGTAAATGAAGATGGATCCATGTTCGGTGAAGAGTATACATTGGTTGCCGTTTCTGATTACGTGTTAATGAACACGCCTGGTAATACAGTTTCAAATTTATCTTCAACAATATCATTACGTGAAGTAACAGAAAATCACGGTTGTACTTACACAGCAGCTGCAGTTGGGGAAGTAAACGTTGTGAATGCAATGAAAGCAACGAATGCAGTCATCGGTGGTGAAGGCAATGGAGGTATCATTTACCCAGAATTACATTATGGAAGAGATGCTCTAGTAGGTGTTGGTTTGTTTCTTACACATCTTGCGAAAATGCAAATGAAAATGACCGAACTTCGTTCAATGTATCCTAACTACCACATTTCAAAAAATAAGATAGAACTTGAGCCAGGAATGGATGTAGATGCGATTCTAGAATCGGTAAAGAATTCATATGCCGAGCAAGAGGTGGATACGACTGATGGAGTTAAGATTTATTTCGGATCTGAATGGGCTCATTTGAGAAAGAGTAATACCGAACCTATTATTCGTATTTATTCTGAAAGCGCTTCTGAAGAAAAAGCCAATGAGTTGGCGCATGCAATTATGGATAAGATTCGCTCATTAGCTTAAGTCTAATAACTCTCTTCCACTTTTTTCTTCGCACTTTTCAACAGGTGTTAATAACTAGGGTAGCTAAAAAAGCCTATTCTGGCACAATTCTAGTATTTTCAAAACCCAATTTTAAAAACACAACGCGTGAAAAAATTAATTTTTACCCTATTTCTGGGGGCTTCAACACTAGTTTTAGCACAACCAGATGACCTTACCCCGGAGGAAATTGCATACCGCGATTCCATTGCAAACTTGAATGAAACCAACGCTGCAATTGAAAAGTCTCAAAAAGCTTACAACGCCGGAATTGAACTATTCAAACAAGAAAACTATACAGGAGCAATTAATAAGTTCTCTGAATCAATTACTTCAGATCCGAACTTTACTCCGGCTTACTACAATAAAGCCATTGCTGAAAACCAAGCAGAGAAATTCTCAGAAGCAATAAAAACGTTAGATGCACTATTGGCAAAAAAACCTAACTATGCTAAAGCTTATTTCCAAAGAGCTAGAGCTTATCAAGGAATGAATAACTTCCTTAAAGCAGAAGAGGATTATAAAACATCTATTGATAAAGATCCTAAAAATCCAAAAGCTTATTACAACTACGGAACACTATTGTTTCTTCAAAAGAACTATGAGGATGCAATTACTCAGTTCTCAAAAACCATAGAACTAAATCCAGATAACGCTTATGCATATAATGATAGAGGTTCTTGCTATAGAATGTTAGGAAAATATCCTCAAGCAATCAAAGATTACGAGGAGGCAGCAAGAAAAAATGAAAACCTTGCATTCGTGCTGAATAATATCGGCACAACAAAAACAAAAATGAAAATGTATGACGAGGCTTTAAAAGCTTTTAACCGTGCATTAAGCATTGATCCCAATTATTATTTAGCGTACAATAATCGCGGGGTGACACACATGAAAATGGAACGATATGATGATGCGATCAAAGATTTCTCTGAAGCAATCAAAACTAACGGATCTTATTCAGCAGCATATAGCAATCGTGCTGGAGCATACTTCAAAAAAGGCGAGTATGAAAAAGCTAAAAAAGATGCGGATAAAGCAATACAATTAGACCCTAAGAATGCAGATGCATATGTAAACAGGGGAATGGCGCGCGAAATGTTGAGAGACATGGAAGGTGCTTGTGAAGATTGGAACAAAGCAAAGGAACTAGGTTCTGAAATAGGCAAGCAGTACAATTCGTTGAACTGCAGTAATTAATCAAAAGTATTTAGAGAAAAAATTAGTAAAATGAAGAAGATATTTACATTAATTCTTGCCTTTGTAAGCGTTGTTTCTTTAGGGCAGGATGTAGAATTCAAAGGAAGTAACTTCAAAGACGATAAAGAAGGTTTCAAAACAGCTTTAGCAGAATTTGAAGCTGGAAATGAAGCTTGGGAATTAGGAACGCAAGCAGTTTTCACCGTTAAAGATCCTGAATTCCATTACAAAAAAGCACTAGGACATTATGCAAAGGCTTATGCTTTCAATCCTAAAAGTGCAGAGCTAAACTTCAAAATGGGATCTGCATACGCAAACCTTACAAATAAGGTAAAGTGTATCCCTTATCTAGAAACAGCTTATAGTTTAAATCCTGAAACTCACCATTTCATGGAGTACTACATGGGTTATGCTTGTCAACTACAAGGCAAGTTTGACGACGCTGTAACGCACTACAAAAAGTTTGAGGCTGCATACAAAAAGGCAGACCGTTTCAACAAATTTGTAAAGCAACGTTATTCAGAATGTTCATCAGGAAAGAAGCTTATGGCAAGCCCTGTTAGAGCTTGGGTGGACAATGTTGAAATCCTTAATACGGAATACAATGATTACGCCCCATCAATCACTATGGACGGTGAGGAAATCCTTTTCACTTCAGATAGACCAAATGGCCACACTCCAGATGAGAACGGAACTTACGATGATGACATTTACGGTTCAACTATGGTGAACGGAAAGTGGCAAAAACCTGCTGTACTTAAAGGGAAAATCAATTCAGCAGTTGACGACATCTGTAACACAATGTCATATAGCGGACAGAAAATGTTAATGAGTAAACTTAACGCAGCTGGTAATTATGACATTTATGAATCTTTTTTAAAGGGTGCTACTTGGTCTGAACCTGTTCTTTTCTCAAAAGATATGGCAAGTAAAAACAATGAGCGCTTCGGAGCATACGATTATAACGATAAGTTTATTTATTACGCAAAGGACAAAGAAGGAGGAACAAATGGATACGACATCTTCGTAACAGGTCCTGAAGATAAAAAGACAAGAAGCTATTCGTTACCTACTCGTTTAGGCGAAGTCAACTCACGCTTTAATGATGGTCCAATTTATCTTCATGCAGACGGTAAAACAATGTACTTCTGCTCAGAGGGGTATGATTCAATGGGCGGTTATGACATCTTTGTTTCAAGAAAAGAAAAAGGAGTTTGGGGTAAACCAGTAAACATGGGATATCCAATTAATACTCCTTACGATGATTATTTCTTTGCTATTACTGCCAACGACAAGTATGCATATATCGCTTCGAACAGAGATGGTGGTAAAGGTGGATTTGATCTTTACAAAGTGACTTTCTGGGGACCAGAAAAAGATCCTGCCTTAACTGCTGAGGATTATCTTTTAGCTTCTGTAGCGAAACCAATTCAAGACCCAGACATTATGGGTGGTGTAAAAGTAACGACATCGGCGAACCTTACAGTATTTAAAGGTAAAACTATAGATGCTTTAACTAAAAAAGCTGTTGAAGCTGTGATCGAAATTACTGACAATAAAACTGGAAAAGTAGTTGAGACATTCACGACAAACTCTGCTACAGGTAAATTCTTATTGTCTCTTAATTCAGGAGGTAACTATGGTATTGCCGTTAAAGCCGATGGATATTTATTCCACTCCGAAAACTTTGATATTCCTGCAGGTTCTGCCTACAACATGGTCAATAAAACCATAGAATTGAAGAACATCAAAGTGGGTAGTAAGATTGCACTCCGAAATGTATTCTTTGACACAGGTAAATCTACGATTAAGCCAGAATCTTACCCTGAACTTGATCGTTTAGTTAAATTAATGAAAGATGTGCCTGGACTTAAAATTGAGTTAAGTGGACACACTGATAATACCGGTTCGGCTTCTGGAAATGTTACTTTATCTCAAGCAAGAGCCGATGCAGTAATGAACTACTTGGCTGGTAAAGGTATTGCTAAAAGTCGAATGACTGCCAGAGGCTACGGATCTTCGAAACCAGTTGCTACGAATGACACTGCAGCTGGACGTCAAGAAAACAGACGTACTGAATTCGAAATTACAGGAAATTAAAGGTTAACCTTAATGAATGAAAAAGGGAGCTCAAAAATGAGCTCCCTTTTTTGTATTAGTAATTTTAAGATTATTCTCCAATCGAAGCTGACGCTGTTGGAAAAGCGCGATCAACTTTCTTAAACAATCCTTGAAGTACTCTTCCTGGTCCAACTTCAGTTACACTTGAACAACCATCAGCAATCATCTGATTCATTGTCTGGGTCCATCTTACTGGAGCAGTTAACTGAGCGACTAAATTTTTCTTAATCTCAGCAGGATCAGTAATAGCAGAAGCTGTTACATTTTGGTAAACCGGACAAGAAGGTGTGTTGAAGGTTGTTGCTTCAATAGCAGCAGCCAGTTCTTCTCGAGCCGGTTCCATCAAAGGTGAGTGGAACGCGCCACCTACAGGGAGTTTTAATGCTCTTTTTGCTCCTGCTTCCGTTGCCTTTTCACATGCCTCATCAATAGCAGGTACTGCGCCTGAAATAACTAGTTGACCCGGGCAGTTATAATTAGCTGCTACCACTACCCCATCTACTGATTCACAAACATCTTCCACAACTTTATCTTCTAAACCTAAAATAGCCGCCATGGTTGATGGTTCAGCCTCACAAGCTTTTTGCATTGCCATTGCTCTTTTCGAAACAAGCGTTAATCCATCTTCAAATGATAGTACATTATTAGCAACCAATGCCGATAATTCTCCTAACGAGTGTCCTGCAACCATCTCTGGTTTAAAATCATCACCCAAAGCTTTGGCTAGAATCACCGAGTGAAGAAATATCGCCGGCTGTGTCACCTTAGTTTGCTTTAGTTCTTCGTCTGTTCCTTCGAACATAATATCTGTAATTCTAAAGCCTAAAATTTCATTCGCTTTTTCAAATAGGGCCTTGCACTCATCGTTAGAATCGTACAAATCTTTACCCATTCCTATAAACTGTGCTCCCTGACCGGGAAAAACATATGCTTTCATGTATGGTGTTTTATTTCGGCTTCAAATATACAAAACAAAAAACCGTCTCGGAGAGAATACTCACCGAGGCGGTTAGCTTACGAAAATGGATATTCTTGAAAAAGGGCTTTACTCAATTACCACTTTTCTTACCATTTTCGTTTCACCATGAAGAAGGTTAACGATATAAGTTCCTGCAGCCCAATTATTAACTTCAATAGCTACTTTCTGAGATCCCTGCTCCTTATCTCGTTCAATCTTTATCATTTCTTTCCCATTGATATCATTCACTGTAATGGTTGTGGCAGCTTCATCCATGAACTCATATTCCAGGTTTATTTGATCATGACTTGGATTTGGAAATACTTTAACCAAACCTTTATCTGCTTCATCTAATTTTTCATCTACACTAATTTTTCTAGAATCTCCCGAGACAATTACTAGTGTTACATCTTCCTTATCACCATACACTTTTACTTCAGCTACTCTGTTCGTGTCCTCCTCAACAAAATGATAGATGGGATCTTCTGAAGAAATCCATTTAACATCAGCTGGAGCATCACCCTCATCATCATTTATTTCTATAAACATTACTTGAGTTTCAAATTTCGGAGACTCACCTTCAAGATCATTCACCACAATAGAACTAATCAAACTGTCCAAATTCACACCTTCCAAGTCATTGGAAATGAATTCAAGATTTATTTCGTTTACCATTTTCACATTCTTACTGGCGTTACCTTCATCGTCCACAATAAAGGTCTCCTCCTTTTCAACATGAAAAACATTCTCCTGATGGTCCTTAGTTAAGTCAATAATCTCAATCATCGGGTCATCATCAAAACCTAAAATCTCTAGATATTGTATTGGAGTCAATGAACTAGTTGATGATACAGTTGTGTCATAAATGGTTGTTTCCCCATTTGAAGTTCTAATTACTTCAATTCTTCTCTCATTACCCTCAGTTTGATCCTCTTCGTTCTCACCCTTAAAGGCAAATAGCATTGTGGTCAGTCCCACTCCTGCAATTGCGGATGTTAGTTTCATTTGATTTTTCATGTGCTTTTTTAGCAAATCTATGTCGAGCAATCACTATTTCAGGTTAATGACTTACTAACAAGAAGTTAAAAAAGGTTAAAAGGAGTCATCAGATTTAAACTATCTTTAAAAAGGCAGATCAAAGAGAAGTTACGTTAATATGAAACAGTCATTTTCAATCTTGGGATTTTTATTGGTAATAAACTTAATCCATGCAATAAACCGGATAAAAACTATGAATGTATTAACCATTCGCAAACGGTATATGCCAATCATTACGAAGCACTTTCAGCTTTTCCTTCAGACGTGATTTCTCGATTATACGAGTCTAAGGCACCACTTTCAAACGGAGCATTAGGAAGGAATATGGATGGATACTTCTCTGTAAGATTTCAAATGGACATGGGGCACGTTGCGAACTATGCCGCTCGTAATAATGACATTACCTCCTTAGATCAATACATTAAAACTTTAGAATATTCTTTCGACCACCAATTGGCCAATGGAAACTTTAATTTAGTGGTTCCAGCTGAATTATCTGATTTACCTGCAGCCACGGAGGCAGATTCGGCAAGCGGTGTTGCCTTTTTAATGCGCTTGGTTTTTATTGTGTGGGGGAATTTCTAGGCGATGAAGAGGCCAAAAACATTGGAATCAACTATGCCGAAAGAGGTATTTCTCAACAAGATGCTAAAGGTTATTATTATGAAAAAGGAGGTTGGGATAGCAGTTATCAAGGCGTTGGAACACTTAATGCCTTTCAGCTAGTTTTAGCCATTAATAATTCAGAGACCATTCACGCATCTATTTGGAATTAGGTTTCATGCGGTACAGATTGGCAAAAATCACGCGTTGTAAAAAATGGAGAAATATCGTTAAAAGGAAATACACGCGTATACAAAGGAGGAGAAGAATTTCTAGGAAACGAAAAAGGAATTGCGTGGATCGATACTTATTTATCTTTCCTATACATGGAGTTTTTAAGTGGGAATAGCGAGTTTGGTATAACAGCGGCTGAAGTACGTTCTTACTACGATAATTGAGGTTAAAAAAGGTTAATGTTTTGAACCTCAACATTAATCCATGTACATTTGGTTTATCAGTATGTTTAATCGCTCATTATCTGCCCTAGTATTTGTTATGGTAATAGCCTTAATTGGTATTACCACCGTTCAAGTTGTTTGGATTAGAAATACGTGGTCTGAAAGCGAAAAATTGCTAAAAAACAGAATTGAACAATGTTTAAATGACGTAGACTTACAGCTCAATAATTTAAGAAAGGTCCAAATTATTTCCGAAAAATTTGTGGGTCCCGATTTTACGGGTGATTCTGTTAAAATTGGAATCTCAGACATGCCCCCTTTTGAATTATCAGACTCTAATCAAATGCGCATTGAGATTATGTCAGAATCTCAAAATTTCACCTATGAAACTTATGAGGGCAACGATTTCATCGCATTAAAAGACACAACCCAACAAACACATAAGCATTCGGTTTTTACGGATGAAGAAGCCCACTTAAACAACCTTGATGTTTTCATAACTCAGATTATTGAGGAAATCGATTTCTTAGACCCATCAAAAGACGCCAGGCTAGACAGTGTTCAAGTATCGAATGCTCTTGCTCTAAATTTCCAAAATAATGAATTAGAGAACGATATTATCTGGGGAATTAAAGACCATCAAAGAGATTCATTGATGTATACAAAAGACATTGAGAATTTCAATTTTAGCAAAGCTTTATTTGCTAACGATATTATATCTCCAAATAGATATTCGCTAATGGTTTATTATCCCATCAACGATCTACTCTGGGGAAAAATTGGAGGTATGGTCGTTTTATCATTTGTGTTTACCTTAATCATTGTACTTGTATTTATTATGGCGTTAAGGCAAGTAAGAAAGCACAAAAAAATCTCTGAAATCAAATCCGACTTTCTTAATAATTTAACCCACGAACTTAAAACTCCTCTCGCCTCAATCTCTTTAGCAAGTGATACTTTAGCACATGTAAGTATCATTAGAAATCCAGAAAAGGTAAAAGAATATGCAAATCTTATTAAACAGGAAAAAAACAAACTTACCAGCCATGTAGAGCGAATTCTCGAATTGGCCGCACTAGAGAAAAATAGAATACAAATTCAGCCTGAAGGAATAAGTTTGAATGAGAATATAAAAATCTCCGTTGAAGCATTCGAATTATTGGCAAAAGAAAAGGATATTGATATTTACTTCTCAGAACAAGAGGAATACTCAGTCTTAGCAGACCCCAGGTATCTGCCATCTGTAATTGACAATATTATTGACAACGCGATCAAGTATTCTTCAAGACAGAGTAAAATTTCTATTAGCACTGAAGAATATGAAAATCATGTGGGTCTTTCTGTAAAGGATGAAGGCATAGGGATGACAAAGGATCAGTTAAAACAGTCACAAGAGAGTTTTTACAGGGCTGAAACTGGTAACATTCATAACACAAAAGGATTTGGTATAGGATTGTCTTTTGTGAAACAAGTAATGGAACTATTTAATGGTGAGTTAAAGATTGAGAGTGCAATAAATGAGGGAACAACAGTAACACTAAAATTCAAAAAGGCATGAAGCGGATATTACTTGTTGAAGATGAATTGAGCTTTGGAGATTTACTTGCTAATTACTTGAAAATTTCGGGTTACGACGTGACTTGGTGTAAGGATGGATCAACAGGTTATTCTGCAGTGATGCAAAATGATTTTGACCTTTGTATACTTGATGTAATGATGCCTAACATGGATGGATTCACACTTGGCGAAAAGATTAAAGAGAAAAAGAACAATACACCATTCTTTTATTTGACCGCTAAAAACATGAAGGAAGATCTAATAAAAGGATACGGAATTGGGGCGGATGATTACCTGACTAAACCTTTTGATACTGACGTTCTTTTACTCAAAATAAATGCGATACTTAATAGAACTGCTCTAAAAAAAGAAGTGATTAAAAAGGAGGTATACGAAATCGATCATCTCACATTTAAACCCAAAACACGCATGCTTATTTCGGGGAATGAAGAAACGAAACTCTCTCCCAAAGAAGCTGCTCTTCTAGAATTACTATGTCAACACATGAATACTGTGATGCCTCGCGATTTGGCATTAAATGAAATTTGGAAAGAGAATAATTACTTCACAAAAAGAAGCATGGATGTTTACATTAACAAACTCCGAAAACGGTTTTCAGATAGCACGAAGATTCAAATCGAAACTTTCCATCAAATGGGGTTTCAACTCCAAGTAAAGCCCTAATTACTTTTTCTTTTTATACTTTTCTTTTAGTTCGTCTTTCCAATTTGGCGCATCAGATTTTGGCCTAGGGTCAGACTTTTTATACCGGTCTTTTACGCTATCAAGACTCACCCTACCATTCGCCATCTTCTCCAACCCATCATTACCTTTTGAACTTCCTTTTTCTTTTGGTGGATTCGACTTCGTTTCTTTTTTAGCTTCGGACTTAGCCTTACTTTTATCTTCAATTTTGGAGGCTTCTGAGGTCGCAGGTTTCTTTTCCTCTTTGGCTAAAACTTTATCCTCTGATTTTTTTGCGACACTTTCTTTCTTCTCAGCTACAGTCTTTTTTGGCTTATCTTCTTTTTTCTTTTTGTCCGCTCCAGGTACTGAAGTAATGTGTTCTTTCGCCGCAATATCCGCGTCGTACATGTCAGCGACTGCCTCGTCAACTATCTGTGTACTTACTTTTTGCTCTCTTGGATCACCTGTAATAGGCCCCTCAGGAGTAACCAAAATTTTCTTGCCTTTGTGCTTAAGGTCAGGAATATAATATGGTAATCCTCGTTTTTTTCTCCACCATGGTGCTTCATATACCGCCTGTGATACTCCGAGTGCGAAAAGCACGTAAAATCCATTGAACACAATACATAAAATTTTATCCGTTGTAGAGTGCTTTCCAAATGAGTCACACACTTCAATAAACATCAATACCATAAACGCTATTATGGGAATTAAACTCGCCCCTATAATTGAAAGTGGAACTGCCAAATCACCAATGGTACCATGTCCTGGAATCTGCTCGCCTGAAACTGGGTCATAAGTTGGAAAATGAGAATCGAATTCTCCATAATAAGCAGCAAAAATAACCATGATAACTACACCCGGAAGAATCAGAAAAAGTGAGTGCTTCACCGGTCTTCCCACGACCTTACAAAACACCATTACATTCCAAACAGGAACCAAGGCTGAAATAGCAGGCTGACCAGCTTTATTGTAAAGCGACATTTGAGAAACAAGACCAATAAAGGTTAAAATGACAAGTGCCACCCAAATCCCTGGGGAAAGGTGGGTAATAAATTCAATCATGATTATAGGTTTACGGTTTCGATGAAGTTATGAAAAAAAATTGATTTACAGAAAGATAGATGCCGAATCCGAGGTTGCCTGAAACTAGCATTAATTTAACAATAGTATATCATGAAAAATATTAACTTTAATACTAAAATTAATCTTTAAACATGGATCAGGAACTTATTTTACCAATTGTAGGAGGCGTAGTACTTTTATTGCTATTAATTAAATCAATCATTCTAGTAAATGAAAAAACAGTTTATGTTATTCAACGATTAGGAAAATTCCACCGAATGGCCCATGCGGGATTTGGTATGATTATTCCATTTATTGATCAAAAAGCAGGTGTGATTAACCTGAGAGTTCAGCAGTTAGATGTTGATGTAGAAACAAAAACACTGGATGATGTATTCGTTCACTTGAGAGTTTCTGTGCAATTTCAAGTAATGTCCAACAAACTATGGGAAGCACACTATGCGCTTGACAATCATCGTCACCAGATTGCTTCGTACATATTTGATGACGTACGTGCAGAGGTTCCTAAGCTAGAGTTGGACGATGTATTCGCCAAAAAAGAAGATATAGCAGACGCTGTAAGACAGAATTTAGGCGACTCGATGGATGAATACGGATATATGATGGTTAAAACACTGATCACGGATATTGATCCAGATGCTCACGTTAAGGAATCTATGAACCGAATTAACGCCGCGAAAAGAGATAAAGAGGCTACTATGGAAGAGGCTGAAGCTTCAAAAATTAGAGTGGTTAAGGCGGCAGAGGCAGATGCTGAATCAAAGCGTCTTTCAGGTGAAGGTATTGCTCAACAGCGTTTGGAAATTGTACGTGGTTTCAAAGAATCAGTAGAAGACTTCCAAAAATCATTAAAGAGCATTACCCATGAAGAGGTTATGCAGTTTGTGCTTCTAACACAGTACTTCGATACGCTTAACAATATTGGATCTAACGGAAAGAACTCTTCGATCCTAATTCCACATTCACCGAATGCCATGGCTGATTTCCAACAACAAATCATTAATGGTACATTGATTGGAACTAAGATGAAAGACCAAATTAGTGATGCTAAAGGAGGAAAGGTAGGAGGAGAATAAACTGCTATGATTAAAACCGGTTTTATACTTGTTTTAACCGTAGTCATTATTTTTTTCGCTCTCAATTTTGCGAGTTCATATTTTGATATTCCTGCAAGAGAAATCTATGCGTGGACAGGGATTTTGTTCTGTGCTTTTATCATTGAACAAATAATTAAATATTTCTTAATGTTGCCTTTCAAGAGCTACTTTAAAGATGTGCAAAAACATGTCTTAGCCAGAACTGTGCAGCGTTCAGGAATTTCCCTATCCTACATTAGTCTATGGGTGGCCATTGGATTTACTCCAGTCAATGGCATAGTGAAAGGAAATATGCCTGAAAACCTCATCTCCAATCCACTGTTTATAAAAATTGCCGTAGTTTTATTACTCGGAACAATACTGTTTTCACTTTTATGGCTTTTGAGCTTAAAAATCAAAAAATAATCTGGCCTCTATTATTTGGCCTATTAATTTCCAACATGGGGTTTGCTGGAAACAATCCACAATTGGATAATTCCGGCATAAGAGTAATGTTCTACAACGTAGAGAACCTTTTTCACCCTACAGATGATCCTGATAAAAGTGATGAAGAATTCACCAAGGAAGGAACCCGATATTGGACATTTAATAGGTACAAGCAAAAGCTAGCAAACATAGGTAAAACAGTTATCGCCGTTGGTGAATGGGAGCCTCCAGCTATAATTGGTCTTTGTGAAGTAGAGAACATTCAATGCTTAGAAGACTTGGTTTATACCTCACCTCTGAAGAAATGGAATTATAAAATCGTTCATGAAGAATCAAGAGACAACCGTGGAATAGACGTAGCATTAATTTACCGCGCTGATTTGATAACTGAAATCTCGCATGAAGCTATTCAATTGAACTTCCCGAATTCTACTCGACCAAGTAGGGATATCCTATACTTTAAAGGTTCGACTGCAAAGGATACCGTTCATTTCTTCGTGAACCACTGGCCTTCGCGTTATGGAGGTCAATTAGAAACAGAGGGGAAAAGGAACTATGCAGCAGAGGTTTTAAAATCAAAATTTGACTCCTTACGATCAGACAATGCTAATGCCAAGGTATTGGCCATGGGTGACTTCAATGACCATCCAGATGACGATAGTATGGAGGAGATTTTAATGGCAAAGAAGGCGGCAAAAGGACTTGGAAAGTCAGATCTTATAAATATGATTTGGCAATATGAGGATGATGGACTAGGCACGCACAAATACCAACATGAATGGGGAGTTCTTGACCAAATTGTAATTACACCTGCCTTTTTGAATGATACAAATCGTATACACACGAACATGAAGGCCGCTAAGATTTTTATGGGTGATTTCTTGTTAGAGGCAGAAAAAGATGGTGTTGGTAAAACGCCAAATCGAACCTACATTGGATTTCAATTTCATGGAGGATACTCAGATCATTTACCGATTTTCGTGGATCTCTACTTTTAACTACTTCTTCTTACTCGACTTCGCGAGAGGATTGAATTCAAGACATTTATCAATCCAAAAACCGAGGTTTTCTTCTGAGACAACGGCACCTCATCAATAAATACAAATCCTTTTAACGCTCTTCCAGTAAAGTTCATTTCATTGCAACCTTCCTTTTCTAAGGCTTCAGAATAAAAATCGGGGTTAATCCTAGCCATTACTTGATCCTTAACAATACCCGCTAGCATCTTATCATCTAACAAATAACAAAGACCTCCCATCATCTTCTTCGTTTCAAAGACAATGGACTTTCCAGTTAAATAATCAGTAATTCTTTCTTCGAGTATGCCATTACTTCGAAAGTACGAATTTCAAAGCAATTGAGTTGTCACTATTTCGTAAGAAGTAAACACCATTTTCAAGACTATTAGGAACAGGAATTTGAGTCGAGCCGGAGTTTGAAGTTGCATTTAATGCATGAATAAGTTTTCCATCAATGGAATAAATCCCCAGCGTATTCATATTTGAACCGTTCTGGATGATAATGAATTCCTGTGTTTGATCCAGCCAAACTTTTGTTTCTAATACATAATCCTCAACTCCAAGCGCGTAAACCACTTCAAATGTTTCCTCTCCCTGACATCCGTTTGCATCAGTAACACGGACTGTGTAAAAACCAGGTGAAAGGTCCATTACAGTAGCAGTTGTCGCTCCAAAATCCCATTCATAACTATACGGAGCTGTTCCACCTAAAACTTCAGCTGAGATTACTCCTACTCCTGAACCATCATCATGTGATACTGAACCCGTCACGTTTAATATACTTGGCTCGTTTACTACTAAATCAAAAGTGTTTGTCCCGCACAAATTAGTTAAGCCCGGTACTTCAATTGAATAAATATCAGACTCTAATCCACTTAATATTAAAGGATCTCCATCCACTCCAGTAATAGATTCTGTTCCCTCAGAAGTTGTTAGAGAAAAATCTACAGTTGGAAGATCTAAATCTAACTCTATCATTCCATCATTACTGCTGTTACAGGATACGTGTGTAATTTCTGTATTATACTCTTTACCTAGATGAAGGATAAATCGAGGCGCCCAAGTTGTATCATACATTTCAAACTCCAGGCCTAAACCGTCTTCAACATCGTAGATTATTCCGGTATAAGTGTCTTCTAATTTCACGCATGGCACATCTAGAAGGGCAACATTTTCAAAATCCATAGAATACATTCCTGTCTCAAAAACTATCACTCTTAAAGGAATTGACCACTCTTCATTATCAAAGTCGAATGTATGTATCGTAAAATCTTTGTTCTCTCCATTCAGAAGCGAAATTTGAGGGTGTTCACCCCATCCTCCCCAAAGCTTTAGAGCATCCTTATTTCCTTCAAAAGTATCCAAAGCGTCATCACCATGCCGAACCACGCATTCATCCCTCAATCCAAGACCATTAATCGCTATTTTACATCCTGGATCATAATAATCTCCCGCTCTAAAGAAAGTTGGGTCATTGGACGCCTTACATGACTCAGAAATATCCAATACAGGGGAACCAGGGAACTCGTTATTCGCGAGTACATAAAATGCTTGCTGAGATGCAATGAATCTAGATCCGCCATTAGTTCCTGTACCCGCCACATAAGTTGCGAAAATTTCGGTATCTGGATTCTTAATGTACACAGCATCATTCATATTGAATTTAGTCCAACCTGCAGCATCCCAATCTATAGTTGAAGGATATGGATTACCAACCAAACAATAACCATCCTCAGCTGGTGTTCCTGTGAACGTATAACTTACAGGAAGTGCAATATTCCCTTGATTTACTGGACCACGCAGATCCACAACAAACGGCGTTGTTCCTGTAATTGTATCACCACACCAAACTTCTAATCCTTGACCAACTTGTATAATTTGAGAAGCGCTGGTCGCAGGCAAATAACCTAACCCAGGACCAAGAGTTTCATCGTAAGTGTACACGGAAGGCCAAGGTGCACCACCGGTGCTAAAAGATGGATATAATGACCCAGGATAACCTGCTGTAACAAAATCATCATTATACTGAGCTATTGTTGCCCCGTTTACTGCCGAAGAAAAATATCTCCAATAAGTTTCACCGGCATCTATATGTCTTTGCATTTCAATTTCCCCTGAGATTTCAGTGCCAGTGATTTCCCCTATTCTTCCAGTTCCTAAAGCGTTTGATACGATTATTAAAGAATCATTAGTATTAAACGTTCCCGCTGTTACATCTAAAGATCCCTCAACACTCAAGACACCGCTAGAAATCGAAACATTACCAGGATTTGCTGAAATAATATTCTCAGCTATCATGTCAGAATTCAGAATTAAGTTTTGATCGGTAGTAGTTCCATTTAGATTTAAGGTTCCACCGTTAAACGATAAGACACCATCGTGTAATATGTTGTCATATACAGATAAAACAAATCCATTTAAATCTGCAGTAGCTTCAGATTCTAGATTGAATGAACCAATTTGCCTATCTGAATCTAAGACGGGTTGATTTGTTACATTAGGTATTCTAATATTAGCTCCAGAAGGAGGAACAGTGGTAGGTAGCCAGTTTGCTGCTATTGCCCAGTTCGTATTGGATGCTCCAGTCCAAACATATTCATTTGCATCTATAATAAATTCCCTTCTACCTGCCGAACTGGCGCTTATCTCGTCAGTTCCAACGTTAATTGTCGAACCGTTATCAATCCAGTTAAGGTCTGTATTATCAGTTCGATCCAGTAAAATCAAAGAACTCTCGTTAGCTGCCGAAACCAGTGGATGTCCTGTATAGGTATAAGTAACATCAAATGACTCTGAATTATCATCAGTTTGAAAAACGCCATAATAATAGTTCCCTGAAGTAAAACCTGTAATCCCTGTAGTTGAATTAGGATCTGTTTCAACAACATATAGATGGACACCAGATGGACTTCCTGATACATTTGAAATTTCCACTTGATCACCCGCGCATGATGTTAATGAAATCGTCGCGCCTCCCCAAGAACCCGTATACAAATAGGCACTTTGATCACCGATTGCTGCACCTGAAGTTACCCAATCAGATGCGGGCGCCATATTGAACATTGTTCCGTCATTTCCTGCAACACTTTCCGTAACCGTAGTTCCAGAACCATCATTAAAACTAAATGACATTTCTAGCCCCGTTCCGTCTACCGGAGAAGTTAAACACATGTCTCTTCGAATTTGATCAGCTGTTTTGGCTACACTCCAAATTCTTAATTGGTCAATATCACCCAGCATTTCATTAGCCGGAGTTCTAACCGCGTTAAATGTTGTAGCTTCAGATCCTGAACTTATAAATCCAAAACGTGTTAAACCTGATCCCATAACAGATCCAGATGTCACCTGTGCATCCAACACTCCATCAATATAAATCGAAGCTACTCCATTATCGTATACCCCTGCAACATGATGCCATAGTCCGTCATCTACTCGAGTACTCGATCCCATGTCCAAAATACCAGCATCTGTTCTAACATTCCAGCTTACCTGACCAGTCCCTGCACCATCACCATTTATTCCAAATCTCCAATATTCACTTCGATCATAAGAAGCAATAATTTGATCCCCGCCACTGGACGTTCTTATCCATGCCTCAACGGTTACTTCAGGAATTGAATTAGAGGCATAAAAGAAATTAGGAATTGCTACATAATCATTGGATCCATCAAAATTTAAAGCTGTTTGACTACTTCCATCCGCTCCTTGAACGAATATGGTATCCGCATCATTACATCCTGCACCATCTTCAACAAGAACCGTGTAAATTCCTGGCGTACTCACCGTTATACTTGAGGAAGTTTCTGTCGTACTCCATAAATAAGAGGTATAAGAACCACCTGCATCTAAAGTAGCAGAGGGTGAACAAGTCAGGGATTGATCTGGACCTAAATCCAATGAACTTCCAGCTCCAATTGTCACCGTAACAGCTGTTCTTGGACTTTCACAAGCCTCACACGTAAAAATATAATCTGATTCTATCCAATCACTAGCCGGAGCCATATTAAACAAAGTACCATCTTGACCAGAGAATACATCTGTTAAAGTTGTACCAGCAGCATCCTCAGCCGAGTAATAGGCAAATAACCCTTCAACATCACCATTTAGGCAAGCACTCATTGACGCCGAAATCTCAGCTCCAGTTCTAGCTACATTCCAAATTCTAACCTCATCAATATCTCCTTGAAAGCGGGATATCGTCTGCGTACCGTTAAAAGAAGACGTTTCTGATCCTGTTGCAATAAAACCATAACGGGTTGTACCTGTACCAATTGAAGTTCCTAGTGTAGCCGTCTCATCTGCTACTCCATCAACATAAATTGTTGCGGTTCCGTTATCATAAACTCCAGCAACATGATGCCAATTTCCATCGTTCACGGTGCTCGAACTCGCCATGTCTAAAATACCGGCGTTTGTTCCTAAATTCCAGGTTACTTGTCCTGTGCTACCGCCGGTGCTCGAAACACCTAAGCGCCAGTAATCACTTCTATCATATGAGGCAATGATTTGAGCTTCCGTTTTTGTTGTTCTTATCCATGCTTCTACAGTAACTTCTGTTATTCCTGAAGATGCATAAAAAGAGTTCAAGGCAACATAATCATTTGCCCCGTCGAAATTCAAACCATTGTTATCCTCTATCGCAGATACATAATAGGTGGTCGAAGATCCTAGTACGGGCGTATTGTATACACTTCCTGTATCTAAAAAAGTACCTGCTGTAGGAGCGTCATACCATAAATAATTCCCTGTAGAACCCGAGGCGGTCAGACCAACACTCCCTGCTCCTATCCTGCAAGTGTCATTAGCACTTGGTGAACTAGGAATACCACCTAAAGGACTTTCTGCAATTTGAATTGTATCGAAATCAAAACAACCTGCCCCATTGTCGACTTGAACATAATATTCTCCAGGTACTGAAACGTTAATTAAACTTGTAGTTTCAGTTGTATTCCAGAGATAATTGGTGTATCCTACCCCTGCATCTAGTGTTAAACTAGTAAAACCACAGTATGAAAAATAGTCCGGCCCCAAATCAAGGGCTGGTCCAGTCGAAACGGTCGCAGTTACAATGGTTCTTGGACTTTCACATGACGGACAAAAATAGTCGTGATCAGCTTCAATCCAATCAGTTGCTGGATTCATATTAAACATAGTTCCGTCATTTCCGCTTGACAAGTCTCCTACTAGTGTTCCAGCTCCTTCTTCCATTGGATAATAAACTTCTAATCCGGGCTCTGTACCAGCCAAACATCGGCTCATGTTTTCTTGAATTTCAATAGCAGTGCGTGCAGTACTCCAGATTCTAAAATCTTCTATGTCACCATTAAATGGCCAAAAAGGCGTATTAGTTCCGTTAAAGAAAGTTGCTTCAGAGCCGGCACTCACAAATCCAAATCTTGTAATTCCAGTACCAAAAGAAGTTCCCTGCGTAGTTGATGCATCTAATACTCCATCAATATAAATAGAAGCTGTTCCGTTATCATATACCGCAGCGATATGATGCCATTCGCCATCATTAACAGTTGACGTACTCCCAAAATCCATTTGCCCAGCATCTGTCATCACGTCCCATCCTACTTGTCCTGTTCCTGCTCCAGAACCATTAATTTCTAATCTCCAATACTCAGACCTGTCAAAAGAGGCAATCATTTGATCAGTTCCGTCGGTTGTTCTTATCCAACATTCTACAGTAACTTCAGCAAAACCAGAACCGGCATAATTAAAATTTGAAATCGCTACGTAATCATTAGCGCCATCGAAATTTAATCCTCTTGTAGTATCTGCAGCAGCCACAAAAAAGTCTGTCGTAGATGAAATAGATGGCGTTATAAATGAACTACCTGAGCCCAAATAATTTCCTCCAGAAGAGGCGTCATACCAGCTATAATTACCCGTGGAACCCGATGCTCCGAGAACAGCTGTTCCCGAACCTATTCTACAAGTGTCTTGACCATTAGGCGATACTGTGGGACACTGGGCATTTAAGACCAAAGAGCACACAGAGCAAAAGAGGATTAAAAAGTGTTTCATTGAGTTCATTAATTATTTACAAATCGGAATGAAGTAGTGGAGTTAAAGTTGACCAGCATATATGTTCCGGCTGAAAGACCAGCATCCCTCAAATAAACCGTATGAAGAGTACCCGGATTAATTGTAAAAGAATAAACTCTTTGCCCAAGCGCATTTAAGATGTAGAACTCATCCCCTTCATTTAACGCTCCACTGATTTGAATAACATTGTTTAGCTCATCATGGAAAAATTCAGTCTCGGATACTTCTTCCTCCATCTCTAGAGTAGCTAAGATTTCAAACACTTCCGTACTTGTGCATCCATTGCCATCTGTTACTTCCACTTCGTAAATTCCGGCTCCTAATGTTGTTCTTAACGGCCCAACACCACCATCAGACCAAACATATGCGTACGGAGCTGTACCGCCTGTAGCGTTGACATAAATTTCACCAGTTTCGCTTTCTATCTCATGACTCACTAGTCCGTCGATATCAATTTTATTCGGTTGAGTAACGGCGAAAGAATAATTGTCTACACCACAAAAACCTCCACTACCTGGAATTTCAATCGTGTATATACCACTCTCTAAGTTTTCTATTAGAAGTGGATCGCCGAAGCCAATAAAATCTTCAGTTCCTATAGCAGATGTAATTGAATATTCTACATCTGTTGCTAGATTTAAATCCAGCAAGATAGCACCATCATTTTCTCCAAAGCAAGTTGGCTCAGACACTTCTGTTTCCACATTTCTACCTACATGCAATAAGAATCTAGGTGCAAAGGTGCTATCATAAAGCTCTATTTCAAAACCAACATCTTCCGAAACATCATAGAAATCTCCTGTATACAAATCCTCAAGTCTCATACAAGGAACATCAACTTCTGAGGTATTTTCAAAAGAAAGAGAATAAACTCCAGTTTCAAAAACAACAACTCTCATTGGAATTGCCCATTCTTCATAACCTAGGTCTAGTGATTGTATGCTGAATTCTTCGCCTATTTCATTTATAAGACTGATTTGAGGTTGAACACCCCAACCACCGAAATATTCAACAGCATCAAACTGAGAATCATAGCTATCTGTTGAACCCTCTATATGTCTAAAAACAGTTTGATCTTGAGATTCATCCCCATAAACGCTTATTGTCATTCCAGGACTATAAACAGATTCACTGGCTTTAAAAAACGTGGCATCCACATCAGATTTCACTCTTTCAGTTGCTACTACATTAGGAGCAGGGGTAGCTCCAGTAACACTTACCCAAAATGCCTGTTGAGAAGCGATATACCTTGACCCTCCATTTGTGCTCGCTCCAGCAACATAAGAAGCAAAAAGCTTTGTGTCGGGATTTTGGATATATACCGCATTGGCAATATTCGAAGTTCTTATCCAGTTAGGAGAATCCCAATCAATAGTAGAAGGATATGGATTACCCACAAGACAGTACCCGTCTTCAGCCACCGACCCCGTGAAAGTATAACTTACAGGGAGTGATATATTACCTTGATTCGCTGGTCCCGTTAGATCGACTAGAAAAGGAGTTGTTCCGGTAATTGTATCACCGCACCAAACCTGAAGACCTTCTCCTGTAGCTATGACATCGGCAGCACTAGAAACCGGATTATAACCTAAACCAGGTCCGGCAGTTTCGTCATAGGTGTAAATTGAAGGCCACGACGCTCCACCAGAAGTAAAGCTTGGATAAGTCGACCCAGGATATCCTGCAGTTAAAAAATCGTCATTATACTGCTCTATTGTTGCTCCGTTGACTGCCGAAGAGAAATAGCGCCAATACGTTTCTCCTGCATCAATATACCTCTCCATCGTTACATTACCTATTACTGTAGGCGAAAATGAGCAACCAGCAGCTGTATAAGTGAAAACCGTTCCAGTTGCCGGAGTAGTACCATCAGAAAAGATTACCGTACCTCCATCATCGGTCAAAGTATAAGCATTCTCATTTTCGTAGAATCCAGATGTATAAACGAGCTCAAAGGTTAAGCCCTCTTCAACAATAAAAGTCTCGGTTGAGGAAGCGTCTTTTCCACTGAACGTTTCAATCAAAGCACCTTCTTCATAGATCTCCAAGAATCCTCCATTCCAGCCATCACCCCATAAGTCAGTCATAGTCAATGTGTAGGTGCAGGTAGTACGTATTTCAGCAATTCTTCCAGTTCCAGAAACATCTGAGTTTATGATCAAATTATCACCGGTATTAAAATCTCCCTTAGCTACCAATAATTCATTCCCAATAGTCAGCATTCCTCCCGCTATGCTCGTACCGCCAGAGGACGAAGCAATCACATTTTGAATAGTAAAAGGTGTGTTTGCTATGACTTGACAAGGGTCCGTCCCAATTGTTCTGATTAAACCACCTGCATCATTGAAGCTTCCATTGTTAGTGAGATCTTGACTTATTACTATTTCACCACCAGAACTTAAATTGACCGTTCCATCGTTAGTGAAATTTCTGCAGTTCAATGTTGTTAAAATGTCTGGATCATTTGGTGTACCGCCAGGAACTAATACGTCCATATCGAAATCCGGCAATCCTGCAGACCAATTGTTAGGATTAGATGTATCTTCGTTTACTTCCCCAGTCCAAACAGTAGTGGTTTCAAAAATTAATTTTAATTGAGGCTTTGTATTTAAGACCGTATTCGGAGTTTGATTACAAGCAGACCCCCCTCCATTAGTTCCGCGATATTTGTATCCTGAGGTAAAGTTGTAAATCCTTACTTGACCAGAAGGATCACTTGCTGTAACTCTAGACCAACATACTCTCAATACAATATTTTGAGTACCGTTCCAATCAAAAGGAGTATCTAAGGTTAACATATCCCAACCATAGCCTGGCGAATAATCAAACGCACTTTTGATCGTTGTATAACCGCCCTCAAGGTTTCCAGAAGCATTCTCGGCATTGGTATGCTTCATTTGTATAGTGTAATCGGGTAGCGGATAAATACCAGGATTTCCAATAAAAAAACCAAGTTGATTTATCGTTGCCGGGCCTGAAATTCCAGCCGCATTCAATTCATCAACGGTATACACCATCTGGGCTACTGTCTTCCTATTCCAAATATTTATAGGAGAATTTGTCGTAACACCATTAGTAGTGGTTCCAGACCCCAAAACAATAGTCTGTGCGTTTGTACTAGATCCTAGTAACAAAAACAGCCACAAATGGAAAATTCTTCTTTTTCCTAATTGAACTAAGTATTTAAATAGGGTTTTCAGATGTCAACAAATAGGTAAATGCTCCTATTAAATTAACGACTTTTTACTTTACATGGTTGTATGAATTACTTAGAAAAGTTAATATGTTCGACGAAAACACCTACATAATCGACTAATTATCAAAAGCTAAAGGTTAACAAAACTCACAGTACTTCGCCGATTTATTGTGCGCGAATACCTTTTCGGAAGATAGAATCTCTTTTAAAAGCGCAGCTAATTCCTCTTTAAAAAGATCGAGTAGATCACTAGTTATTAGGTCGGTTTGCGAAATTGGATTTTGAATTGATTGGAGCCAATTATCAGCATTAACCAAAGCGATTATACCTGATTTAAAACTCTTTATTTCAGGATAATTCTGAGCGAACATTATGGAATAAAGTGCCAATTGTCGGCCATGTCCTTTGTGCTCATCGGTAAAGAATTTGGTCATTTGTTCTGCAATCGAGATTTTCTTTGTTTTCCCAAAAATCTGAATTTTTTCATCCGAAGATTTTCCAGACTTGTAATCGATTATTCTATATACGCCGTCCACTTTGTCTATTCGGTCCACCAAACCATAAATTTTCACATCTATTCTTCCTTCATGATAATCAATAGGAATGACAGCGCTTAACTCTTTTTCTAAATCAACAATTTCAACTTCAGAATTCTCTACCTCTTTAATCTGTTGATCCATGAATTTTTCCAGAAGTTTTAACGATACTTCAAAAGCCAGCTTATTTTTTCCAGTTTGTAAGCTCTCCGAAGAATATTTGCTTTCTGCGTAAGCCTCCAACAACATGTCTTCAAGTTCAGACTTCAAATTTTTTAAGTCTTTCTTGTTTAAGTTTTTGTTCTTTTCAAGAAAAGATTCCTTCATTATTCGCTCTAGCACAGCGTGAATTTGAACACCAAAAGAAGAATGATCAATTTCTTCTTCCACATCATCTTCGTCTCGTAATCCTAATACAGATCTATAATAGAAGTCTTTTGAACAAGTAACATAATTATTCAGCGCCGTTGGAGAGAGGCCCTTATTTGAGAGTAGATCTTTTATTCTTTCAAACGATAGTTTAGTTTGTGTAAATTCAGAAGAAGATATGTCGTTTGTTTTTTCTGCTCCAACATTTAGTCTTTTCAAGGTATGCTGATTTTCAAAGTCCAAATCGTTAATTAATTGATTAATATATCGACTAGGTTCATTGGCTCCAAAACCTGAATTAGAATCTTCAAAAATTAAATCTACTTTTTTGGCTCTCTGGAGTAATCTATAAAAATGATGAGCAAAAATTGCTTGTCTATCTTCCTCACACGGCAAACCATGATGCTTTCTTAGATCTCTCGGAATATAGGTTTTCGCAATATTAGTTTTCGGTAAATTACCTTCGTTTAAACCAACCACAACAAGTTCGTCAAAGTCCAAAGTTCTAGTCTCTAAGATCCCCATGACTTGAAGTCCATTTATTGGATTACCGTAGAATGATAAGTCTTGACTTTTAAAAAACTCAGACAATATTTTTTTTAACGTTTTTAACGAAAGACCTTTTCCGTATTTCGCGATGAAATCGTCAGCCTCCCTCAAGGTAAGATCGAACAATCTATACACCTCTCCTTCCATTTCACCTAATTCCTCCTTACCTAACGCAGAATGGAGTGCCTTCAATGCCTGAACACCATCATTGCAAACATCTTTCCAAGGTTTGAATAGTATTGACAATTGCTCTAAAACAGGAAATTTTATAATCAAATCCTCAAACGATATGAATACATGATTTTGTCTAATTATCTCATTCTCGTATTTTGCCAACTCTTCTTTACTCACGAAAGCTCCCATCCACGACTGATCAATGAGGGCAAGTAATGTCTTGAAGTATAACTTTGAAGATCCAAACTTTTGAAATGAAAATTGAATTTCAAAAACTTGCTCAAAAAGACTACCGAAAGTAGTGTGAAAGAATGGAAAACCTAAGGTAACGTTAACAGTGGTAAATTTATTAGGCAGTGTCCTTATTATAGGTAATGTTAATGACTCGTCGGCTAAAACTAGCGCTATTGATTCACTTGGATTCTTTTCAGATAAAATTTGAGAAACGGCTCCTACCTGTTGAACGGAATGATCAGCAGAAATTAAGCGGAAATTTTTAGATATTGCTTCAAAGTTATTTGGATATTGTTCAGCTAAATTATGGTTGTCTTTATACTCAGCATAGAAGTGTTTTGCTTCGTGATCATGGATATCCAAGTAAAAAGCATCCATATCAAAAATAACGGTAGCCTTTTTGTCTCTCTTTAGACTAAAAATCAGATCTTCCTCTACACGAGACAACGCGTTAAAGCCTATGAAGTAGATATGCTTCCAAGAGACCTGATCATTTCTTACATTTTCCTCAAGATTTAGAAATGATTTGGCGGAGTTTTCAACATTTTCCTGCTCCAGTTGAGCATTATACGCGGTATAATATTGATTTAACTTCAACCAAAACTTTCTAAATTCGCTTTGACGATCACTCATTTCATCCTCACCAATATTCCAATGCTCTAACTCCTTTATATTCTTAAGGTCAGAAAAAATCTCCTCAGGATCTATTTTATAGCGTTCTATTTCATCAAAATCCGACACCAACATACCGCCCCATTTGAGAAAATCGTTAATATCTTCCGCATTACTACCCTCAACTATTTTATGCGTTTCATACATTAAAAACAAGAGCTCAGTTGAACTAGCAATCCTTCTGTTTGAAACCTCTTTTGCCCAATCATAGATGGTTACTATCTCTGGACTAAAAAATGGAGAACTATTTTCTTCTGCTAAGTGTTTATAGAGAAAGGTGATTGCACGTTTGTTAGGAAGGACGATTAATATTTTGTCCAATTCCTTTTGGTGATTATTTATAATTGTTTTCGCAACACGTTTTAAGAAACTCTCTTTACTCATGGAAGTTTAAATATATATAATCCCCTTTCATTATTCACCTAAAACTATTCTTTGTATTTTTTTTGTTTAAATATTCGTCAATTTAATTTTTTGATTAAATTTGCGTCAGCTATTTGATTAATAATTCGTCTATATGAAAATCGATGTAGGAAGTAAAGCTCCAAACTTTTCAGGAGAAACTCAGAACGGTAATACCGTCTCATTAAGTGATTACAGTGGTAAAAAATTAATTATTTTCTTTTACCCTAAAGATAACACACCTGGGTGCACAGCGGAAGCCTGTGATTTAAGAGATAACTATTCTTTATTAAAGGAAAAAGGATTTGAAATTGTAGGTGTTAGTGCCGACAGTGTTAAAAAGCATGAAAATTTCGCTAAGAAATATAAATTGCCTTTTCCTTTGATAGCGGATACAGAAAAGAAGATGATAAATGACTATGAAGTGTGGGGACCTAAAAAATTCATGGGACGTGAATTTGATGGCATCCACAGAACAACATATATAATTGATGAGAACGGCATTATTTCTCATCGCTTTGATAAAGTAAAAACTAAAGAGCATGCAGCTCAAATATTAGCTGAAGTAGAATAATTTTTTAGATCGTAAATAGATTACGACATAACCCTTGAACTTTGTATTAAAATTTAAACATCATGGCAGAAGTAAACAATGAAAAAATGAAGGCGTTACAGTTAACGCTTGACAAATTAGAAAAGACCTATGGCAAAGGCACCGTAATGAAATTGGGCGATAATGCCGTTGAAGACATTGACGTAATACCTACGGGTTCATTAACATTAGATTTGGCGTTGGGTGTTGCTGGATTCCCTAAAGGACGAATCGTTGAAATTTATGGACCTGAATCATCTGGTAAAACCACAATCGCATTACATGCAATAGCTGAATGTCAAAAACAAGGTGGGGTTGCAGCCTTTATTGATGCGGAACATGCATTTGATAGATTTTATGCGGAGAAGTTAGGTGTAGACATTGAAAACCTTTTAATTTCTCAACCTGACAATGGTGAGCAAGCATTAGAAATCGCTGACAACTTAATCCGTTCTGGCGCAGTAGATATTCTTATTGTTGACTCCGTTGCTGCATTAACTCCCCGTGCAGAAATCGAGGGAGAAATGAGTGATTCTCAAATGGGACTTCAAGCACGACTAATGTCGAAAGCATTGAGAAAACTAACTAGCTCGATTAATAAGGCCAACACTTGCTGCATATTCATTAACCAGTTGAGAGATAAGATTGGAGTAATGTTCGGAAATCCAGAAACAACTACTGGTGGTAATGCTCTTAAATTCTACTCATCAATCAGAATCGATATTAGAAGATCAAGCCAAATTAAAGATGGAGACGAAGTAATTGGTAATAGAACTAAAATCAAGATTGTCAAGAACAAAGTAGCACCTCCTTTTAGACGTGCAGAATTCGACATCATGTATGGTGAAGGAATCTCTAAAGTTGGAGAAATAATTGATTTAGGTGTTGAACTAAACACTATTAAAAAGAGTGGTTCTTGGTTTAGTTATGGAGAAACCAAATTAGGTCAAGGTAGAGATGCTGTTAAAACACTCATAAAAGACAACCCAGAATTGATGGAAGAACTGGAAACAGGTATTTATGATGCTTTACAGCCTAAAGATTCGAAAGAAGAAGAGGTTGTATAAGTTTACTTCTACCAAGGGGCCTCTGTTCGTTTGCCGATGAACAGGGGCGAATATTCAAGAGCGTCCAATGCAGGACGCTCTTTTTTTTGCACATACCAATCAATACATGTTATAACTTTTAAAAGGAATATTTACTTTTGATTCTAGAAGCTAAATACAATGTACAACCCTCTTATTAAGTTCATCGGAATTATAGTTGTAGGACTGACACTAATAAAGTGCAGCAGCGGCGGAATCGGTGGTGATTTCCTTGAACCTCCAGTGTTCAGGGATTCATTACACGCTTTTAACTTTTATGTCGACAATTATCCAGAAAATAAAGAACCTCTATTTTACCGAAGTAAATTCTTTATAAGGAACGGAAATGTAGCCGGAGCTAACAATGACATAAGAAAGGCTTTAGAATTAGATTCAACAGATCTTCGCTTCAGAAATACCTATGCAAGCATTCAGCTTTCTATGCTTAACCTTGAAGAGGTAAAATACCATTATGAGTACACACTAGCACAAGAGCCTCACAATATCGATGCTTTGATGGGAATGGCAAAACTGTATGCTTTATTGAGCAACTTTCCAATGGCTCAGCACAGGTATTTAGACACCGTTATTTCAATTAATCCATATTACGCCGATGCCTATTTCTTGAGAGGAATAATTTACCGAACAGAATATGAATTATCAGGAAATCCAGAATCATTGAGAAGATCTTTATCTAATTTCCAAACTACAGTTGAACAAAATCCCGAGTACTACGGTGCCTACATTGAGATGGGTGTGGTATTCGATAATTTGGACTCGACTATAGCTTTAGATTATTATAATTCAGCTCTTGAAATATCTCCAAAAAGTACAGAAGCACTCTACAACAAAGGAATGTACTTTCAAAAAAGAGGATACGTTGATAGTGCCTTATCGCAATATCATAAAATACTCACCATTGATTCATCCTTCACCAATGCATACTACAATCAAGGTTATATTCACCTTATTATGACTGGAGTACTAGACAGTGCGCGTTTCTACTTTGAAGAATCTATAAAGAGAGAACCTGATCATTACCGTGCTTATAACAACCTTGGACTTACCTATGAGAAATTAGGTGAAAAGGAAACGGCAATAAAAAACTATAAAAAGGCAATTGACATTTATCCTGATTTCAAACTGGCAAAAGAAAATCTTAACGCGCTACAGTAATTTAATGAAGGAAAAACTCAAGAACCCTTTTTTTCAGCAATACGCGCTAGAACTTCTATTACCGTTAGTAGGATATTTTTTCTTTGATTGGAGCTTAACGATAATAGCCGTTTTCTATTTTCTTGATCAAATTGCATCGGACATTGTTTACGCCAGAAAAATCAACAAAATCGGTAGTGAACAGAAAGTTAAAAACCACTTTTTTAAAAGCACTGTTGTATTAGTCAATTTTCTAATCATTTTCGTAGCTGAAGCAGCCCTATTTGACCATTTCTGGCCTAATCTAATTTCACAAAGTAAAACCGAATTCTACGCAGAAATTTGGGATTTCACGGTGTCAGAACTTTGGATTCTATTCCCTTTATTGATAGCTGTATATCACTTTAAAGATTTGTTTACCTTTTACATGCCACGACGCTTCGCAAATCATGACTTCAATAAAACAATATTTTCTAGAACGATTTTCAACTTAGGCATATTCATGCTAGTATTTAATGGACTACAATTAAGTCCAAATATCGCGGGAAGCGAACTTCCAGCACTANTCGTATTCATTGGNATAAAACTCCTCTACGACTTTACAGCCGGAAAGTGGTATTTAAAATATAGCCTNATTAAGCAGAATTAATAAGCCCGCTCTGAACTGCCTTCTACATAATTCATGAAGGCCTTGTTTACCACTTTATTCCCCCCTGGCGTAGGATAGTCTCCTGTAAAATACCAGTCGCCAGTATGATTAGGAATAGCTTTATGAAGATTCTCTATCGATTGATAAACAATTCTCACCTCCGAGTTGATGCCTTCCGGGGTTAACATCTTAGCTATCTGAGCTGAAATTTCATCAGCAGAAAAAGGTGCATAGATATCTTTTACGTAATTAACAATTTCTTCCTTTTTCAATTTTACTTGAGCCTTACACTTATTGTAAGTTTCATCTATGACATTTTGCATGCCACGCTCTTTAAGCAATTCAATGGCGGCAGTAAAGGCAATAAAATCTCCCATTTTTGCCATATCGATACCATAACAATCCGGATATCTAATTTGTGGAGCACTTGAAACAACCACAATACGCTTTGGGTTTAGACGATCTAAAATTCTCAGTATACTTTTCTTAAGAGTTGTACCTCTAACAATTGAATCATCTATCACTACAAGATTATCTTTGTGCTCTTTAACAGTACCATAAGTAATATCGTATACGTGAGCAACAAGATCGTCCCTACCATCATCCTGAGTAATAAATGTTCTCAGTTTAGTATCCTTAATGGCAATTTTCTCAACCCTTGTTCTTTTTGCTAAAATATCTCTCAAGTCTTCATCAGAAATATTCGGGCCTTTTTCTTTGATTAAATCAAACTTAATCTCGTTCTGATACTTTTCAAGTCCCTTTATAAGGCCGAAAAAAGATGTTTCAGCTGAGTTTGGAATATAGGTAAAAACGGCATCATCAATGCCTCCATCAATCTGTTCAATAGTTGGCTCTACTAGAAGTCTTCCTAAATTTTTACGCTCTGTATAAATATCTTTATCCCCTGGTCGACCGAAGTAAATTCTCTCAAACGAGCATTGTTTAATCTCCCTTGTCGGATTAATTTCCTCCTCGCTTACCCATCCATCTTTCTTTATAATCAAAGCGTGACCAGGTGTAAGTTCTTTTACCTTATCAATAGGAACGTTAAAAGCAGTTTGTATAACAGGTCTCTCTGAAGTAACTACAACGATCTCGTCATCCTCATACCAGAATGCTGGTCTTATTCCATTCGGATCTCTTAAAACGAATGCATCTCCATGACCAAACAAACCACACATGGCATAACCTCCGTCCCAAACATCCGAAGAGCGTTTCAAAATTTTAGGTATATCTAGATTCTGACCAATTAAATTATATACATCTCTGTTCGAGTATCCTTCAGGCTTATATTTAGCATATAACTCCGAATTCTCTTCATCAAGGAAATGCCCTATCTTCTCCATCACAGTAACAGTATCGGCCTGTGCTTTTGGATGCTGCCCTAACTTTAACAGCGTCTCAAAGAGCTCATCATTATTCGTGAGGTTAAAGTTTCCCGCTACAATAAGATTCCTAGTCATCCAATTGTTCTGCCTTAGAAACGGGTGACATGACTCTATGCTATTTCTACCAAAAGTTCCATAGCGTAAATGACCTAGAAAAAGCTCTCCAGTGAATCCAGCATTCTTTTTAAGATAGTCTATATCTTTTAATAGTTTAGGATCCTTCTTTTCAATTTCATTAAAACGCTTATTAACGTGTTTAAAAATATCTTGAATTGGCTTTTGATCTATAGAACGATACCTGCTAATATATCTTTGCCCAGGTTCAACATCAAGTTTAATATTTGCTAGTCCCGCTCCATCCTGGCCACGGTTATGTTGTTTCTCCATTAATAGGTACATTTTATTTAAGCCATAAAAGGCCGTACCATATTTTTCAAGATAAAATTCTAGAGGTTTTTTAAGTCGAAGAAGAGCTATTCCGCACTCGTGCTTTATAGGATCACTCATTGCTAAATTTGTGTCAAGTAAATTATGTGTGCAAAGTTACAAAGAGCTTCTAACAATACCTATGAAATTAAAAGATTAACAATATTTTTGCATTTCATTTTGTTAATAAAATTAAACCCCTTACATTTGCACCCCCAAATTGGGTAAGAAGTATAGTACATAAAAAACTGAATACTGTGAAAACTTTGAGTTACAGGACCATATCTGGAAACAAGGAAACTGCTGCTAAGAAGTGGTTATTAGTTGATGCGGAAGGTCAAAATTTAGGAAGATTAGCTAGTAATGTTGCCTACCTTTTAAGAGGAAAGCACAAAACTATCTTCACTCCTCATGCTGATTGTGGTGACAACATCATCATTATTAATGCTGAAAAAGTTGCCTTAACAGGTGATAAGTGGGAAAGCAAAGAATACATCCGCCACACAGGTTATCCAGGTGGACAGCGTGTGACTACAGCAATTGAGATGTTGAGAAAACACCCTGAGAGATTGGTTGAAAAATCAGTTAAAGGTATGCTTCCTAAAAATAAGTTGGGTAGAGCGCAATACAGAAACTTAAGAGTTTTTGTAGGTGCCGAGCACAACTTAGAGGCACAAAAGCCAGAAAAAATTAATATAGATTCAATTAAATAAATATGAGTGTTACTAACGCACTAGGCAGACGTAAAAAATCTATTGCACGAGTTTACCTATCTAGCGGTAAAGGTAAAATCACGATCAATAACAGAGATTTAAAAGAGTATTTCTGTACTCCTCTATTGTATGATAAAGTGAACCAACCTTTCGAAGCTACTGATACAGTTGGTAAATACGATGTAAAGATCAACGTTGACGGTGGTGGTTACAACGGTCAGGCAGAAGCAATTCGCTTAGGGATTTCCAGAGCGTTAATTGAAATCGATCCTGATTGCAAACCAGCATTGAAAGCTGAAGGTCTTACAACTCGTGATCCAAGAATGGTTGAGCGTAAGAAGCCTGGACAAAAGAAAGCAAGAAAAAAATTCCAGTTCTCGAAACGTTAATTCGTTGGAAAAATTGGTTACTCAAATTTATTTGAGTTTAGTATCTAAATTCTTAAGACTCCTATTCGTTTAGGGCTACTTAGGGATTGCATCTGTGCAACTATCAGGTGTAAAAAGAATGTAAACAATCCGAGTAATTCGGATATAAAGAATTTAAAAAATGGCAAAAGCAACATTTGAAGAATTATTAGAAGCCGGAGTACATTTCGGTCATATGAAAAGTAAGTGGAACCCTAACATGGCCCCTTATATTTTCTCTGAGAAGAAAGGTATTCACATCATTGACTTAAACAAAACAGCTGCTCAGTTAGAAACAGCTTGTGCTGCGGTAAAGCAAATCGCTAAGTCAGGTAAGAAAATCCTTTTCGTAGCTACTAAAAAGCAAGCTAAAGAAATCGTTGAGCAACACGTTAAGCCGACAAAGATGCCTTTCATCGTGGAACGTTGGTCTGGTGGAATGTTAACGAACTTTGGTACTATCCGTAAGGCAATTCGTAAAATGACTTCTATTGACAAAATGGAAGAAGACGGAACAATGAAAACTCTTGCAAAGAGAGAGCGCCTTCAATTATCTCGTACACGTGCTAAATTAGATAAGAACTACGGTTCTATCGCTGATATGACGCGTGTTCCTGCGGCAATGTTCGTAATTGACGTATTAAAGGAAAGAATCGCGGTAGCTGAGGCTCGTAAATTAAACATTCCTATTTTCGGAATGGTTGATACGAACTCTGACCCAAGAGGAATTGATTTCGTTATTCCTTCTAACGATGACGCCACAAAATCAATCTCTAAAATTTTAGAGAAAATTTGTGGAGCAATCAATGAAGGATTAGGCGAAAGAAAAGACGCTAAAGAAAAAGTGAAAGCTTCAAAAGAAGAAGCTCCAGCTAAATAAAATTATCTATAACTTTTTAATATTACTACAATGGGCATTACAGCTTCTCAAGTAAATATGCTTAGACAAAAAACCGGTGCAGGAATGATGGACTGCAAAAAAGCTTTAGTTGAAGCTGACGGTGATGAGCAAAAAGCAATTGACATCCTTAGAAAAAAAGGACAAAAAGTTGCCTCTAAAAGAGGTGATAACGATACAAACGAAGGTTTAGTTATCGCAAAGCCATTCAACGATGGTAAGTCAGGTGTGATTCTAGCGCTTGCATGTGAAACAGATTTCGTTGCTAAGAACGATTCTTATTATGAATTCGTAGATAAATTAGCGGATATAGCAGCTGAAAATAGAGTTGCTTCGGTTGAAGACTTCAATAACGCTAAATTTGACGATTCTCTTACAGTGGGTGAGAAAATCACAGAGCAAATCGGTGTTATCGGTGAAAAACTAGTTGTTAACGCATTAGAGGTATTTGATGCTGATGCGGTTGTTGCTTATAACCACCCAGGTAACCAAGTTGCTGCTTTAGTAGGTTTAACTAAAGGATCTGAAGCAGCAGTTGATGCTGGTAAGCAAGTTGCAATGCAAGTTGCAGCAATGGCGCCTATTGCTTTAGATAAAACAGGTGTTGACCAAGCTACTATTGACAGAGAGTTAGAAATTGGTAAAGAACTTGCTATTAAAGAAGGTAAGCCTGCTGAGATGGCAGAAAAGATTTCTCAAGGTAGACTAAATAAGTTCTTCAAAGAGAACACTTTACTGAGCCAGCCATTTGTTAGAGACAATAAAGTTTCAGTTGAGCAATTCCTCAACAACACTGAAGGCGGTTTAACCGTTGCGAAGTTCAAACGAATCGCATTGAAATAAATTTTTAAAAATCCTGACTTAATCGTCAGGATTTTTTTTGTCCTGATTTTTATATTTGTCAAATATGTCCAACTACAAAAGAGTCCTACTCAAACTTAGCGGCGAGGCCCTGATGGGTGATAAGCAGTTTGGAATTGATAATGCCAGACTTCAACAATACGCCGAAGAAATAAAAAGTATTTACGACGAAAAAATTGAGATTGCCATTGTGATTGGTGGCGGAAATATCTTTAGAGGTGTGCAGGCAGAAGAAGGAGGAATGGATAGAACCCAAGGAGATTATATGGGAATGCTAGCAACCATGATAAATAGCATGGCCCTCCAAGCTTCGTTAGAAAAATTAGGAATTTACACACGTTTGCAGTCAGCAATTGAAATGAAAGAAATGGCCGAACCTTATATAAAAAGAAGGGCCGTACGTCATCTAGAAAAAAGACGTGTTGTTATTTTTGGTGCAGGAACAGGAAGTCCTTACTTCACAACTGACTCTGCTGCAGCCTTAAGAGCAATTGAAATTGAAGCTGATGTAATTTTAAAAGGTACTCGTGTAGATGGAATTTACACTGCCGATCCTGAAAAAGATCCAAATGCTGAAAAGTACGGCTCTATTACGTTTGATGAGGCCTATTCAAAAGGGCTTAATGTTATGGACCTTACGGCATTTACACTTTGTAAGGAAAATAATTTGCCAATTGTAGTGTTTGACATGAATAAAAAGGGTAACCTAAAAAAAATAGTTGAGGGAGAAAAAATTGGTACATTAGTGACCGTCTAATTTTAAAGCATGGAAGAAGAAATTGAAATGATCCTTGATATGGCTAAGGAAAGTAATGATAAGTCATATCAACACTTAGTATCTGAATTAGAAAAAATTAGAGCTGGCAGAGCAACGCCATCGATGTTAGATAGCGTTACGGTAGAAGCTTATGGTGCTCAATCTCCTTTAAACCAGGTTGCAAATGTTAGCACGTTGGATGCTAAAACCATTAGTGTTCAACCGTGGGACAAAAGTATGCTTGACGATATTGCTACTGGTATCATCAATGCAAATCTTGGATTGAACCCTCAAAATAATGGTGAAATGATCATCATTAACGTGCCAATGCTCACAGAAGAAAGAAGAAAAGAATTGGTAAAAAAAGCAAAGGCAGAAGGAGAAAATGCAAAGGTTAGTGTTCGAAACAACAGAAAAGAAGCGAACGACTCTTTGAAAAAACTGAAGGATGATGGACTTTCTGAAGATCGTTTAAGAGATTTAGAAGGTGAGATTCAAAATATCACTAATGTGATGGTAGCTAAAGTGGATAAATTGATTGAAGCTAAAGAAACAGATATACTCACTGTTTAATAAGAGATAAGATTTAATAGGAAGGATGCCGGAAAAGGCGTCCTTTTTTTGTGCATAAAAAAAACCTGAAAAGAGGCGTTCTAATAGTCGGTCAGTAGCAAAACTCTTTTCAGGTTACCGTGCAAGGAAATTAAAACCAGAAGCGTATTATCGCTTCCTTATTATTGTAGACGAGACCAAAAAGCAATAGGTTGGCTTATGATTGAAATTATTCTTGAAATTTATATCCAACTCCTCGTAAGTTCACAAAGTGAAAAGGCTCTTTTGGATTGATTTCAAAGTACTTACGAAGAGAGACAATATAATTATCAATTGTTCTTGAAGTTGGAAAATTTTCTTCTCCCCAGACAACATCTAGGATCTCATCACGTGAAACGACAGTATTTTTTCGTTCAACTAATAATTTCAATAAGGCAATTTCGCGGGCAGATAACTGAAATTCTTCAATGCCGTTGCTCGCTGTATAATCGAGAAAATTGATCTTATTCTTGCCGAATTGATATTCGTTTAACTGATTACCAGAATCTTGGGAGTTTCTTGAAATTAAAATATTTACCCTCAATAGAAGTTCCTCTAAATCAAAAGGCTTAACCAAATAATCATCAGCCCCCAACTTTAAACCGTTAATTCTATCAGTAGAATTTCCTTTCGCCGAGATAATGAGAATAGGCACTGAACTCTTTGCTCGAATAGCTGCACATACATCAAAACCATTAATGAGAGGAATCATTATATCCAGAATGACAATATCGAATTCATCAGAAAAAAAGTCAAGTGCTTCCTCGCCATTTCTAGCTATCGTAACGTGATAATTCTCTATTTCAAAGTTCAAGGAAAGCACATTTATCAAGCTCTCTTCATCTTCAACTAATAAAATTTTCTTCATTTTTGTCATATCATGTTTCAACACAGATTGAGACAATTGCTACAAAGATAATGAACATAGAGAGGGCAAAAAAGAATTTCAAAATATATCTTTCCTTAGGGAGCAATCTAGGAGATAGGATGAATAATATTGAAAATGCGATTGATCAAATAAATAAAGAACTCGGTGAGGTAAATAAAATATCTTCCTTTTACGAAACACCTTCTTGGGGTTTTAACTCGTCCAATGACTTTTTAAACGTCACACTTGAATTGATTAGTAGTCTTACTCCTGAAGAAACGCTCATAAAAATCCAAGAAATTGAAACAGGTATAGGTCGTGATAGAAGTGTAATTAAATCTCATGAAATGGATTATCACGACCGCATTATTGATATCGATATTATTGATTTTGAAGGCGAGGTACGAAATGAAAAAAAATTGACCTTACCGCACCCCAAATTTCATATGAGAAAGTTCGTATTAATTCCGCTCCATGAAATTGCCCCGAAATATGCTCACCCACTTACAAATCAAGGGATTGAGAAGCTTATTGAAATATGTGCTGATAATTCTGAGGTTAGAAAGGTTTAAGCTTGCCCTTTATAAGGCACTAGAAAAAGAAACAATACTGATTCAGGATAAAAAATATTCCTTATTATTGCAGAGATTTTTTAGAAAACTAAAAACAACAGGTTTAAAATCAATAAGAATGAAGAAGCAAAGTTTTAAAGGTTTAGCTGCCATTTTAGTTGCCGGAGCAACATTAACTGGCTGTAAACTAATTGGTGATTTGGAATACACTGTTACTCCAGACCCAGTAGAAATGCACGGAGATAGTGTTAAAGTAAGTATCTCTGTAAAAATTCCAGAGAAAGGTCTTAACAAAAAGGCTACAGCTGAAATTACTCCAAAACTAGGAGACAAAGCATTTAAATCAATTACAGTACAAGGTGAAAAAGCTACTGGTAATGGTCAAACTATTGACTTTAAAGCAGGAAGCACAGTAAATTATACGGACGTTATTCCTTATTCTCCAGACTTAGAGAATGCTGACCTAATGATTACAGGAACTGTTTCAAAAGGAAAGAAAGAGGAAGAGTTCGAGCCTAAGAAAATTGCTGATGGAACTATCGTAACTCCTTTGTTAATTCAGAACGATGATAAAGCGTTGATAGGTACTGACAACTTCGTTAGAACGACTGAAGAAGTATACGACGGAGCTCAAATCAACTTCAACAAAGCTAAGTTTAACTTACGTGGAGGAGAAATGAAAGAGCAAGATATCAAGGACTTAACTGCTTGGTTAGAAATGGCACAAAGCAATCCTAAGGTAGCTCCTAAGAAAGTAAATTTAGCATCTTACGCTTCTCCTGAAGGTGAAATCGCTAAGAACTCTGAGTTAGCTACTAACCGTGCTCAAACTGGACAGACTACAATGGAGAAAATTGTTGCTACTGCGAAGTTCGAAGCTCCTGAAGGCTTTTACAATCAAATGCCTAAAGGTGAGGATTGGGACGGATTCAAGAAAGCTGTTGAGGCTTCTGATTTAGAAGACAAAGATTTAATCATCCGTGTTCTTCAAATGAACCCTAACCCTGCTACAAGAGATGCTGAGATTCAAAAAATGTCGAAGACATATACTCAGTTACAGAAAGAGATTTTACCATCTTTACGTAGAACTCAGTTCTTAGTAGTATACGATCAAATTGGATGGTCAGATGAAGAGTTAAAAGAACTTTCTAAGTCTAAACCAGATACTTTAACTGTTGAAGAGTTATTATTTACTGCAACTCTTTATGATGACTTAAACGAAAAAATGAGACTTTACAATTTAGTAGTTTCTAACTATCCTGAAGATTGGAGAGGTCCAAACAACGTTGGATACGTTTATTACATGCAAAATGATTTAGCTAATGCAAAAGCTAACTTCGAAAAAGCAAACGGAATGAACGAAAACCCTGTTACTTTAAACAACTTAGGAATCATCGCTAGAATTGAAGGTGACAGAGATAGAGCTACTGGTTTATTAAACTCAGCTATGTCTGCAGGTTCAGAAGTTAAATACAACATGGGATTAATCAATATCCAAAATGGAGACTACGATGAAGCGATCGGAAACTTTGGTGGAGAAAACACTTTCAACAAAGCTTTAGCTCAAGTATTAAACGACGACTTAAGTGGTGCTTTAACTACTTTAGATGCTTCTACTGATGCAGAGTCTGCAATGGGATATTATTTAAAGGCAATCATTGGAGCTCGTAAAGACGATCTTACAATGTGTACTGACAACTTAAAGAGCGCTATTTCTAAAGATCCAGGTCTTAAGTCAAAAGCTGCTAACGACAGAGAGTTCTTGAAGTACTTCGAGAACGCTGCTTTCCAAGCGGTTGTTAAGTAAATACAATTGATTTTAAACGGAAGATCCCGGGCCTTTGGTCCGGGATTTTTTATTTTAGGAGGTATGAAAAGAATTGTTTCCTACTTGATTGCTTCAGCATTACTGATTAGCAGTTGCTCAGAATCTTCCCCTGAATCTTCCCCAGCCCCCCAAATTGATTCATCGGTAGTTCCGTCAACTGATTCTACTTTAAATACAGAAATAGAAGAAAAATTACCCTGCTTGTGCAATTCTCAAGTAATCTACTTTGAAGATATTGAACCATTCGTTTTCGTAAAGGGAGACCAAAAGAACTCATCTAAACTAGAAGCTCTTGCAAAAGACCAAAGGCACCTTGAAGTAAAATACCTCGAACTAAAAGGGTATGATTCAATACCTGTAGATTTCTACATCTTCGAAAATCTTCAGCACATTACCTTCAGAGATTCACGCACACTTCGTGCTAAGAACTTGGAGAATCTTACCGAATTCAAAGCTCTCCAGTCTTTAGGCTTTAAAATGTCGCAAATTAAGTTTGATGGGCCGGAAGACTGGATGACACAAATAAAGCATCTATACGGAAGAAAAACACAATTAAAATCCCTACAATCATTTACATGGTTTCCACGCCTTATTTCCCTTGATTTTGAAACATCAGGCTTCACAAACTTCCCTAGCGGGATCGATTCTTTGAATTGTATTCAATTCATTAATTTTTTCGAAACGCGAGAAGACATAAATCAATCTGAATGGAATTTTGAAAATGCGCTTTGTCTAGAGTATTATGATTTCTACACTTCTTACAATACATTAAGAGGTGTTCCTTACGGTTTATTGGAAAAGGAGCTAAACCATTACAGAATAAAAGAAAATGGGCTTACTGAGGAAGAGAAAAGCAGAAATACTGGAATAAAAAAAAAGTGAGCCAACCCATAGCTCACTTTTCTGGCCGCTTAATGCGACCTGCTTAGACTCAAAGGGTTCAATTTGGACTTAGCGACACCTGTGAAAGAAGAACCCCGCTTTAATGAGTCTGCGGATAGTTTATTAACGTTTTTAAAGTATTCTTTGTTTAGTAATAATTAATCTTTAATCATTTTGTTGACTCTAATATCAGAATTATAAATCATATAATTATTTTTATGTTTTTTATGTAATACATAAACTATAAATTATACTTTGCACCAGTTGCGCGTATTTACAAAGGTTTACGAACACAAGAGTATCACCAAAGCGGCTGAAGAATTATTCTTAACGCAACCTGCGGTCTCTATTCAATTGAAGCGATTACAAGAACAATTCGAGATTCCGATGACAGAAATTATAGGACGACAATTACACATTACCGAATTTGGAGAACGCATTGCGCAAACGTGTTACAAAGTGCTTGAAGAAGCAGAAGCAATAAATCAACCTGTTTAAAGGTATACTTACCGGAAGCATTAAAATCGCCACTGTTTCAACAGGCAAATATATTTTACCTTATTTCTTACGACCCTTTATGCAGAAATACGATCAAGTAAACCTCAGCGTAAATGTAACCAACAAAGAAAAAGTTGTTAATGCACTTAAGAAAAATGAAACAGACCTAGCACTTGTATCGGTTCTTCCAGAGGGAATTAAACTAGATAAGGTATATTTAATGGAAAACCATCTCTACTTAGTGGGTGGAAAATACGGCCCTGTAATTGACCATCTCAACTCTCCAAAGAAACTGGGAGAACTACCATTGATATTTCGAGAAAGGGGATCAGCAACTCGATTAGCGATGGAAACCTATCTTGAAAATGCTGGAGTTTCACCTAAGAAAAAACTAGAACTTGTTTCAAATGAAGCCGTAAAGCAGGCAGTAATTGCCGGATTAGGACTCTCAATCATGCCTCTAATTGGACTTGAAAGTGAGCTTAAAAACGGAAACATTAGAATCATTCCAGTAAAAGGACTGCCGATCACTACCACCTGGAATCTCATTTACAATTCAGGCAAAAGTTTAGATCCAGTTTTGAGCACTTTTCTAACCGAGCTGAACGAAAAAAAAGAGTCCATAAAGAAAGATAAGTTTGATTGGAGTCGATCGTATAAATAGCTCTACACTGAAAGCTTAATAATGAATAAATAAAGTGGCATCCCCAGTGTAATGTTAAACGGAAAAGTAACTGCTAAGGCCATGGGAACGTACAAACTTGGACTCGCCTTTGGAACAACCATTCTCATAGCCTCTGGAACAGCGATATAAGAAGCTGAAGCAGCGAGAATACTCATTAGCAATCTATTCCCTAAACTATCAAGAAAGAATCCACTTAAATAAGCAATGGCAACGCCGTTAATGATTGGAACTACGATAGCGAACAAAAACGGAAACCATCCCTTTTTAAAGAAGACTTTAATTTCTCTTCCACTTGTAATTCCCATATCTAATAAAAATATGGCTAAAAACCCTTTAAAAATATCAGTTGTAAACGGGGCTATACCCGCTGCCTGAGACTCATTTGCCAATAAACCTATTACAAGCGAACCTAAAACCATCAAAACACTACCATTGGTTAGTGCATGAAAGATAATTTTACGATAATTCACTGTTCGTTGATCTCTTTCTCTACTATAAAGTCGAATAAGAAATACCCCTACAATAATTGCTGGTGCCTCCATTAGAGCCATGACAGCTACCATATATCCACCGTACTCCATGTTATGTAGTTCTAAAAATGAAATGGTAGTGATAAATGTTACTGCAGATATCGATCCATAGGCAGCGGCAATGGCTCCTGAATTTTCGATGCTCAGTTTTCTGCTTAAAGTAAAGAAAGTATAAACCGGCACTAAGGCCGCCAAGCCAATGCCAAAAACGATCGAGTTAGACACTTCTAAATTGAATTCGCTGTGCGATAACTCTTGTCCTCCTTTAAAGCCAATGGCGAATAATAAATAAAGCGAAATAAACTTTGATGAATTCTTAGGGTATTGAATATAGAAATGATAAACTTATGTTTATGTATTATTCACCAAGTCCTGATGCTGCTGAACATTGAGATATTAAACTTAAATAGACTGATTTCCATAATACTAGAATAGTAATGTTCATTTTTCAATTAAAGAACCGTCGTAATTCACCAAATAGGTCATGTCTTTTATACGAACCTCTCCCACATAATCTGGATCTTCAGATGGAAAAACAGCGTCATATTTTGGTTTTAAACTCTCCTTTCCATTCCAGGTAAGGCCTTCTCCTCTTTTTCCAGAAACAGCAACAAATTCAAGGATTTTATGTGAAGTCGATAAGCTCTCATATTTAGGACGAACAATATATTCTTCCAGAATAGAGATATAACCCTCTTGAAACTTACTCGAATAAATACTCACCCCCACTTCTGTAGAATCATAATAAGAGGCCCCTGTTATTTCGTAGGGAATACCATCGAATACCACTTCTCCATTACTAGAAATAATGGAATACATTTTTTCGTTTACCGTAATGTATTTCAACTCATCATTATCAGAAAACTCATTAAAGAAAATTTGATCAAACTCAGGCTTCAAGATAACCTCTCGTTTCGATAGATCGAATAAACCTTGCTTTTTTCCGAGATAAATACTCATCAGGTTCTCTTCCAGCATATAATTGGGCTCGATATAATCTGCCTTCAAATCCGTGACGATATAGTCTAAATCAGCTATGGAAAATATATCCATTTTCTGCCCCTTGACACAATACAAATGACCTGCGGTTAGAGGGATTACATCAATTATATCATAAGCAGAATTCTTAAGCTTTGTGATATTTGTGATAAAAAACCAAGATTTGTCTTTTCGCCCTTTGAATAAATATTCTTCACCCCCTTTAATCTCTAAAATCTCCTTGTATTCAGCTTGAATATGAACTTCCCCATCATCATTTTTTAAACCGTATAATCCACTTTCCTTAAATGGAGTTTGGCAATACGAAATGAAAGAAATAGTAATAATGAATAAAAAAATTGATTTCATCCTAACCAGCTACACTCTAGTATAAGGTGTTCTTACTAGAATAAATAAGCTTTTACTTCTAAAAAAGATATTAAAGGGCTATTCTAGTGCCTTCATAAGCGATATTGAAACCATTTGAAATGACCTGCTGAGCTTCCTCACTATCCTCATCCAATATTGGATTTGAGTGATTAATATGGATAAAATAGACTTTGTTCTTCAGCTCTTCTGATTCTTCTTGAAATAGTTTCATTGTTTCAACTACAAATGGATGCGGTATTTCACTCATATCCCTTCCTTTTAACTCATGTTCATCATAAAAGGTGGCATCTATTAAGGCTATATCTACCTCATTGATTTCTCTCTTAATATCTTTTTCCCATTCATCCCATTTATCTATGTCTGGAATAAACAACGCTGTTTTCTTGGGGCCAATAATTTTGTACCCCACCGTTTCGGAGAACTCATCGCGGTGTGGTACTAGAAAAGGTTTCACTAGGAGTTGTGAGTTTAATTGAACCTCTCCTTCATTTTCCACTTCTACTAAATCAATATTTCCATTTTCGACTAAAAGCGACCATGGCCCATTTTTTCTTAAAAACTCTGCCATTTTCGGCATTGCAAAAACGGGTACCATCTCAGCGCTGTGCGCTTCTCTTCCGAGATACATTAAACCTGTATAATGCCCAATATGGGCATGGGTAAGAAAAATTCCATCCAAAGATCCCTTTTCACAAAAGTGTTCAAGCTGCTCGTCCATATCTGGTGTTGCATCAAACAAATAATATTCGCTATTATCTAAATCTTTAACACCTATACAAGATACTAGTTTTCGATCATTATTGTCTCTCAGGCGAATGCAACATTTTTCCTCACAATACAATTGAGGCGCTCCAGCATCTTGCGCTTCCCCTAACACAATTATTTCCACTCCCTGGGTTTGTAAACCCTCTCTTTCAATCGTTTCTTCTTTAACAGTTTCTTGATCCTCTTTTATTACGGAGTGAACATCAGATTCTCCCGAACATGACAAGAAGATTAGTGTTATTGTAGAAAGAATATATTTCATAGAGATTTTCATTGAAATAGCTGAAATTATTCTAGAATAGCAAATGGAAAGCATCAGGATTAAGTAAATTTGCCAAAAATATTTTCATGAAAAGATTAGCATATTTCTCTCTTTTAGTCGGACTTATTTCTTGTGGTTCTGAACCTACTCCGGAAGCTGAAGTTGAAGAGACTACTCAGCAAGTCCTTCCCTACTTTGGTCAAAAGGATGTTGAAATGATTGAAGTGGACGGAGAAATGGTCGCAGACACTATTTATCATGTTGTTCCTGAATATATATTTACAGATCAAGACAGTAATCTTTTCACCAATGAAAACGTTTCTGGAAAAATTCATGTTGCCAATTTCTTCTTTACGAGTTGTCCTGCAATTTGCCCAGCCATGATCGAACAAATGAGAAGACTCCAAGGAAACACTACTGATATTGAGGAACTTTCGTTTTTATCTCATACAATTGACCCCAAAAGAGATACTATACCAAAACTCCAAGCCTATATAGCAGAACGAGAATTAAATACTGAAAACTGGTCGTTTTTGTACGATTCTGATCGTGATTATATTCATGACATTGCTAAAACAGGCTACATTATTAATGCCATGGAAGATGAAGAGGCTGATGGAGGCTTTTTACACTCAGAACACTTTATTTTAGTTGATAGAGAAGGACATATTAGAGGTTTATATGAGGGAACAGACCCTTCCAAAGTTGACCTTCTAGAAGCAGACATAAGAAAGCTAATCAAAGAACAATATGGAGAATAAAGATTTAGAGAAAAAATATCGTCCTTGGGTGATTACCGCTTCAATAGCTATTCCATTAGTTGTTGCTGCATTATTTGGTATTAAAATAGAGGGTGTAGACTTTAGCTTCTTGCCACCTATTTATGCCACTCTTAATGGAATAACAGCGATTGTATTAATCTTAGCTGTCGTGGCTATTAAGAGAGGAAATAAAAATCTTCACCAACGTCTTGTGCAATTGGCGATTTTGTGCTCACTATTGTTTCTTGTTGGCTATATTGCGTACCATATTACTTCAAGCTCTACCTTATATGGTGATACGAACCACGATGGAATTAGAAGTTTAGAAGAAGCCGAGGCTGCATCTGGCAGTTTCTTAATCTATATATGCCTGTTAGTTTCGCACATCGTATTAAGCATATTGGTTATTCCACTAGTTCTTAATACTTACGTAAAGGGTTGGTTAGGAAATGTTGAAAGCCATAGAAAGTGGGCAAAAATAACCTTTCCTATTTGGCTTTACGTTGCCGTTTCAGGTGTTGTTGTTTACTTAATGATTTCTCCTTTTTACGGATAATTAGAATCCTCGCATTTCGCAGATGTCTTTCTTGAAGGGCTTAAAGGTAATCATGGCCCCATAGAAGACGTACCAGTCTTTAGTGCCTGGATTCCCTCTATTCGTGCCAGCTCTATCAAAACTAGTTGTACTTGGATCTGCAAACTGAGCAGCCAAAGGACCACTCAAGGCTGCAAGCGCTGTTGAATTAACATAGTTTCCTGAAACATCATCTAGATAATCGGTAAACGTCTTTCTTATTCCATACTCAAAAGACATTGCCACTCGCTTCTTAAGATTGAACTTTACCCCTATACCTAGAGGTATTGTAAGCTGATTTAAACTATAGGGATTATCTGAATTCAATGGAGTTCCTTGACCCTCTGTTCCTAAAGAGTTTAAAGCATATTCTTCACCATCAATGGTTCCCATTGGATTCATCCTCATATAAGCCACTTCGTAGAAAAAATACGGAGTGATAGGAAAACGCATGTCATTAATATTGTATTTAAACATATCAATTTCACAACCGAAAGAAGCTTCTATAATCTTTGATTGAAAACTCAAGTTTCTAGTTTGCTGAAACCTGTCGTCTGAATCAGAATCGTTTCCATACACTGAACCGTATTTACCATTAAACCTTAATGAAAATCGTTTCGTTAAGTTATAACGCACTATTGCTCCAAATGCAGGCTTGCTATAGACAAAATGCTTATTAGGATTTATATCACCTAAATAATAGCTTCCCCCACCATACACACCCAATTCTAGGCTAGTTTTATAACCTTGAGCATTTGCTCCATTGCATGCAAATATGAATATTACAAAAAGACCTATTTTCCTCAACATAACCCCGACTAGAACTTAGGAATAAATGTTCCTCCTTTTCTGAAACGGTAATGAACCGAAATTATTGCAAACATATAAGCGTCATTCCATTGTGGATCACCTCTTTGGAGGAAGTTATACCTTCCATCTCCAAGAGGGTTAACGCCAGTATATCCGAGTGCTGGGTTGTTCGTTCTATCTGAAAGAATTGCGGCTTCTGGACCGTAAGCAGCTTCAATTTCGTCTAAATGATAATATGAAGTACTTACATCATCCAAATAATCGGTAGTAGTATAGTTTAATGTTCCTTGAAAACTAACACTCCACGTTTTATCGATAGCATATCTTAAACCAAATCCAATAGGAAAAGCCATAGTAATTCTTCGGTATCTATCCGGTCTCCCATTTAGACCTTGCCCTTCAGTACCAAGTGGTTGAAGCGCCACCCAATCACCATTCAATTTCGCTTTAGGGTTAAATAAAGCAAAGCCTATACCTGTGGTAAAATAAGGAATTACTGAAACCGATCTACTTCCATTAACACCACGAATTTTGTATTTCGGAGTAACACGCTCACCCCACGGATAAAACTCAACACTGGCTGCAACCTCAGCCAGAGGAGATCTAAAACTTAAGTTTCTTGTATTACGGACCACATTTTTGGTGTGGGCATCATCACCAGAGATAAATCCCCATGTAACACCTCCTTTTACGGATAGTTCTGGCAATATCATATATTTATAACCCATTGAGATTGTTGGTCTCGTTGGCTGAATCTTTAAATCTTTTGGACCGTGTGTTCCGATACCTCTAGACCCCCCTAGATCGCCCATAAAGTTAGTGGCTCCAACACCAAACCAAGCTTCATGACGCACATATCTCCATGATTGCGAAAGCACCACTGGAGAGAGAGTGAGAAGTAGAATTATAAGAACAAATCTTTTCATTCCAATATAAATACGGTTTTTCTAGGTTAAAGGTTTGCTAGGTAAAAATACAAATTGTTACTAATAAACCATGTGCTCAAAGCACTTATTTTAAACGGTTAAGTGTTGAGTAAGCTCAATAAAATCTCGAACAGAGAGTTGCTCTGGCCTCTTTCTAAAGAGCTCATTTTCTGGTTCAATATCCAATCCTGCCTCCGTCCAAAGCTGTTTAAGACTATTTCTAAGGGTCTTTCTCCGTTGATTAAATGACATTTTTACTGTTCTTTGAAACAGCTTTTCATCACAGTCAATGGAGGTTACTTTGTTACGAATAAGCGAAATTACTCCAGATTTAACTTTGGGAGGGGGAATGAAGGCGTCTTCATCAACAGAAAAATGATATTCAGCATCATAGTACACCTGCGCCAAAACACTTGTGATGCCGTATGTTTTACTACCGGGGCCACTCGCAAAACGAGCCGCCACTTCTTTCTGAAACATCCCAACTACAGCCTCTACTTGATCTATATTCTCAAGGACTTTAAAAATGATTTGAGTACTAATATTGTACGGAAAATTACCAACTACCGCAAAGGGATCATTTCCCATTATTGAGGATAGATTCGCCTTTAAGAAATCTTCGGTATGTACTTTTAGATCGGGGTAATTAATGGCTAAAAAAGCAATTGACTCACGATCTATCTCAATTACCTGAACGTTAAGTTCGGGATACTTTAAAAGCTCCTTTGTTAATGCGCCTGTACCTGGACCAATTTCAAGAATATTTTTTACACCAGTCTTCTGAACCAATGCTGCTATTCTTTGTGAAACAGTCTCATCCTTCAGGAAATGCTGCCCAAGATGCTTTTTAGGGGTTACCTTCATTACGTAAAGTGCTTTTCTACTTTAAGCAGTGTTCTAAAAGCAACAAATTTACCCGCATATCTCTCAATATGGTCTTGTTGTAAGGCTGGCGCATGCTTTTCTTGGTATTCGTCTAGTTTCTCTTGATCCTCACAGAGGTATTGGATTGAATATGTAGCTCCCCCTTCTTCTTCCGCAAGAACGCGAGAAAGTTTCGCTTCTACAAAGAGGTTGGTTGCTAAAACATCTGGAATATGGGTAGATTTCATCCAGTTCAGCCAATCATTTTGAACATCGAAATCGATATTCACAGTTACATTATAAATTATCATTGATTAATTCCTTTATCAAACTTCTCTTGAAGGTCAAAGTTCTTTTGTATAAAATTAAAACGCTCTCTTGATTCAGCAGTATAAAGACTCGAACCAAATTCAAACATTATGAGTCGATAGTATTCATTTGCCTTGGCTTTATCATTCAGCTTATAATCGTAAATCTTTGCTATTCGAAAAGCAGCATCATCAGCTAATATATCATGCGAATAAGCGTCAATTACGGTTTGATAGTATTCAATTGCTTTATCGTAATTCTGAAGATGCTCATAAATTTCTCCCTTCTTGAAAAGCACCTCATCATTTATACTGTGGAAAGGATAAGATTTATCCAAACTGTCAAGCATTTGGAGAGCCTCATCATATTTATGTTGTTGAACCAATAAATCCGTTGCAGCGAACATTTTAACCGGCGCTTGAGTCGTGTCAATACCAAGATTATCTTGCAAAAGTAACGATAACTGCATGGCATCATTGGCAATTAATTTGGTGGTTGAAGCCTTGAGAATATCGAGTTGAGCTTTTGCATAATCAAACTCTCCATCGTAATAAAAAACCTTAGCATTTTTAAACTTTGCCATATGCCCAATAGGCTCTTCACTGTAGTCTTTTTCTACTTGCATATAAAGAAGCGAAGCTTCCCAAATTTTACCCGAAACTACATAAATGTCGCCCAGGAGTATTTTATACTTGGCAATCTCTCTTCTGTTGTTCGATAATGCCATGCACTCCGAAACAAGATTCTCAGCCCTCATTGTTTCATCCAAATAAAACCCATAAATCTCCGCTAGTTGCACCATCATGTATACCGTTTGAGCATTCTTACCTCGTTCTGAAATTACGGTCTCAAAAGCATTCGCTACTTCTCGAATTTGTGCTTTATCATAGCCTGGACTATTGATAACCGTTAAGAACATTAAGTTCAATTTTTGACCTGTTGCCTGGAAAAAGTAAGGCGATTTTTCTCCAATCTCTTCTACATAAATATATGCTTTGATAGCTTCATCATAAGCGCCATTTGTCGCTAATTCATTACCAATTTTGTAAACACGCTCTCCATTGTTCTTTTTCTTTTTATCCAATGCTTTTGCTTGAATTACAGCCCCCATGTATTCTTGTGTATGCATATAATACCAGATCAACATTTCGCTATAATGATGAGCATCAGGCATATCCTGAATTCGCACAAGCAATTCTTCTCTTAGCAAGTTTACCGTTTCAATATCTTCTTCAAAATCAATAGCACGTGACAAATAGTTTTGAACAGTTCTTAAATAGGTAGGACTGTACTCAAGAAGGTTAAGGTATTCCGCTATCATCAACTCTGGTTGGTTGGTTAAGGTATACAACTCAGCCAGCTCCAATTGAAACTGATAACCGTTTTTAGTTAAGGACTTTCCATGCTCAAATGTTGCTAAAGCCCAATTATATTTACCCTTATTCTTGAAGTCGTTTCCTAAGGTCTTGATTCTCCCTTGAATTGCTGGGAGATCATCGATTAGTCCTTGATAAATGGCATCTGCATCATCTTGGCGGTCGGTCTTCTCATAAACTTGAGCTAGCTTAAAATGATTATCATTGGTGTACGGATCTTTTCGAAGCTGTTTCTTCGCAAGCTTCTCACTTTCGTCATACTTCTCTTGAAACATCAAGCAATTGAAGTAACGGTTATAAAAAGTAGTTGTATTGTTCTTTTTGTAGAGCTTTGCGTAATATACCTCCGCTTTGTCATACTCTCCCTTCATGTAATAATGATTTGCCAATTTAACATCATCATTATTTGGTTGTGCTAGACCGAGGTTAGAACTCCCAATAAGAATAAGTAATATGAAAAAAACTCTACTCAATTACACTCCCCTCTTCTGGTTTGATCGATTCAATAAATTCGTTCACTTTTGGAACGTAGGTATAATAGATTTGTTTTTCGAATAATTGGATTTCGTAAAACTCCAAAAATGAAATTTCAAATGCTCGTAACGCCGCGCTTTCCTCATCAATATAACGTCTAATCTCTTCAGCTGTTAATAAACCTGCTTCAATATCAGCTCTTAAATTAATAAGTTGATGTTTTATCGCATTCAACTCATCACCAAAAACCATTTTCTTAGACTCTGATCCTTTCAACTTTTTTCGTATAGATTTACTTTCAAGCATATTTTTTCCAAGCTCTTCGTTAATGGTATCCGGAGTATAATAGAATTTGATGTCTCTTTCGTTCTGTTCAACCTCTTCTACCATCAACTTTAAACTATCGAACTCTATACTTTCGTATTTCGCCTCAAAATCATTCACAAACACTTCTAAAGAATCAATTTCTGTTAACTCTTCTTTGAATTGTTCTGACGGATCACAAGCAGTAAAAATTACCGCCAAACCTAAAACTACGGAAAATGGGATTATATTCTTCATACTTAAAACCTATCAAAAACTATGCGATTTTTTCAAAACCGATATAGTTATGTATTGCTGCTGGCATAATAACGCCATTTTCAGACTGATTGTTTTCCAATAAAGCCGCCATAATTCTAGGTAAAGCCAACGCTGAACCGTTTAATGTGTGCACCAAGGCCTTTTTCTTATTGGCATCCTTATATCTAAGTTTTAAGCGATTCGCTTGGAACGTTTCAAAGTTTGAAACTGAACTCACTTCTAACCATTTCTTTTGTGCAGCTGAGTAAACTTCAAAATCATATGTTATTGCAGAAGTAAATCCTAAATCTCCACCACAAAGACGTAAAATTCTATATGGTAGTTCGAGTTTTTCTAAAAGACTTGCCACGTGTTTCACCATTCCATCTAAAGCCTCATAAGATTTATCTGGATGTTCAACACGAACAATTTCTACCTTATCAAACTGGTGCAGTCGATTAAGACCTCTTACATCAGAACCATATGAACCTGCTTCTCTTCTGAAACAAGGTGTGTATCCGGTAACACAAATAGGAAAATCACTTTCGTTAAGTATGACATCTCTAAACATGTTCGTCAATGGAACTTCAGCAGTAGGAATAAGGTATAAATCATCCTCCGTAACATGATACATCTGCCCCTCCTTGTCTGGAAGTTGACCCGTACCGTAACCACTTGCTTCGTTAACCATAAGTGGAGGAACAAATTCGGTATACCCTGCCTTATTTGCTTCGTCTAAGAAGAAATTAATTAAACCTCTCAAAAGGCGGGCGCCTTTGTTCTTGTAGATAGGAAAACCTGCACCGGTAACCTTCACACCAAGTTCGAAATCAATTAAATCATACTTCTTAGTTATTTCCCAGTGTGGAAGCGCCTCAGCGTCCATATCTGGAAGCTCACCATGAGTAGACACTACGACATTATCCTCCTCTGTACCACCTGCAGGAACCTCCTCGTTAGGAACATTTGGCAATTCATAAAGACTCTGTTGAATCTTATCTGCAAGATTATCCACTTCATCTTTTAGATCTTTATCTACCTCTTTTAATTCCGTAGCTCGCGCTTTCTTGGCATTCCCTTCTTCAGTATTTCCTGCTTTAAAAAGCTGACCTATTTCTTTGGCAATAGAATTCATTTCTTGGCAAACATCATCCTTTTTTTGCTTGGCTGATCTCCACTCTTGATCTAAGGAAAGTATTTCGCTTACAATTGGTTCCGCGTCAAAATTTCTTTTTTTGAGCTTTTCAATTATCTCATCCTTGTTTTCTCGAATTCTATTTATTTCAATCATTTCTTTATAAAATTTCAATTCAAAATTAATGAATCATCTACACTTTTTGCATAAAAAAATCCCTCAGCATTGCTGAGGGATTAAGTTCGTTTTATTGAAGTTAATCTTTAGCTTAATGCCGCGATTAAATCTGATTTTTTCATTGAAGAAATTCCTTTAACTCCTTTTGCTTTTGCCAATTCTTTTAATTCAGCAACAGTTTTAGAATTTAGGTCATCAGAAGACGCGGTAGCTTCAGCCTTTGGCTCTTCAACTTTTGCCTCTACTTTTTCTTCAGTTTTTGCTTCAACTTTCTCTGCCTTTGGAGCTGCTTTTTTAGCTGGCGCCTTTTTCGCAGGAGCTTCTTGTAACTCTACTCCTTCAAATGGCTCGATTGAAACAAATGATCTGTTATTTCTTTTTCTAGTGAACTTCACTAATCCATCCGTTAATGCGAATAAAGTATGATCTTTACCCATACCTACATTCTCACCTGGGTGGTGTTTAGTTCCTCTTTGACGAACAATAATATTACCTGCAATTGCAGCTTGTCCTCCAAATATTTTAACGCCAAGTCGTTTCGATTCTGATTCTCTACCGTTCTTCGATGACCCGACTCCTTTCTTATGTGCCATGTTTTAAAATTTTGTTGGCCTCAACCAATTATGCTTTAATACTATCAATTTGGATTTGAGTAAAAGACTGACGATGTCCGTTTTTTACTTTATATCCTTTACGTCTCTTCTTTTTAAAGACTAAAATCTTGTCACCTTTTACGTGACGAACTACAGAAGCGTTCACTTTCGCTCCCTTAATAGCTGGGGCGCCAACGTTCACTTTTCCTTCATTGTCAGTTAACATTACATTGTCAAACTCAACTTTATCACCTTCTTTAGCATCTAAACGGTGAACGAAAAGCTGTTGGTCTTTCTCAACTTTAAATTGTTGGCCGGCTATCTCTACTATTGCGTACATATCAACAAATTGTTTCGTTATTAAAAACCTTTTCTTTATAAAAAGGACGGCAAAGGTAATTATTAATTTTTATAATTCCCTTGTTCTGAAAGATTTTTACGGGATTTATTCATTAAAAAGACGCCCATAATTATAAATGCAGCCCATAAAATTTGGATTAATTCATAGGAGTCGCCGCTTAAAACACCTATAAACACAGCTACCACAGGAATTAAATACGTAACCCCACTAGCAAAAACTGCGCTTGACACCTCAACCAATTTTGTAAATAAAGCAACGGCAAATGCAGTTCCAATTAGTGATAGAATCAGAAGATAACCCGTTGCAGTAAATCCATCTGGGTGCGATAAAATTGTATTGAATGAATCAAAAGAAAGGCTTATAACTAATGCCGGCAATAAGATTATCATGAAAGAAAGTGAAGTGATCGCTATGGCCGGCAGCTGAGGTACTTTATACTTTATTGTAGTTACGCTAATCGCATAACACAGCGTAGCTATTATGATCCACATAGCATAATACACATCATCTCCGCTGACTTCTAGCTGTTTTCTCAGTAGCAAGAACAACCCTAAACTACCCAGTGCAATTCCTAAAAACTGAAATTTGGTTGGTTTAAGTTTATAGAATATCACCCCGATAATTACAACAAAGAAAGATGTTCCCATGTTAAGGATCCCTGCTAAGCTAGAGTCGATTCTGGTTTCTGCGAGGGTAAAAAGCATGGCAGGAAGAAGGTTACCACAACCGCCAACGACAAGAAGCCAATACCAGTTTTTTTTGTTCAACTTACGCAGGTGCTTGAGTGCGAAAGGAAGTAATGCTAAGGAGGCAAAAACAATTCTGAGAGACCCCACTTGAAAAGGACCAAGCACCATTTCTTCTGAAACAGGATACATTGCTTTTTTCATGAGGATAAAAGAAGATCCCCACACGCAAGCCAATAAGCCAAGAATGAGCCAAGCGTATTTCGAAGTAGTTGATGACAATGTCTTAAAATTTGGCACAAAGGTACGGTTCTGGTGAGATTTTAAATTGTTGATAAAAGAATATATTTTTCTCGGGGTTCTGAAGAATTTATTTATAATTTAGTCCATCCAAAAATGGATTAACTATGCATATAGCCGTAGCAGGAAACATAGGATCGGGAAAGACCACTTTAACAAAATTACTTGCCAAACATTACGGATGGGATACGCACTTTGAAGACGTTGAACAGAATCCGTATTTGAACGATTTCTATGAAGATATGCAACGTTGGTCGTTTAACCTGCAGGTCTATTACTTGAATAGTCGTTTTACTCAAATTCAAGAAATTAAAGAAAGTCCTAATAATGTAATCCAAGATCGCACAATTTATGAGGACGCATATATTTTTGCTCCAAACCTACATTCGATGGGCTTGATGACAACAAGAGATTTTGAGAATTACTTTTCTCTGTTTAATCTTTTAGAATCATTTATTTCAGCACCAGACCTATTGATTTATTTACGCGCTACAGTGCCTACCCTAGTGAATCAAATTCAAAAACGAGGACGTGAGTACGAGGAAAGTATTCGATTAGATTACCTGAAACGTCTTAATGAACGTTATGAAGCTTGGATTTCGACTTACGACAAGGGCAAGATTATCATCATTGATGTTGATGACAATAACTTTCACGAAGACCCTGATGACCTTGGGAAGATTATCAACGCTATTGATGCGGAGATAAACGGATTATTCTAATCAGACCTTAAGTCCTAGAACGCAGATATCATCTGTTTGCTCAAAATCTCCCTGCCACTCCTTTAGAAAGTGATTAATGTGTTCTTTCTGTTTTTCACCAGTAAGATTATAGTTATTAAGAATTAGTCTTTTAAGAGGCTTTTTCATCAATTTCTTCCCTCCCGTTTTTTCACCTCCAAATTGATCAATTAGCCCATCTGTAGTTAAGCATATCATTTCTGAATTAGAAAGTTCAAGACTTACTGTTTCGAAAGGACTTTGCTTCACATAACTTCCGATAGGTTGACGGTTCCCCTTAAACTCTAGTAGTTGTAAATCATCCTGTTCTGTAATTTTTGCCTTCGCGCCATCCAGTTTGCTTTCCCTAGATTTACTTCTAATAATCCAAAGCGCATTATTTGCCCCTGAAAATTTCAACTCTTTTGTTTTTTTATTAAATCCACACAATGCGATATCCATACCATCTTTAACGTTGCTATTTTGTTTCTCAAAAGTTTCAATAACAAGCTCTCTGGTTTTATTTAGTATTTCCGCTGGATCTTTAAGATTGAACTCTCTTACACTTCTATTTAAGGCCGTACTGCACACAACGCTGACCATAGCTCCCGGCACCCCATGGCCAGTACAATCTGCTGCTGCAAACATTAAAACATCTCCCTCTTCATTTCTCCAATAAAAATCTCCAGCAACAATATCTTTTGGTTTATAGATTAAAAAAGAATCTCGGCCGAAATTTCGAAGAAAATCGGCATGAGGGAGAATTGCATTTTGTATTCTATAGGCATATGATATGCTATCCGTTATTTCATCATTTTTTTCTTTAAGAACTGAATGTTGGTGCTCTAGTTCTGCCTTTTGATTCTGAGTTGTTTCTTGAAAATATTCAACTTTTAAAAATTCGGAAGCAAACTTAGAGCCTAAGATCAAAGACATGGACAAAAGAAACCCCATTTGAAGTGCAGTATCTAAATAGGGCATGAATTCAGTAATGTGATTATCATTTGTGATACTTAACGTCGCTGAAATCAGCATGCACATTACGGCAATACCTGCAAATAAAGAGCCACTCACTCTCTTTTGAAGAGCTTTAACTATCGCCCAGACTATTAGTAGCATTCCAATTACGGAAATAATTTTATGCGGGATGATTAAATAAGTAAAGATGCTGGCTGAAAAGAAAACAGGTCCGAGTACCTCTATAAAAGAAAATGCAGCCAACAGTTTCATGACTTTTGAGGGGGATTGTTCCGAAAATCTTTCATTTATAAACAAAATCAAAAATGCGGATGGCAGAAAAAGAGTAATGTATTCTATCCTAACAATTATTTCCCAATCCAAATTAGGAAGAATAGTGTTTATATGGTAGTTAGTTGTAACAAAAGGACGGATAAAGATACTAGCACAGAACAGTCCAAACCAGAGTAAGGTTTTGTCTTTTTTTCTAATCGAAAATAAGGTTAGAAAAAATAATGAAGCAAATAGATAACAAGACATTTCAAAACCATTAAGCATGGTCTCTTGGCGCTGAATTGAATAGCTTTCATCTACAGTCCCAATATAGAAATCATGGTTAAAACCTCCTTTTCTATGCGAAAAATTAGCAATCTGGACAGTTAAAAAAACTCTTTTAAACCATCGGGAATTTCAATAATCTTAGTTATATACTGCGGATAATAATCTTCTTCCGTTTCTGCAACTTTACCAGCAACCGCTACTAATGAATCATTTACAAATACATTCGCTGCACAAAGAACTTGTTTAATGTTTAGATTTAATCTTCGCTCAGGCAATCCTTTCACATAGAGTCTGTAAGTTGCAACACCTAACGCACCGACTGGTTTTTCATCTTCCAAAAAATCGTTCCAAGTGGTATTGGTAGTCCAATATGATAAATTTGCACTAGACTCAAACGGACCTAAAAGCCCCCTCCAAGAGAATGCATTGGCTCAGACTCAATGTCCCAATTTGAAAGATCCAGGACCCCTTTTTCAGCTTTTACATCTTGAGAAAACCCCAAACTATTAAGAAAGAAGAGGGCTAAAAAAAAGTTATGGAGGACCATTTAGGCATTACCGCTAATTTACACAATATGATTTTAAGTATCTTCAGGTTTAAAAAAGGATCATTGATTAAAGAAATATGTTCATTTTTGCATCGTGAAAATTAACTCAGCCAAATTCGTTATTTCAAATACAGACATTAAAAAATGTCCTAAGCCTGACCGCCCAGAGTACGCATTTATCGGAAGATCTAATGTTGGAAAATCTTCCTTAATTAATATGTTAACAAACAATAAAAAATTAGCGAAGACTTCGGGCAAACCAGGCAAAACTCAGTTGATTAATCATTTTGAAATCAACGACGAATGGTACTTAGTGGATTTACCAGGTTACGGCTACGCACAAGTTTCAAAAAGTTCTCGTGTAAAATGGCAAAAGTTTATTGAAACGTATTTGCTTAAGCGTGAAAACCTGATGAATGTATTTGTATTGATAGATAGCCGTCATCCACCTCAAAAAATAGACCTCGAATTCATGGAATGGCTAGGAACCAAGGGCATTCCCTTTTCTATGGTTTTTACAAAAGCTGATAAGTGTAGCAGCAACGAGCTACGTAAATCTCAGATGAAATACAAAAATGAGATGCTGAAAACATGGGAGTTTATGCCTCCAGTTTTTATTACTTCGTCAACTTCAAAACTCGGTCAAGAAAAACTTCTTAATTACATTGGAGAAATTAACGTTAACGCCAGATTCTAATAGACTCCAGGAACCAACTCTATTTCGTCAGCCATTATTTCCTCCGTCATCAACCGACCAATAGGGTATAAATTATGCGTTGGTTCGTAATGACCAGATTTCTGATACAAGTAATACAGCTGCGCGAAAGCACTTTCTTCAAATTCGGAATCAGAAGCCTTTTTCTTTTCAAAGTCATCTTTAATTTGAGGATTATCTTTTAAGATTTGTGCTGCCTCATCTTCAAAAACATAGGCGCTGAACCATTCCTTTTGTTGAAGTATGGCATCAAAATAATTCCATGCCAAATAGCTATCAGGAGCATGAGGCTCGAGCGTTTCAACAATAAATCTTAAGTTTTTATTGCGTGTATAAATAACATAATCACCTTTCCGCCAATTTGTGATCTTCTTGAATTTTTCAACCTCTACGCTTGTATGTAAATAATGTCCTTCATATGGATTAGGTCGTGTATTAAACTCTCTAATTCGGTAATGCTCAGTCTCCAGGACTTTATCCTTGGTTAATCTCATTACTTCAATATTAGAGACCAACATTAATTCAATTATCTCGCCCCACGCTTGAGGAACTATATACAAGGCAGGCACCTCAACAGTATCAACAGGTATATACCTATTGAAATATTTGATTTTCTTGGTATATGGCTCTTCTCTATCATAGTAAAGCCTATCTTTCCCAGTTACTTCTGATTTCTTATATTTTGCCGCATATCCCATAAATCTAATTTCGTCAAAACGAACCGTATCAAGCTCCCAATCTAAAGCAAGCTTTTCTGTTTGACCCATGCTATATTCGGCCTGAGATTTAACTTGTCTCAACTCCTCCGCGTTAGTTGTAGCATAATTATAAAGTACATCTAAAAATGAATATGTTGCTTCTACTCTTTCCTCATAAGTTTTAAGCATGTGCGCCTCTGAAACATAAGAAATGGTATGAAATAAATTCGTGTATCCCGTAGAATATCTTGGCGTCTCTAGGTAATCCATTATTCCATCATCAGGTGTGCCATAAATATGATGTACATAGGGCACCATTGGAAAACCTGAATTCTCCATTTCCGAATACAATACGGGATTGATCTCATCCTTAGTGTATTTCGCAAGGTAGGGATTCATTTTATCAGTTTGAGATGTAATTAAAGTCATTACATATTGATAATCGGCTCCATTTGAGGTGTGCGTATCTACAAAAAGATGAGGTTCCAAATAGTGAAACGCCTTATAAAATGCAAGGGTATTTTTACTATCTGCTTTAATGAAATCTCTATTTAAATCAAGGTTTCTTGAATTACCTCTAAAACCGTACATTTTAGGGCCGTTCTGGTTGGCTCTACTACAACAGTTTCTATTGAGCGCTCCACCAACATTGTACATGGGAATTACACCAACCACAATATTATCAGGAACATCATTGAGAATATCCCTACACCACTTAATTGAAGCATCTACACCGCAAGGTTCTCCAGGGTGAATAGCGTTATTAACAAAAAGGATAGTCTTTCCTTTAAAGTCTTTTTTCTGAAAACTTCCAGAAGAGTTTATTACGAATAAGTGAATAGGTTCTCCTATATCTGAGGAACCAAGTTCAATTAGTCTACACTTCTTTGGAAAAGCTTTTTCTAATCCTTTATATCCTTTTGTGATGGACTCGTAAGTGTGCGTTTCATTGTTTTTGTAAAGGTCAAAATTGAAATCTTGTCCTTTTGAACTCAAAAATACGAGCAACACTGTTGAGAGTAAGAAAATTCGCATGTTACGAAGATACTACCTTCTGATTTAATGATAAAAAGATGGTAAAATGCTAACGTCATCGACGCCAAGCGTCAAAATTTGTGGTTATTCCTATAACATTTGAAACGCCGGCAGAAGCTCTAAAATTTAAACCATAGTCAAAACGAAACTTCTTTACATTAACACCGAAGCCCATAGAAATTCCGGAAAATATTTTTCTTCCTTCAACTCCAAGCGCATCTCTATTATGGAAATTAAACCCAAACCTTAAATGGAAATTCTCAGATGGTAAAATCTCTAAACCAAAGTTAGTATGATAAAAAAGTTTCGTCGCAAATCCGGCGCTTGCAGGCGGAATGGTATCGCCCGTTAATTGATCAATTGTAGGCAATGCGTTCGGATCACTATAGGTCAAATCCCATTCTGTTAAATCGGTAGCAACAATGCTTAACCTAAACGGTGCATGATGAAACTTATAACTTACACCAAGCAACACCTCCAATGGCAGCGGCTCTCTATTCCCTTTAGTAAACCCTTTTAACTGATAACCTACATTACGCGTTAACAAAGTAGCTGTAAAATTTTGCTCTTCAGCATAGAATTGAATGGCCAAATCCCCTGCTACACCAACAGAGGTATAAGTCTCATAATGAGAAAAAATTGTCTTAAAATTACCACCTATCGAGAAATATTTATTCAAGTTTTTACCGTAGCCTACACCTAGCGAATATTCACCAGCAGTGAAATAACCCTGCTCCGCTCCGTTTACATCTGTTCTGGTAAATCGTCCATAATTCACGTACTGTAAGTGACCAGTAAACGTCCCTACTTCCTCAAAATTCCTTGCATATATTAAAGAACCATAGTTTATTCCTGCAGGCATAAAAAAATGATTCATAGAGAAATTATTGTTCATGGACTCCTGAATCATCGCTGGGTTACTTAAGGCCAAACTTACATCATCATCACGCAAAGCAATGAAATCTCCCCCCAAGGCAGATGAACGAGCATTTAGATCCAAATCGAGAAATTGAAAAACATGCTGACCTCCTTCTTGTCCAAAAGAATTCAAGCCGAATAGAACCATTAAGAAAAGAGAAAAGTTTTTCATTTCGCTGTTAAACGCAAATTTACGCGGAATATTTTATCAAACACGAGGTCCTAATTCAATAACTTCTAGATCTTTTATCACCTCATTATCTACAGTCAATCTTACAAGCGTCTTAACCTTGTGAAAGCCTTTAAACCCACAGGCTCCTGGATTCACCCAAAGCGCGTTTATATTTTTATCAAATTGAACGATAAGGATATGCGAATGGCCACAAATAAATAATTGGGGCTTTTCTCTTTTTATTAAATCGTAGGCACCCTGTCTATATTTCATAGGCTTACCTGCGATATGGGTCATCACCACCTTTACACCTTCACATTGAAAAACTTGATTTTCGGGCCAATGTAATCTTAAAGCTGCATCATCAATATTACCATAGACCCCACGAACGGGTTTAAAATCCTCCAACTGTTTGATCACCTCAAGACTACCCACATCTCCAGCGTGCCATATCTCATCTACCTCCTTAAAATACTCAAATACCTTTGGATCAATAAAACCATGAGTATCTGACATTATTCCTATTCGTTTCATTTCTTATGCAATGTTTAGATTTGCACCCATGCAAAGGTACTTTTTAGAATTGGCATATGATGGTACAAACTTCTTTGGTTGGCAAGTTCAACCTAACCAAAGAACTGTGCAGGCTGAAATAGAAACTGCATTAAGCAAGTTATATTCAAACGAAAAGGTTGGCGTTACAGGTTGCGGTAGAACGGATACTGGTGTACACGCGAGCCAGTACTTTTTGCACTTTGATGCAATTGAACGTTATGGCGTCGAAGATCTAAAACATAAATTAAATGGAATGTTACCCACAGACATTGCGGTATACAGAGTTATTCCAATAGAAAAAGAAATCCATGCGCGTTTTGATGCGGATAAGCGAACGTACACTTACTATATATCTCAAGAAAAAAATCCGTTCACAATAAAAAATAGCTGGTACAAACGTCTAAACCTGGACCTTAACAAAATGAATGAAGCTAGTAAAATGTGCATTGGCAAAAAAGACTTCGAATGCTTTAGTAAAGTGCATACAGAAGTAAACAACTTTCTCTGTGAAGTATTTGAATGTGAGTGGAGATTTGAAAATAATCAGTATATATTTAAAGTATCAGCAAATCGCTTTCTCAGAAATATGGTTAGGGCAATGGTAGGCACTTTTATTGAAGTAGGGCTTGGAAAAATTAATCTTGAACAATTTGATAAAATTTTGAAAAGCAAAGATCGTTCAGAAGCAGGATCATCCGTCCCGGCCCAAGGTCTATTTTTATCTGAGGTAAAATACGACGGATTAAACAACGTTTAATACAGCTTGATATATAAATTGCTGTCAATTTTTGAGTTGCATGATTTCTGATTATTTTTGTTAAAAATTTTGAATGGTATTACCAATCGTTGCATACGGAGCGCCTGTATTAAAAAAAGAAGGCGAAGAGATTGATGAAGACTACAAAGGTCTTCAAGAGCTGATTGCGAACATGTTCGAAACTATGTACGCTGCTAATGGAGTTGGACTAGCTGCACCTCAAATTGGTAAGTCTATTCGTTTATTTATTGTGGATGCTTCACCATTTGCCGAGGCTGAAGAAGGCGAAGAGCCAGATCCTTTAGCTGAAGGATTAGAAGACTTCAAAAAGGTATTTATTAATCCTATCATTGAGGAAGAGTCTGGAGAAGAATGGTCTTTCGCTGAAGGATGCTTAAGTATTCCAAAGATTCGAGAGGAAGTTTTTAGACAACCAAAAATTCGAATCTCCTACTACGATGAAAATTGGGAATTTAAGGATGAGGAATATGAAGGCTATGCTGCTCGTGTTATACAACATGAGTATGATCATGTAGACGGAATTCTATTTACAGACAGACTTAGTCCGCTTAAAAAACGAATTCTTAAAAAGAAGTTGTTAAACATATCTAAAGGAGATGTTGATGTTCCTTATAAAATGAAATTTCCAAACATCAAGAAAAAAAGATAACGTTATGAAAATCAAACTAAATAGCTTATTAATGATATTCCTTCTTTTAGGAATTAGCGCTTGTGGCGAAAGTGAAGATATTGAAAATGAAGAAAATTCAGGCGAAGAAACTGTCGATTACGATCAATTTATGCAAGAATTGGTTGATATCGAGAATAAAATTAATGCGAACGTAGCCAATCCAGACAAAGAACTCTTGAAAGAAGCGATTACTAAATATCAAGATTTAGCTGGATTTTTTCCTGAAGATCCAAAGGCTCCAGAATATTTATTCAAAGCTTCGGACCTAGCATTATCTACAGGTCAACCCGAAAAGTCTGTAAAAATCCTTACCCGCATTATGGATGAATATCCTGAATATGAAAAAATGGAGGATGTTATGTTCAACAAAGCGAGCCACCTCGACTTTGAACTTAGAGACACTACTGCCGCCAAAGAACTTTATGCAGATTTTATCGAGAAATACCCAGAGTCGGAGCTCGTTGATGATGCTGAAAGCAGAATCGAGAATATTTCTCTTTCTCTTGACGAATTGGTAGAGAAATTCATGGCCAATATAGAAGAGACTCCTGAAGTTCCTTAGGGAATTGAGAATTTCTATCACATACGATTACGAACTTTTCTTCGGAGACATAACCGGTTCCGTTGAGAATTGCATTATTAGACCAACCGAAGATTTAATTGAGCTAGGTAAAAGAACTGGCGCCAAATTCACCTTCTTTGTTGATGTAGGCTATTTAAAAAAGTTAAAGGAGTATCCCGAACTTGACCAGGATCTACAAATAGTGTCAAATCAAATATCAGAACTCATTCGACTTGGACATGCGTGTGAATTGCATATCCATCCGCACTGGGAAGATTCTTTCTATGAAAACGGCAAATGGCATATGGTCGTTGATCGTTACAAACTATCAGACTTTGAGACTGAAAATGCAGAAAAAATCATCGAAGAGTATTACAATATTTTACTGGAGACATCAGGAGTAAAACCAACATGTTATAGGGCTGGTGGTTGGTGCCTGCAACCCTTTCGTTACGAGAAAATCTTCCAAAAACTTAATTTAAAACTAGACTCCACATCTTTTAATGGTGGGCAGAACAGAGCAGGGAACTACTATTACGATTTCACTGACTTACCGAAAAAAGAATCGTGGCAATTTTCAAATGACTTTTGTAATGAAGATAAATCAGGTAAGATTATTGAAATCCCTATAGCTTCTCAAAAATACTCGCCTCTCTTTTTTTGGAAGTTATTTGTTCTCGGAAGATTAAACCCAGAAGCTCACAAACCAATCGGAAATGGCTACCCAATGCCATCACCAGGTTTAAGAAAAGAAATGCTAACAAAAGGCAAACTACTATGTTCCTCAGTCGACGGATACTTCGTAACGAAACTTGAAAAGTCTTTAAAAGAGTATACATCTAGGAACTGGAGAAAACTCGTATTTATAGGTCACCCTAAAGCAAATACAAAATTCGCTCTTAAGGAGTTAGAAAAATTTATTCTTAAGCACCAAAAAAAACATTCTTTCGTTACTTTACCAAGCCTAATCAATGAAGAAAGTTGAGCACAAAGACTTGGACAAACATGCATGGGATAAATGCATACGAAAAAGTGATAATGAAAACATCTTTATGTATTCGTGGTACCTTGATGCCGTTGCTCCAGGATGGGAGGGTTTAATTCAAGATGATTACTCTGGTGTTTTCCCACTCACTACTAAAACACAGCTGGGAAAATCCTCTTTATTTCAACCTATTTTTACCCGTGAATTCGAACCGTTTGGAACATTACCCCTAAAAGTAGTTCTTGAATACCTTGATTCAGAATTTAATCATGCGCTTTTCAGAACATCAATTCAGATAGAACAATCAGAAAAAAGAGTTCATCAAATCATTGAACTAGAAAAAGAGTTTAAACTCAAAACAAACGCAAAAAGAATTCTAAAAAAATCTGTTACTCTTTTTGAAATAAGAGAAGCTAACGACCCTAAAGAGTTAATAAAACTATTTCAAGATACGGCTTATACAAAAATCGATTCATTAGGAAGTCAAGAGCTTGAAAGACTTGAAACTTTGATGAACACAGCATTAAAGAATGACGCAGGAAAACTCAAATACATTTATAAAAAAAACAAATGTGTTGGAGGCGCTTTCTTCTTGTTGGACAAATCACGCATAACATTGTTAAAATCTGCATGCCTTGATGAAGCAAAAAGAGAGGGAGCCATGTACCAACTCATCAATCAGACAATTCAAGAATCAAAAGAGAATTACAAAACCTTTGATTTCGGTGGATCTAATGTTTCTGCTGTGAGAGAATTTTATCTTAAATTTGGTGCAACCGATCGAGAATATTTCGAAATCACCATTGGTAAAGAGCCGGGCTGGAAAAAGAAAGCGAAATCACTTCTTAAAAGAGTTAAGAAAAAATGAATCAACCCGTAATTTTAATTTTAGGTGCTTCCGGTGGATTAGGAAAAGCGCTTACTTCGTATTTTTTGAGTGATAATTTTAAGCTGGCGCTGCAGTATAACTCAACGAAAATTAGTCAAGTTGAGAGTGAGGACCTAGCGATTTATAAGGCAGATTTAAGAAAAGAGGAAGAGGTGATTAATCTCATTTCCGAAGTGAAATCCAAATTTGGAAGAATTGACGGTGTTGTAAATGCTGCGGGCATTTCATTAAATGGAATGAGCTGGAAAATGAGTCTTGAAAATTGGCAGGAAACGCTAGACGTAAACCTTACTGCACCTTTTCTGATTACAAAACATGTTCTACCCCATATGAGAGAACAAAATTTTGGTAGAATCATATACATCTCTTCAATTGTAGCACAAACTGGTGTTGTTGGAGCAGGAGCTTATGCTGCCTCCAAGGCAGGTTTAAGCGGATTGGCAAAAACAGTATCAAAAGAGGTCGCTAAAAAAAATGTCACTGCCAATGCCATTGCACTTGGATATTTTGATGCAGGAATGATTAATGGTGTTCCAACTGAAATGAAGGATGAAATCATCAATAACATTCCATTCAATCGTCTTGGCAACCCGAAAGAACTTTATAAACTAATCACTTTTATTTTGAGCGATGAATCGTCATACTTTACTGGTCAGACCATTGCTTTAAATGGAGGTTTATATAGCTAGTTATGGTAACGATTCTTGAAAATCATCCATCGGTCCTGAATCAATTCCTTATCGAAGTTCGTGACATAAATCAGCAGAGTAATCGATTGGTATTCAGAAATAATATTGAGCGAATAGGTGAAATTTTGGCCTATGAAATATCCAAGACTCTCGATTATTCGAAAACAAATACGCAAACTCCATTAGGTGAATCCCCTGAACTTGAGCTTACTCAGCATCCTATTATCATTTCGATATTGAGGGCTGGAATCCCTCTTCACAATGGAATGCTAAAGATTTTTGACCATGCGGGAAATGGTTTTATTGGCGCTTCGCGCGTAAAATCAGATCAAAAAGAAACTCAAGTTCACGTGGGTTATGAGGCTTGGCCTCCATTAGACAATGAAATAGTAATTGTGGCAGATCCCATGCTGGCAACGGGCACATCTCTTGACCAAACTATTGCATCTATTCTGAATTCATCAAAACCTAAAGAAGTTCACATAGCTTGCGTTATTGCCTATGAAGGAGCGCTAAATGAACTCCATAAAAAATACCCTGAGGTAAACTTTTGGATTGCCGGGGTAGACAAATCTTTGAACGAAAAAAACTATATCTATCCAGGATTAGGTGACGCGGGTGACTTGGCCTACGGTTCTAAAATTCAATAATGAAGATTAGCATTTTAATCTCTGTCGGCTATTTTTTGGGAACATTCAAGTTTATGTTTGCTCATTGGGCTACCTATGCTGCTTTATCACAGGCCGATTTAGAATATTCGATTATTGAAATCTTTATTTGGGTAACCGCTGGAGCATGGTCATGCATGTCTTTGTTCTATTTTTCGAGTGATTGGTTAATGAAGCGAGCTAAAAGAAAAAGATTGGAAGAGAGAGAAAGAGCGATTACTGAAGGCCGTGAACCTATTCAAAAGAAAAACTTCACAAAAACCAATAAATTTATTGTTTGGGTAAAACTAAAAATAGGCGTTTATGCGCTGACTTTTTTAGGACCTCTTTTTCTATCAATACCTTTAGGCGCGATTGTTTGTGCAAAATTTGTAGGCGATAAAAACATTACTTTTCCCTTGATGTTATTATCAACAGGACTTTACAGCGCACTGCAATGCAGTCTTATTTACCTGAGCTTATGAAGCACATAGAGCATATTTTTTTCGATTTAGATCATACGCTTTGGGATTTTGATGCCAATTCAAAAGAGACGTTAAAAGAGTTATTCGTTATGAATGAACTTCAAAACGAAATCAAACACGATTCCATTTTTGTTAAAACATATAAGGAAATCAATGCCAAATATTGGGACCGATACAATCATGGTAAAGTCTCTAAAGAAGAGCTAAGACTTGGACGATTCAGAGACACTTTTGTAAAGCTGAATATCGTCAAAAATGAGTCATTCATCGAAAAAATGGCAGAGGATTATCTTAGAATTTGCCCTACTAAGCCAAACCTCATTGAAGGAAGCATTGAGATTTTAGATTTCCTTAAAGATCGCTACGCGCTTCATATAATCACTAACGGCTTTATTGACCCTACTGAACGTAAAATTAGTAGCTCTGGCATCGGAAAATACTTTGAAACAATCACTAGTAGTGAAGAAGTTGGTGTAAATAAGCCTCACCCACCAGTATTCTTAAAATCAATGGAAAAAGCCAATGCAAAACCTTTAGAATCAGCGATGATTGGTGATAATTTAAAAGCAGATATTATCGGAGCCATCAACACCCAAATGACTCCAGTTCTTTTTAGAGAAGGCAAGGTTAGGTCAAATCCTAAATATTATCATGTTCAAGGCCTTCTTGAATTAAAGAGCCTCTTTGAGAAGTAATTCGCTATTTAGAATCGTTCTAAACTATACCGTTGGTCGAAAATTAGAGATTATTTTGGCCTTCAGTTGTTAAATTTGTTGGTCAAATTCAAATTCCGCAAAAGGTATGTCGAAGACTATCAAAATACGGAAAGGATTAGACATTAAGCTGCAAGGCGAAGCTGACAAAGTGAAAACTTCAGTTGATTTTGCAGGCGAATATGCTCTAAAACCTTCCGATTTTCATGGACTAACCGCCAAGCTTCACGTTAAAGAAGGCGATAAAGTCAAAGCAGGATCAGTTTTGTTCCACGATAAGTACAATGAAGAGATCTTTTATTTGTCTCCAGTAGCTGGTGAGGTTACGGAAATAGTAAGAGGAGCAAAACGTCGTCTTTTAGAGATTAGAATTAAATCAGATGCAGAGAACTCTTATGAAGGAGTCACTGCCTACGATACTAATTCAGATGCTGAGGCTACAAAACAATATTTGTTAAAAAACGGTTTATGGCCATTCATAAAAATGCGCCCTATTGATGTAGTTGCTAAACCAAGCGATACACCAAAGGCCATTTTTATTTCTGGTTTCGATTCAAAGCCTCTCGCACCTGATTATGATTTCATTCTACATGGTGATGATGCTCATTTCCAAGCAGGACTTGATATCATAGCCAAGCTAACAAATGGTAAAGTTCATTTAACTTTAAACGGAAAAACTAACGCTGACGCGGCTTTAACTGGCGCTAAAGGTGTTACAATCAATAAAATTTACGGTAAGCATCCTGCAGGTAATGTGGGGACTCAGATCCATAAAATTGAACCGATCAACAAAGGCGAAATTGTTTGGACGTTGAATCCACAAGATGTTGCTATTATTGGTCGTGTTGCTACTACCGGACAATACGATTTATCTAAGGTGGTTGCCATTACTGGCTCTGAAGTAAAGTCTCCAAAGTATTTGAAGACAATTGTTGGGGCTAAATTAACTGCGCTTCTTAATGGAAATGTAGAAGAAGGTAACAATCGTTTCATTTCAGGTAATGTTCTTACTGGTGAAAACGTAGGCGCCGATGGCTATTTAGGATTCTACGAGTCTCAAGTCACTGTGATACCGGAGGGTGACGAGCCTAGGTTCGTTGCAACTCAGGGTTGGTTTGGGCCAGGATTAAATAAAATGAGTGCTTCTAAAGCATATCCATCTTGGTTAATGCCAAACAAAAAGTACAGACTCGATACAAATACGAATGGTGAAGAAAGAGCATTCGTTGTAACAGGAGAAATGGAAAAGGTTTTCCCTTTTGACATCTATCCAATGCAGTTAGTTAAGTCTGTAATGTACAACGATATCGACCTAATGGAAAAACTAGGGATTTACGAAGTTGCTCCAGAAGATTTTGCTTTGTGCGAGTTCGTTTGTACTTCAAAAGTTAATATTCAAGATGTAGTTCGAGGTGGATTAGATGTGATCCAAGAAGAATGCATGTAATTGTATAATCTAAACAATTTATAAGTGAAGGGTATAGAAAAATTAATGCGAAAATTTGAACCATCGCATGATGGCAAATGGCATAAATTACATCCGGTATGGGACGGTTTTTACACGATCTTGTTTACGCCAGGCGAAACAACGAAAAAAGGTTCCCACATTCGTGATGCAATTGACCTAAAAAGAACAATGGCACTTGTTGTAATAGCACTTGTACCATGTCTTCTTTTTGGTATTTACAACACTGGACATTGGCACTATGTTGCTACAGGTGAAATTGCTCCAAAGGGAGAATACCTAGAGATGTTCGGTGATAAAGTTATTTACGGTTTAATTCAGGTACTTCCAATTGTCGTAGTTTCTTACGCAGTTGGTCTAGCTGTTGAATTCGCATTTTGTGTGAAGAACCAACATGCTATACAAGAAGGGTATCTAGTATCCGGGATGTTAATTCCTTTAATTGTACCTGCTGACACGCCGCTTTGGATGATTGCAGTAGCGGTAATCTTTGCAGTTGTTCTAGGTAAAGAGGTCTTTGGAGGTACTGGAATGAACATTGTAAACATCGCCTTGACGGCTAGAGCATTCCTATTCTTTGGATATCCAACTATGATGTCTGGAGACAAAGTTTGGATGTCTGGTATCTCAGGCGTTGAAACTTTACCTGAAGGTGTTACTGGTGCAACTGCTCTTGGCGAGGCTGCTTCTTTTACATTCCCTAAATCAGAATGGGTATATGAAGGAGGTGTTAAAGCATTTGAAGCGAACTGGACATTATGGGATTCATTTATTGGAATGATTCCAGGTTCAGTAGGTGAAACTTCTGTTATTGCCTGTTTAATTGGAGCTGCTCTTCTTTTATTCACTGGAATTGCTAGCTGGAGAATCATGATATCTTTCGTTATAGGAGGTTTATTTGTGGGCTGGTTATCGAACCTTGGAGCTGTAAACCCTTACATGGAATTAGATCCATTACTACACCTTTGTTTAGGAGGATTTGCATTCGGAGCGGTATTTATGATTACTGACCCGGTAACTGCGTCGCAAACAAATACAGGTAAATATATTTATGGTTTCTTAGCTGGAGGACTGGGAATTACTATTCGAGTTTTCAACGGGGCATATCCTGAAGGAATTATGATGGCCATTCTATTCATGAATATTATGGCGCCTACCATTGACCATTACGTGGTTAATGCAAATATTAAACGTAGAATGAAAAGACTTAAAACCGCTTAATCATGGCAGTAAACAAAGACAGTAACGGATATACGTTTTTCTTCGCTATCGCTTTAGTTGTAGTAGTAGGTGCTGGATTAGCAGCTATCTCTATGGGATTAAAGCCGATGCAAGATAAAAACGTCATGGTAAAAAAGAAAATGGATATTCTTAGTGCCATAAAAATCGAATCAACTCGTAAGAATGGTGCAGACTTATACGCTGAGTACATCGATGAGGAGTCTTCAGTAGTGCTTGACAGTGAAGGAAATATCGTAGACGGGAAAGTAGCATTCGATGTAGACATTAAGAAACAGTACCGAGATAAAACATTAGATAAAAAAGATAGAGACTATCCTCTTTATGTGGCTAATGTAGATGGTGAGACGAAGTACATTATTCCAGTTGTTGGTTCAGGGCTATGGGGACCAATTTGGGGATTCCTTTCTGTGAACTCGGATAAACAAACTATTTACGGTGCTACCTTCGATCACAAAACTGAAACTCCAGGGTTAGGAGCTGAAATTAAACAAGCCTTTTACTATAATCAGTATGAAGGTGAAACTATCTCTGCCGATGGAGCTTTCACTAAAATTAAAAGTGTGAAAGACGGAACTGGTTCTATGCCTGGACGAGTAGATGGTATCACAGGTGGTACTATTACTTCTAAAGGGGTTGAAGAGATGGTTAATAGAACCGTAGAGGTTTATGTAAAATACTTTAATAAAATCTAAGAAATGAGCGAAGCTAAAGCTAGAGAACCTCTTTTCTCTAAAAAAAATAAAAAACTGGTTACAACTCCATTGGATGATGATAACCCAGTTACTATTCAGGTATTAGGTATTTGTTCAGCTCTTGCGATTACTGTATCAATTGAGCAAGCACTTGTAATGTCTGGATCCGTATTATTCGTATTAGGTGCGGGTAACGTAATCGTATCTTTATTAAGAAACCTAATTCCTTCTCGAATCAGGATTATTGTGCAGCTAGTTGTTGTAGCATCACTAGTAATTATTGTAAATGAGGTGTTAAAGGCCTTTATGCCAGATATTGCAGAGAAGCTTTCAGTATTCGTTGGACTAATCATTACCAACTGTATTATTATGGGACGTTTTGAGGCTTTTGCAATGGGTAATAAACCTTGGCCTTCATTCCTTGATGCTGTGGGTAACACAATTGGATATGGTATAGTGCTAGTTTTGGTATCAGTATTTAGAGAAATTTTTGGAGCTGGTAAATTCTTCGGAATTGAATTATTTGGAAGTAACCTGCCGGGCGAAGAAAGTGGACTTTATACCGTTGGATACATGAACAACAACTTCATTATCCTTGCCCCATTTGCGTTATTTGCGGTAGGACTTATTATTTGGGCACAACGAGCGCGTAACAAAGCATTAATTGAAGATCACTAAAAAAAAACATCATGCAAGATTATATAAATATACTCCTTAAAGGAATTTTTATTGAGAACATGATTTTTGCCTATTTCTTAGGTATGTGTTCTTACTTAGCAGTATCAAAAACTGTAAAAACAGCTGTAGGTCTTGGAGCAGCAGTAATTTTTGTACTAGGAGTTACTGTTCCTGTGAACTGGCTTTTAGAAAACTACATTCTTAAAGAAGGTGCTCTTTCATGGATGGGTCCTGAATTTGCACAATACGATTTAAGTTTCTTATCGTTCATCATGTTCATCGCCATTATTGCTTCGATGGTACAGTTAGTTGAAATGTTGGTAGAAAAATTTGCCCCTGCACTTTATGGTGCTCTGGGGATCTTCTTACCACTTATCGCGGTTAACTGTTCTATCCTAGGTGGTGCCCTTTTTATGCAAGAGCGTCAATATTCGACAATAGGTGAGGCGACTACATTCGGAATTGGTTCGGGTATTGGTTGGTTCCTAGCAATTGTTGCAATTGCAGCTATTCGTGAAAAAATCAAATACTCAAAAGTTCCTGCTCCAATGAGAGGTCTTGGTATTACGTTCGTAATTACTGGTTTAATGGGTGTTGGATTTATGAGCTTCTCAGGTATTGCACTTGGGGGTGAAGAGGAAGAAGATGCTGATGCAAACAAAGACGATGTAACGAATGTTATCCAAGTAGAGGAAACAGAAACAGCAAGTATTCAATTTGAAAATATAGAAGAATAATGGGAGGAGTAATTGTAACAACAATCATTGTATTTACGATAGTCGTTTTACTACTCGTAAGTTTATTACTATTCGTAAAATCTAAATTATCACCAGCTGGTAAAATTAAAATTACCATTAATGGAGAGCATGAGCTTGAAGTAGACGGTGGAGGAACTTTATTAAGTACCTTAGGTTCTAACGGAATTTTTCTTCCATCAGCTTGTGGTGGAGGAGGAACATGTGTTCAGTGCGTTTGTCACGTTGACAAAGGTGGAGGATCAATCCTTCCAACTGAAGAACCGCATTTCTCAAGAAAAGAAATTGCTGATAACATGCGTTTAGGTTGTCAGGTGAAAGTGAAAGAAGACATGGATATCCGTGTTGAAGAAGAAGTAATGGGTATTAAAGAGTGGGAAGCGAAAGTTGTTTCCAACTATAACGTTGCTACTTATATCAAGGAATTCATCGTTGAAATCCCTGAAGACATGGATTACAAGGCTGGTGGATATATTCAGATTAAGATACCACCATGTGTTGTAAATTATTCTGATATGGACGTTACAGCGCATCCAACAGATCATCCAGGTGAGCCTGATAAATTTGAAAAAGATTGGGCTGAGGGTCCTTACGCTATCCGTAACTTAGTAATGAAAAACGATGAAGAAGTAGTTCGTGCCTACTCTATGGCTTCTTACCCTGCTGAAGGTCGTAAGATTATGCTTAACGTAAGGGTTGCTACTCCTCCATTTGATAGAAAAGCCGGAACTTGGATGAATGTTAATCCTGGTATTGCTTCATCTTATATCTTCAACCTAAAAGAAGGTGACCCAGCGATCATTTCAGGACCTTATGGTGAATTCTTCATCAATGAGTCCGATGCTGAAATGTTATACGTTGGAGGTGGTGCAGGAATGGCTCCAATGCGTTCTCATTTATATGAATTATTCCACACCATGAAAACTGGTCGTAAAGTGACTTATTGGTATGGTGGTCGTTCAAGAGCTGAATTATTCTATATTCACTATTTCCGTGATCTAGAAAAGCACTTCCCTAACTTTAAGTTCTATATGGTACTATCTGATGCCTTAGAATCTGATAACTGGATTGAAAAGAAAGATATTAATGACGAGGAAGGTGATGGATTCGTAGGATTCGTTCACCAGGCAGTAATTGACCAATATTTGGTAAATCACGAAGCGCCTGAAGATATTGAGTTCTACTTCTGTGGTCCTCCATTAATGAACCAAGCCGTAGAAAAAATGTGCGACGATTGGGGTGTTCCACCTGAGAACGTTCGTTTTGATGACTTCGGTGGTTAATATTAAAATCGAAATATTAGAAACCCTGACGCTTTAGTCAGGGTTTTTTTATGCTCAAAAATCGCTAGGTCTTTACACCTAAATATTTAACAAGACCATTAAATTCTACGCAGTTGACAAGGATTTTAACCTATAATTTCTTAGATTTAGGAGTAATCAAAAACTAAAGACCTTGAAAGTTACTACTCTACTACTCTTAGTTTTCTCCTTTGTTTTAACTAATAGTAGCTTGCTCGCTAACGAAACAGCGACCAACAAGCATCAAATTAATTTCTATTCACCAATTATCCCTACCGATTCGGATGGCATACCTCCCGCGATTGACTTGGATGATGACAATGATGGAATTCCTGATACAGAGGAAGGCATTATTGACAGCGATGGTGATGGTATAACTAACAACTTAGATCTCGATTCAGATAATGACGGAACCCCGGACATTCTAGAAGCTGGTGGAACTGATGCCGACGGTGATGGATTTGTTGACGGCTTTACTGACGCTGATGGCGATGGACTCCATGATCCATTAGACAATGTTGATAGTGGGTCTGGAGCAGGTGAAGTCACCTCAGGAACGCCTTACACCTTGAATAACCAAGACGGTGACTCCTTTGCAGATTTCCTTGATACCGACTCAGACAATGATGGTATTTCTGATGTAATTGAAAACAATGGTCTTGATAATGATGGGGATGGCAGACATGATGGTTTCACAGATGGCGATAGCGATGGATTTCTTGATGATGTTGATACCGATAATGGAGGTATTCCAGGTACAACATTGGATAATGGTGATTTTGACCAAGACGGACTACGCAATTATTTGGATATCGATTCCGATAATGACGGCATTGCCGATGTTGTTGAAGCACTTGGAGATGATGCTGATGGTGATGGAGAGCTAGATGGCTTTCTAGATGGAGACGGAGATGGATTCTCAGATATTGTGGATACAGACAACGATTTTACTCCTGGTTCTGGCGACGGTGGAACAGCTCTAATCATTCCCAATACTGACGGCGGTTCAAACCCTGATTTTGTTGATTGCGATTCTGACGATGATGGTGTTCCAGATAATGTAGAAGCATTCTCAACTGCAGGCTACATCATACCGGTTGCGGGAGATGATGATGGTGACGGCCTTTTGAATGTTTATGATAATGACTTCGTGGGTACCTCAGAGGTAGTTCCTTATGATCATGAATTAGATGGTATTCCAGATTACCGTGATACGGACTCTGATAATGATTCTGAAGACGATATTATTGAAGCACATGACACAGATGGCGATGGCACACCTGAGACTGTTCCAGGTGGCGGCGATTTAGATAATGACGGTCTTGATAATGGATTCGATGTTTTGTTCTTAACTGGTGTTTCATCCAGCACGAATGCAGGAAACAACACTATTGACCCAGCTACTGATGGAATATTTGCTGATGCAGATGCCCCAGGAGTCGGAGATTTAGATTTTAGAGAATCGGACACTGATAATGATGGTGTAATAAGCACACTCGATCCAGATGATGATAACGATGGTATTGCGGATATCGATGAAGGATTTACTGATGAGGATGAAGATGGTGTTCCTAACCACCTTGATTTAGATTCAGATAACGATGGTATAACTGATTGTGTAGAAGCTGGTGGTGCTGATGGAGATGGAGATGGAATTATTGACGGTTTTACCGATGCGGATACGGATGGATTCCATGATGGTGTAGACGACTTTGATTCAGGCTCAGGGGCTGGAGAGGTTACTTCAGGGGTACCTTTATTAAATGGAGACTTCGATGGAGACGGGCTTCGCAACACAATGGATTTCGATTCGGATAACGATGGGGTTCCAGATGTTATAGAAAACGGTGGGTTGGACTTTAACGGTGATGGCATGCACGACTTCATCGCTACTGATAGTGATAATGATGGTTTAGGAGATATTCGTGATCCTGATGATAATTCTACCCCTGCTGCACTTGACGGTCCAGGTACAGCGCTTACAATCGCTTCAACAGACTCTGATATTCAGCCGAACTTCCTTGACTTAGACTCGGATAATGATGGCCTTTCAGATATATTCGAAAATGGTGGTCCAGACACTGATGGAGATGGTATGGTAGATAGCTTTACGGATGCTGATAATGATGGATATCACGACGGATTTGACACTGATGACACGGATACGCCAGTTCTTTTCGATGGTACAGGTACTCCACTTACATTAGAGGATTTTGACCAAGATACCATTGTAAACTACCTTGATATTGATGATGACAATGATGGTATTACTACGGCGCTAGAAGCTGGGGGAACGGATGATAATGGAGACGGACAACTTGATGCTTTTGTAGACAGCGATGCAGATGGTTTCCATGATGATGTGGATTCTGACGATAATACAGTTCCTGGTACTGGTGATGGTGGAACTCCACTTTTACCTCCTAATACTGATGGGACTGGAGGAGCAAACTATCTAGATATTGATTCAGATGGTGACGGTATCATCGATAATATTGAAGGTCAAACTACTGTTGGGTATGTCGCAATGGCCGGGACAGATGATGATTTTGACGGCATGGATGACGCCTATGATCTTACCTATTTCGGAACGGTCATTTCTCCGAACGATGACGACGGTGATGGAAACCCGGACTATCGTGATGATAACTCAGATAATGATCCTGAGTTCGATTTAATTGAAGGCCATGATCTTGATGGGGATGGTACTCCAGAAACCACCCCTGCCCTAGCAGATACAGATGGCGATGGACTAGATGATAATTTTGATGCAATTGTTCTTGGAGCTGGCACAGCAAATACAAATGGAGGCAATAGTACTGTAGATCCTCTAACAGATGGCGTTCTGGCAGATGCAGACAATCCAGGAGTTGGAGATTTAGATTTTAGAGAATATGACACAGATTTTGATGGCGTAGACGATGTAGATGATATAGACAGTGATAATGATGGATTAGTTGATGCCATCGAAGGAACCTTGGATTCTGATGGTGATGGATTTGATGATGCCCATGATATTGATTCTGATGGTGATGGTATTGTAGATAATATTGAATTCCAAGAATCAGCTTCGTTTATTCCTCCAACAGGAGCGGATGATGATAACGATGGCCTCGACAATGCTTACGATCCTGACTTTACGGGATCTTCTCCAATTACAACTCCTTTAGATTTTGATTTTGATGGTACGCCTGATTATTTGGATGCCAACTCAGATAATGATCCTGAAGATGATTTTATTGAAGGGCATGACTTCTCAGGTGATGGTGTTCCTGAATTCGCCGCATCTGGAACGGATTCAGACAATGATGGATTAGATGATGCGTTTGATAACGTTGTAGTTGCAGCTGGTACGTTTGCCACCAATGCTATTAACGGCTTTACTGATCCTTTAGCCGATGCAGATTACTCGGATTATGATATTCCTGGAGCAGGTGATTTCGACTTTAGGGAAGAGGACCACGATTCAGACGAGATTGCAGATAGAGATGATGAAGACGATGACAATGACGGAATTAGAGACAGTGTAGAAGATTTAGATCTTGATGGAGATGCTAACCCATACACTGGTTTTGTAGATACTGATGGGGATGGTTTAGCAGATATTTGGGATCTCGACTCGGATAACGATGGTATTCCAGACTTGCTAGAAGCTGAAGGTATACTTGATATTGATATGAACGGTATTACTGATGGAACTAATCCTGATCTTACATTAATCAATGATACCGACCTTGATGGATTAGACGATACTTTCGATGGTGATAATGGAGGTTCTTATATCCCTGCACCAGATACAGATGGAGATGGCCTTGGAGATTGGCAAGATCTAGATGCTGATAACGATGGCATCTTCGACAGAGCTGAAAATGACTCATTGGACGGTGACAACAACGGACTGGTTGACTCATTTGGAGATGCCAACGGTGATGGTTGGGACGATGATGAGAATATTCATGACTTGGCATTCACTATTGATGGCGATAATGTTTATGACTATAAAGATTTAGATACCGATAACGATGGAATTCCAGATGTTATAGAAAATGGTTTAACCGATACTGATGGAAATGGAATGGTTGATGGCTTTACAGATGCTGACGGTGATGGTGCTGACGATGCAAATACCACTTCCATTCGGCTAAACTTTGATGGTGATCCAATAGTCGATGTGCGTGATCTTGACTGTGATAATGATGGAATCACAGATATATATGAGGCTGGTGGAACAGATTTAGATTCAAACGGCGTTACTGACGCTTTCGCTGATCTCGATAACGACGGTTGGGACGATGACTCAAAAATCACTTCACCTACAGATACAGATGCTGATGGTAACTTCGACCATAAATCATTGGATGCCGATGGTGATGGGATAACAGACATCGTTGAATCAGGTCAAACAGATTCTGATGGCGATGGATTAGTAGATGACTTTGATGATGATGACGACAACGGTTTACAAGACGACCTATTCGTTAATCCACCTGATTTCGATGGAGATGGAGACCCCGACTTCCAAGATGTCGACTCAGATAATGACTCTGTAGGTGATTTCGAAGAGTATGGATTAGATACAGATGGAGACGGTCAACCAGACATTAATGACACAGACGACGATAATGATGGAATTCCAACAATTGATGAAGCTGATGTTGATGGAGATGGTGAATACGACAATTGTGACACCGATAATAATCCAGATTATCTAGATCCAGATCCATGTGAGTTATTTGTTCCAGAAGCATTCTCCCCTAATGGAGATGGTATTAATGATGAATTTGAAATCATTGGATTAGGATTATTCTCTCAATACAAGTTAACAATAGTTAACCCAAATGGAAGTAAGATCTGGGAAATTGAAAACGACTTCGAAACGTTCTGGGATGGTTCTACCCAATTCGGTATTAGCACCGGAGAAGGTGAAGCACCTGCAGGAACCTATTACTATATTTTAGAACTGGACGAAGGAGTCGCTCCGGTTAAAGGATTTGTTTACTTAAACCGATAAACTTAGAAATCATGAAAAAGATATTATTAATTACATCAATTTTTATTGGGTCTCTGAGTTTTTCGCAGATAGACGCTAACTATTCATTCTTTGGTCAGAACCGTGTTGACGTGAGCCCTAGCTATGTTGGAAGTCATGATGGACTTGAGGCTGTAGGTCTATTCCGTGCACAATGGGTTTCATTCCCTGGAGCACCATTATCTCAAGCTTTAGCAGTTCACACCCGACTTGAAAATCAAAAAATTGGTTTAGGGTTAAACATGAACAATACTTCAATGGGACCGCTACGAAACACCGGAATATTCGGAAACTTTGCTTATCGAATGAGAGTTGGATACAACAGTGGTTTTCTTTCATTCGGTATTCGTGGTGGAGTTTACCTAAGAAGTAACGGACTTGGTGATTTATCGACCGTTACTACAAACGACCCAGAATTCGCAGCTAATGTGGCATCGCAAATACTTCCTAATGTCGGTTTCGGCGCACATTATGAAAGTCGATTATTCTACATTGGTGTATCGGCACCACGTCTTCTTATCAACGATGTTGACGATGTTGGAGGCGTTGGTGGGTTATCCCAGGTAAACCGTTTGATGTACATAACTGCTGGTGCCGAGTTTACGTTATCAAGAAGAAAGTTCATGGTAATGAAGCCAAATCTTATGGTAAAAATGCAGAAGAATGTACCGTTCCAATTTACGCTTTCTGCACCTATTCATTTCAATGAAAAAGCATGGGCAGGATTAACATGGAGAGGCACGGAAGCTATCGGTTTCACGGCCGGAGTTATCCTCGATTCTTTCTCGGTTGGTTATGCATTTGATTATTCTATTCAAAACCAATCTTTCAAATTTAATGGAGCTACGCATGAAGTTATGTTGCGCTTCCAGGCATTCGAAAAGGTTTCTACACAAGCAGATTCAGATGGATCAGTTGAATAAAGAACGCTATCATAGTCAAATTTATTTTTTCTGTTTTCTCCTAATCCTTGGATTGTCAACCCTAAGTTGTAATAAGGAAGTTAGAGGTTGCACAGATGATAGAGCAGCTAATTATAATCCAGCAGCCGACACATATGATAACAGTTGTTACTATTACTGTGCGGGGTGTATAGAGTGGAAAAGTTCCTTCATCTATCAATTGGAAACGGACAATATTAACTACGTAAAAGTATATATTGACACCATGTTTGTAGGTGGTAGTTACGTATCTAATATTGTTACGAATACTGATTGCGACCCTGGACAACCTATCATGTATTATTCGTCAAGAAAGATTTATTCAGAAGCCTGGGGTGTCGTTGTAAATGTTACCAACGAATGGGACAGTTTAATTACTTCACAATATCATCGATTAAGACCTGATGATGAGAACCCTATTAGACTAGAGTACTACTAGAAATGAAGGCCAAGTGAAACCCCCGCATTTACCCGATTATATTTAAGGGTAGAGTTCCGTAATACACGAACCCATTTCACCTCATTATTGTCAAAGTTTTCTACCTTACGTTGATCAGAGAGCCACGCTCCACCACCATCAGAATCGCCAACTACTGCGATAAACGGAAGATTTGCATAGAAACCTAAACTCAAGAAGTCAGTTAATGGATATCTTCTCCCTACGCCGATTGTAAAAAACACAGTCGGAATTTTTAGCTCAGGGACAATGGTTTCTGCTCTTAACTCTCCGATTTCCGCACGACTCCTAAACATAGAAACTTTGGTAAAATCTATGTTCTTACCAAAATAATAATCCTGACCTGGATTAATTGTTGATTGACCGATTTGTAGACCAAAAGAAATATATTTCCCCACAGGGGCTAAGCTACCATATCTATAATACCTGAATTCCAATCCTCCAGAATGGTTTGTGAATTTAGGGCTTTCAAGAAAATTATACGTTTGATGATTATATGTTGTGTAACCCGATGGGTTAACAATGGAGTCCAAGACTAGGAAGAAGACCTCATCAACAACCATTTTTCCGGATGTATATCTGTAATTAAAGCAAATTTGAAGTTTATTTGTGACTACTCGTCCGTAATTTGCGCTATAACTCAAATTTGCTATCCTAGAAGTTCTGACAGTATAATCATCATTTATTTTCAAGTATTTCTTGTTAGAAGGAACTCCCATAGCTGTTAATTCAAAGCTATTGTAGTTACCAAAAAAACCTCCCTGAGATTCACCCATTACTGGGTAAAAAATTAGTATGATCAATATGAAAAATCTATTTATCACTGCCCAAGGTATATAATATGTTGTAATAGTAATGTCTTAATATATTCGAGTAGCTCTTGATGTTAACATCAAATGAACTTATAAATTCAATTTGATCATTGTCAGAATCTATCGTGAAAGCCACTAAAATAAAATGATTTCTTACAATTAATAACTCAAGCAATTCTAGCGGGGCAAAATAAGTAAGATATTCTTTTCTCTGATCAGCTCTATCGAACGCCTTAAATGCAAATACTCCTGTAAACATGAATTTTTTTGACTTATAGTCGTCCGAAATTAAATTCATACTGCGCCTGCTAGAACAAACGAAATTTAGGTCCGGATCATGTGAAATAACCTCAGCCGACCAATTATTTAAAACACCTAAATCGTTGTAATCTTTACTCGTTAATGAATTTGATTTTGATGTTAATAATTGCAATTCTATCGGAAGGCCTTCAAAACCCTCCATGAAAAATTCATCAACCTCTTTTTTGCGTCTTTCTTCCAAAAGGTATTCCTTGTCCTTAAAAACATTGAAGTTTTTATACTTCGGATCAACTACCACAACCTTTTCGTATTCTTGGTGAACAATCTTTTCTTTTCCGTTAAATACATAAGGGTCAAACTTTTTTGACTGGTAAACAGACACGCTATTTATACTATCTTCAAATGGCTCCAGACCTATTAGATCTCTTAAAAAGAATAAATGAAAGTCATATTCATCTATTTCATATTCATAATCCATAATGATTTGGTACAAATTTTCCTCGAGTATTTCTTTATGGGCTATTTCGTAATTTGATTTTTTAATACTTTCTAACGAATCTTTTATGCTTATAATCCTACCATTTACCTCTACCCTGTCAAAATACTGGTCATAAGGTTCCTTGGAGAAATCTTTCAACTCTAAATTAGTATTCTGAACCAAGCATTTCCTTAGTTCAAATTCGTATAAACTAAAATTAGGATCTAAATAATATTTACGCGACATATCAAAAGCATGCCTGTAGGCTAGAACAATTAAAGCATCGCCCTTAATATCTATCATTAATTTATTAAGTGTACCTGCGAAACCATAAACCTTTTTATCCTCATCAAAAACCTCGTTATAATAAACACTCGTGGAATACTTTGCCAAGCCATATAATGCCTGAATGAAGGCGAGATCTAGAAAATAATTATCCTCATAATTTTTAGACATTAGGAACAGATCATATAAACATGCAACATATTCTCGTTCCATCAATTTTCTCTCTATATTTTCGAATCTTGAAAGCTCTCTTACTTCAAGAAAGCGTTCTTCAGAAATAATGAATTTTTCACCAGGCGCATCAGAATCAAACTTTTTCGATCTCGAAATTTTTGTAATTCTTTTGTTTATGTTAGGATGCGTGGAAAACTCAAGTTCTTTTTCAGTAATTCTATGATAAATTGGGTCTCCCTTACTTAATACTAGATCAGGAATTCTAATATATTCTGTCTGTAAAAAGTTTTTATCAAATGGTATATCCTCATATGGTAAATCGGCTTTTTTGAGTATTCTTAATGCACTCAGAACTTCTGTTTGAGCGTAATCCGTATTTAAAATGAAACCTAGTCCTCCTAGATCTGCTTCATATTCATCGCTCTGGCTATAAAGACTCATTTTTTTAATTCTCTCATACCTCGAGAGTAGACCATATTGTCCTCTGCCTTTAGCAATTTTATTTCTTTCCACATAACCATCCTGAACATGACTCTCTGTATAATGCACAATCTCATGAGCCAATATAAAGGCCAATTGTGCCTCGTTGTCTAATCGCGATAATAAATTAGTCGTAATAACTATGATGCCTTGATCTGTTGAAAAGGCATTTGGAATTGAGCTCTTAAGAACATAAAATCTTAATCCAGATTTTAGTTCTTCATTTTCCCGCAGCACATAATTGGCAACATCAGAAACATAATTACTTAAAGTTTCATCAAATAAGACTTGGCCACTTGAGAGCATTTCGTCAATAATAAACCGAGTCTCTATAAAAAAATCACGATCTAATTTCTTGTTCTGATTTTCTTCTTTATCTTCCTTAAACTTCTCTGTTGAACTAGTTGTAAAGTCTGCAGGAATATTATCGCCACAAAACAGGCCGGTGTAGTTCTCGACACTCTCTATTTGCGCAAATCCAAAACCTAATAGGAACAGACAATATAGAAAAGCGAATACCCTCAACATTCGAGTAAATATAGCTTATTTTGATCCAAAAAAGGAATAAACCTCGTCAATCGTTTGTCTTATTTGAGAATCATTTTTTCCGTTAAAACACCTAGTGAGTCTACGTCATTTGTTGATCAGTCTAAAAATCAGCACATAGCATTCAGTACCTCTTTGAATGAGCTATCTCTAAACCATTGATGAAGAAGTCATCTAACATAGTTGTTAAACAAGTATCAATTGAACATGGAATTGTAGAGCTTCGTTCAGATAATATTTTAGTTTTTAGACCTGACGTCGCTACATTCAAGGAATACACCATGCCTATACTAGAAGACTTACTCGAGGCTTTTATTGAAATTACAGATGGTGTTCCTAGACCCAATATGTGTGACAATCGTTATATCACTGGTATTGTGAGCAAAGAAGAACAGAAGTATACCAATGCATATTTCGAAAAATTTGCCACTAAAATGGGTATGATTACCCATTCAGCCCCAGTTAGAATATTAGTAAACAGCTATACAAGAATCTTTAAACCGAAGGTTCCTATCCGCTTATTCAAAACTGAAGAGGCTGCTGTTAAGTGGTTAACGAAAGTGTAATTGAAGATCAAACCGAATGAATTATAGCTTTGATTGACCTCAGAAGAATTCGTGATCAACATCAATAAGTTCTAATTTCTTAAATGCTACTTTTAACCCAAATTTGGCAGTTAGTTATTGAGTATAAGGAAGGTGAGTTTGGACTCAAGTTTTGGGTGGAGCGCAAACGGTTACAGGTTCAAAAAGTCTCATTGAAGCCGATGGTAAAAAAATCTTAATTGATAGTGGTTTATTTCAAGGGTTAAAGCATCTTCGTAGATTAAACCGGGACGATTTTCCGGTTGATCCTGCAAGTATAGAATGCGTTATCCTTACCCATGCTCATTTGGATCACTGTGGTTGTATCCCCGTATTGGTTAAAAATGGATTTAAGGGGAAAATTTACTGCACGTTACCAACGAAGGAACTCACTGAAATCATATTAAAAGACAGCGGTAAAATCCAAGAGGAAGATGCTAATCGAGCCAATAAATATGGTTACTCAAGTCATACAGAAGCCAAACCCCTTTACACAGTTGCAGATGCATTAGCAGTTAATAATCATTTCTCCACACACAACTACGAAGAATGGGTATTCATTACGCCAAACATCAAATTTCAATTTCTAAATGCTGGCCATATTCTCGGATCAGCAATGGTGCAACTAAAAATCCATGACAAAACAATAGTTTTTTCAGGCGATATTGGAAGAAAAGATCCACTACTACTCTACCCGCCAAAAAAAATAAAATCGGCAGACTATCTAGTTTTAGAATCAACTTATGGAGATCGCGAACATGACGAAATGGATTTGAAAAAAAGCTATTTCTGAAGTCATCCTGGAAACCCATAAAAATAAAGGGATACTTATGATTCCATCTTTTGCAGTTGAAAGAACTCAAGAGATTATTCACATAATTTTCCAGCTAAAAGAAGAGGGAATCATTCCAAATATTCCTGTGTATTTAGACTCTCCAATGGTGTTGAAAGCAACACTCGTTTTTGATAAGTATCCGCAATGGCAAGATGTATCTCATTTTGATTTAAGTCATATGTACAAAAACATCAATTTCATTAGCGATACTGAACAATCAAAAGCTGTTGTTTTAAATGACCAACCTAAAATTGTGATTGCCGGAAGTGGGATGCTTGAAGGAGGAAGAATACTACAATTCCTTACATGAATGAATCCTTCAAGTTATAACATTACTTCACAAGCGCTTTAACCTTTTCTATATATTCATCATAATAGAGCTTTAAACCAGCCAAATGAGGCCCTTTGATGGTCCATAGTTCTTTTTTATCCGTGCCAACGGCACTTTCATACAAGGTCTCGCTCATTTTATATTCGCAAACACGATCTTCAGTGCTATGAACAATTAGCAAAGGTTTATTCCAGGTTCGAATCAACTTCTTGCCTTTAACTGCATCATTCACTAAAAGAAAGGGCGCAAATTTCAAGGGTCTTGGAACTCTTGTTATGGCGATGGTTTTATGACTCTCAAATGGTCCTTCAATAACCATTGCGTCAAATAAATCGGGATTGTCATGTCCTACCTTTACTGCCAAATTACCTCCAAGCTAAAAGCCCATTAAAAGCTTCTTGGAATCTTGAATCTCTGGCATACTTTTAAAATACTCTACAGCAGCTTGAGCCGCTTCGTACGTTGGTTCATGTTTCGCCTTGCCTGTTGAATTTCCGAACCCCGGGAAATCAATCATAAAGACATTAAAATTCTCTTTATAAAATAGCTGACCCAAACTGCTCCAAGAATCTAAGCTGCCGGCATTACCATGTAGAAAAAATATGGTTGCAATTGGTTGATTCTTCTTATAAAACAAAGCATGTATGGAATCTTGATCTGAATATTTGATGTAATGACTTTGAGAAAATTCAGGAGTCTCAACATGTTCCACATTAGGATAATAAAAGAGGCCATTGAACCCACAACCAAACATTATGAATCCCAAGAGGATAAAAGCAGAAACTTTAATAATCCATTGCATGGAAGTAAAGTTAGAAAGAAAGCTGAGTTCTGGAATTCAGTATAAAGGTTACATACCTATACCGCTCGCCATAAGAATCGCCAACATTGGAATGACTAAGAGAATCAAAAACTCTAGGAGAATAAACTTTCTTATGAGTTCATACTTCTCAAATTCTATTTCTGCAGTTGGATTTGTCTTTTGTGCTTTACGTTCTTTTAAGAAAACTACAGTTGGATATATTGATAGTAATCCTGCGACTATGAATAGCGAAAACTTCAAATTAAAAATCCAATTTGAGAAATAGTAATCACTTCCCTTCCCATAAATAAAAGCTCTTAATAAGCCAGTAGTAACAACCAAAATCGAAAAGATCCCGTAAAGCGAATCTGCCAAGACTACCCGTTTAAAATTAAGTGCACTCAAGGTTTTTCTTACCAAAACGAGTTCTAGAAATACTCCCGTAAATACAAAGAAAATACTGATATAATGAAGATAGGTCATTAAATGATAAACTGCCATAACGTTGAGTTTCGATATGCTAAGCTAACAAATACCTCTATTCATTGTTCGTCAATCTAAAAAGCATAAAAAAGGTCTCCGATTTCTCGAAAGCCTTGACCTTAATATCATAGGTCTTTTCGGGCGTAAAAATTATTCGATAATAAACCTAACCACAAACTCCCCTGTGGTAAGCACATATAAATTTGTAGGTAGTTCCACATGAATAGTTTCGCCATTGTAGATTCCTTGATATACTCTCTCACCTAACAAGTTGTAAATTTCATATGATTCGCCAGCCTTTAAATTACTTAGTCTGAAATCTCCATTATTTGGGTTTGGATAAATTAATACTTCATTGTCAAATGAAGCAGCGCCTAAATCATTAATCGCTGTTTGAATTTTTGTTAGGTAAATATCTGTACCTCCATTATTCGAAGGAACATAATCACCAGAAGACTGGGACCTTCCATACAACACAAAATCGAAAGGAGTTTCTGCTAGAATTCCATGCGCATAATCATTCGCGGAACCACCAAATCGGAATTGATTCAAAATTGAAGTAAAAGACGTGTCTACCTCAAGTACCCAAAAATCGAATCCTCCATATGAAGTTGCGCCTAAATCTCCGTCGGTACTTCGGGTCAAACCTGAAATCAGTAAATTATTACCTAGTGATTCTTGAATGAAATAAGAGTATTCGTAGTCTGATCCACCATAGTTTTTTTCATTGATCAAAACTCCATTGCTATCAATCTTAGCTAGCCATACATCTCCCGTTCCACCAGCGTACGAACTCACATCTCCTGTACCAGCATTTACGCGACCAGTTAAATAAATATAATTGTCTATTTCAGTAATTCCCCCGATGGCATCAGAAGTTCCACTACCATATTCTGCAGTCCAAATCTGATTTCCCAAGGTATCGTACATAGCGATAAAAAAGTCGTCTGTATTAAAATCAAATGCATTGCCAGTCATTCCAGCAAGAACGACCCCGTCATTTATTTCAACAGCACTCCAAAAACTCTCCGACCAATCTGAATCGGCGGTAGATGCGCTTGTTTTTTCACTCCAAAGAATATCTCCATCATTATCCATGAACACAACCCAGGCTTCTACCGAACCAGGACTTCCCGCTGGCACATCTCCATCAATTGAGCCCGTTGCTCCGTAAACCAAGTAGCGATCTCCGATTATTTCCATCCCGAAAAAATTATCTACCAAACTCCCACCATAAAGGTTAGACCATTCAAGGTCACCATCGGCATTTAGTTTTACTACAAACCCATCTTCAGAGCCATTGCTTCCCGTAAAATCTCCATCGTTGGAAGAGGTGCGCCCAGCAATTACACAGCCTTGATCTTCAGTCACCCTTACCCGATAAGCCCTATCAAAAGAACTCCCTCCAATCGTCTTGGTCCAAAGCGTATCTCCTTCAGAATCCAGTTTTAACACCCAAACATCTTCCAAACCTTTATTTGACGAAATGTCACCATCATTGGAATCTGTAAACGTGACCAAAAATATATTCCCGGAATCATCCGTTTCGGCATGAACAGAAGGAGCCCCTGCAAAACCACTTCCGAACCCTACAGGCTCGTTATCTGAACCACCATATACCTGCGTCCATAAGGTGTCTACTTGAGCTAATCCAATTGCAGAAAAGAAGAATGAAATAATTGCTAAATATGTTTTCATAGGAAGAATAGTTGTTTTTTATTTGTTTTTGAGTGGCGTAAAGATAGATAAAATCTACTAATCTAGTAGATTATTGAAAATAAACAATTTTGAGTTGTCTTGAGTCGAAAGAATGGGTATACGATTCTACTGAACAAAAAATCGAATTTGGAATACTTTGCTTTTCAAATTGATAGTATGAACCGTTTTTAGTTGATTTTTTCTATTTTCGATTTATGAAATTCAACTTAACCCAACTACTTTTTGTTAGCCTATTACTAATCCTATTCTTATCCATCCCTGATACGGCCATAGCGGGACCTGGAGGATATGTTGCCAAGGCTTTTTTTAAAACCTGGTATGGAAAATTAATTGGAATATTACTCGCCGTTGTTCTTCTTCCGCTAATCATTTATTTTAAAACAAGAGAGTATTTAGGGATTAGAAGAGCGACCAGTATAATTAATAAACTGGGGATGCTGAAAAAAGAGTTTCAGTGGACGAAACTTCACGCAACAGTTTCGGCAACCATAATGAACATCCATAAGGCTTGGGGACAAGAGGATTTAGACCCTGTTGAAAAATACATGACCCCATGGTACTGGCAAAATCAACAAATGACGATTCTAAACCAATGGAAAGAACAAGGCTTAAAGAATGTCTGCAATTTTTATGCTTGTACGAAAGTTAAACCTTTGAATATTGCCGTTAGTGAAATTGAAAATTTCGCGGGTACTAGAATAGCATTTCTTGTACATATTGAAAGGGAAGACTACATGATTGATCGTAAATCAAACCAAGTAGTTCATGGTAAAAAAGGAAGGGAATCTGTTGAACAAATTTGGATCATGGAATACGATGGGACCGCATGGAAACTTGATGATATTCAACAAGGTGATTTAAGTCTAGCGTATGCAAAACTTAAAAATCTTATTCCTGCAAGTGTTGAAGAGAGAATTAAAGCTTTTTAGAAATAAAGGGAGCTACAAGAGTAACTCCCTTTAACCCTATGAGGAATACAATCACGTATTCCGAATCTCAAGNACCATAAACCCTATGACTTAAGATGATTCAAAGATAAGTTGTTTCATGAAATAATAACAGTACTTGTAGGTTTTGTTATTATTTTGTGGTCCGAAAAATAAAATCTTGTCAAGCACCAACCTCAGGCTTAAATAGAACGTGAAAAGGAGTAATAAATAAGTTTGTAATACCTTTGCTTTTTCCCAGAACCTAAGCACCTTTTATGAAATATCTATTTGAGACAATATCATTATTATTTTTTGGATACTCCCTAAACGCTTCAGCTCAGACAATAGATAGTATCGCTATCTCAACAAATGGATCTTGGATAATTGAACACTCGGAAACCACTTATGGTTGGGATTATGAAACTGAGACCTATGGCTTCACTACCGTAAGCTCCTATTTTTACTACCGAAGTGGAGGTGACACCATAATTGACGGAAATGTTTACACCAATCTCCTTAAGACGTCTATTAATAGAAATTCTGATGGATCCTATAGCGGATCTTCAGGTGAGTACCCTTATTTGGCATACAGAAATGACAATGAAAGAAGGGCTTATCGAATATTATACCATGCAGATGACACCACAGAACAACTTTGGTATGATTTCAATTTAGATGTGGGAGAAACTTTGTGGAATCCAAGCTTCTATTTCGGACCATCCCTCGAAGTTGAGGATACAAGTACGCACGTGTTTTGCGATGAGGTTTACAAAAAATTTGTTTTCCCTTGGCACTTTGAGATGTATCAAGGCGTAGGAAGTAAAACCAACTTTCTTCATGATTACGAGGATGAATATATTGGAGACATATTACTTCATTTTTGCAATAATGCATATCCCTTCCATGCAGTAGCGGGAATTTCAGAAATAGAATCCACAAACTCAAACCAAAAAGAACTTTTAGGTGTCTATGATTTATTGGGAAGGCCGAGTGAAATAATACCAAATGTCTTATTGATTTATTTATATTCTGACGGCAGTTCAGAGAAAAAAGTAATTCTGGAATAGAAAAAGCAGATGCTTTTGTATTGCTTTTCGTTTGTGAGCCCTACTGGATTACTTGCGTGATCCAGAACATGTATTCGTCGCTCCGCTCATCGGCTCGAACTTTGGTTCTCATCTCAAAGTGCCAAGCACAAAAAAAACCGATGCTTTCACATCGGGTTTTGTTAGTGGGCCTAGGTGATTTTGATTCGAACCAAATACTTGAAGATTTGAAGCGATTTGTTGATAGCGTTTCCGCAAATACAACAATTTAAGAAGGAAGTTGATTAACTTTATTTACTAGTTAGCGTTAATTAAACCAAATGCATAAAGAAGTTCTGGAAGAAATTAATAAACCCATAAAAAAACAGGAGTTTTAAATGGAAAACATGGGTTATTCCGCTGATTCTACTGATCGGAATTACAAGTTGCTTTATAAACGGGACCGGAATGTATCAACCAGTTCTGATTTCGACTACTTTAGTGTTTGTATCAATTGTGCTAGCTCTAATAAAAACTAAATACGGAAGTTTATTGGTATCAATTACGTGTTTTGGCGGAATAATCGGAACCTGTCAATTCTTTCCTGAAACTAGACACTTTGGCTTTGGTCTAAATGGAAAATTTATATCATTTGAGGTATACTCGCTTATCCTTTTTATAGCCAACTTAGTACTTACTTTAAGTGAGCACAGAAGAATTTTCCGACGAGGAGTAAAAAACTAACGCTAACACAATAGCTAAGGCACACGTCCTCCCCTCATAATTATCAACGGAGTCCTATGAAAGGGAAAGAATTGCGATCAACATAACTACAACCAAACCCCAAGTAGTTTTAGTTAAATATGATTTATTACGTTTAGCTCCAATACGGCTAGTTACAAACGAACTTATTCCTTTTGGACTCTGAACAAGAATTAGGACTGCCACTAATACGGCAAGAATACTTAAAATGATCATTGTACCCATACAAAAAGGACTTGTCGAATAATATTTTTTTTTCAAATAGTAAAAGCATTTAAAAGATGATTTCTATTATATCTACCTTTTCCAAAAAAAATTTTTATTATGGTGGAAATATAAGTATTGATTAAAGATTTACTGATATCAAGTAGGCGGTTGTTTTTGTTATTGATCGCTTTGTTCATTCTATATCCTTTTCATTCGAAAGGTCAGTTTCGTCCTGATAGTATAAATTACACTGTGAGTTCAATTTTACCGAGCAATGAATGTTACGCTGTTCAAGAAGATTCACGTGGAAGAATTTGGATTTCTACCGATAGAGGGGTTGTTATGATATGCGAAGGTCGGGTTACAAGTTTCGATGATTCGGACGGTCTTCCCAGTAGAGTGGTATTCAAAATTTTTGAGGACCGTAGTGGCAGAATTTGGTTTATTTGTAATAATCGAAAATTAGCCATATACGAATGCAATACGATTTTTCAGTATCCATATAACGATGCATTGTCTAATTTATGTGACAATGCTTTGATAGGAGATATATATTTAACGAAAGCAGGAAAACTTATAGTTTTTACCATAAGCTCTGGAATAATAGAATTCGATTTCGACGGAACTTTTAATTCACTGCATAATGTTTTGGGTATTGTAAGAGTAGAGAATAATTATTTCTATTCATATAATGCCAGAGCAGATATAGAACATTCCTCTACGAATTTAAAAAAGAACTTACCAGAGAATTTGGACCAAGTCCAATTCCAGTATAGCGAATACAGTGATGGTGAAATCATTAATTCGACTAAAACAAAGAATGTTCTAATAGATAAGTATTACAGAGGAAAATCATATGTCACAAAAAAGAACAAAGATATCTACTTTTCAATTAGAAATTCACTTTTCAAGGTAAATGAGAATTTTGAAATTTTGAAGAGTTGTTCTTTTCCTTCGGGAATAATATTCGTTGATTTCATTCAAGATAAGCTTTGTATAGGCATGTATAATAATGGCTTATGGGTGGTTGATCCCGATAATTTTGAGCCTGAGAATAAATTTTTATCTGGTAGATCTGTAAGCTATGCCTGTGCTGATAGATATGGAAAAATTTGGATGACAACTTTAGAGTCTGGTTGCTTTCTGTATCCTGACCTTTCTATTAATAGGTTATCTACGTTAAAGGAAGATGCAAATTTTATAGATTTCGATATTGACAGGAGAAAGATTTGGATTTCTTCTGAAACTGGACATATTAGCGGCTATGATAGAAAGGGCACAAGATTTAGTACTTATATCAATGATACTATAATGCTAACTAGTTCTATCAGGGCAATAAATGACACGCTGTATTCATATGGTCAATACTTAACGATGCGTAGTGGTAATTGGCAAAGAATCATCTTAGGAAATACTTCAAAAATTGAGGGGTTGAAAAATGGCCATATAGTAGCCAAAGATTTAGAAACATTAAATATTCTTCTTATTAGGGGAGGAAAACTTTCGAGCCCCATAGATACCATATATTCAGAACATCTTAGGCCTAATTCTCTGATGTTCCATGATAGTATTTATTATTTTCAGTTACCTGACAAACTGAATATCCATAATAAACTTCTATCCAAAAGAAGACAAATAGTTCTTCCGAATTTGACGGGGTTTGCAGTACTTGATCGGGAGATAGTGGTTCTTCTTTCAACAACTGGAGAGATATGGATGAATACAGGTCGGGGAAGTCAATATATTATGAGTCTCTCTATAAGCCAAAGCTATAATGGAATATATTATAAGGACAACACTTTTGTTATTTATGGGGATAAATCAATCGGTGTATTTTCTCCTAGATCAGGCAGGGTTTCGTCTTTTCAAGAGGAGTCAGGACTAATTGGAAATAACTTTAGAAAAATTAAAATTTGGAAAGATACAATTTGGGCATTGTCAAGAACGGATTTTTATAAAATCCCATTAAAGACTTCACCCAATACCTCATTCAACATTGACTTCAATTTGGTTCTTAAAGATGAATCAGGAAATACTATAAAAGACCAAATGACAGTTCCGTTTGATAACAAAACAATTCACCTTAGTTTTTCTGACAATAATATTTATGGTATTAGACCTAAATTTTATTACAGAACCGCACAAACTCAAGTCAATTTCGAAAAATACGAAAATCCAATTCAGTTGAGAAATCTGGCACCAGGGGAGTACAGGATTGAATATTACTCGGAACTTAATTCAATGCTGCATTCAGAGCTAAGAGAACTTTCTTTTTACATAGACCAACCGTTTTACAAAAAAGTTTGGTTTTTTCTACTGATTTCAGTTTTGTTTCTGCTTCTGAGTTCTTTTATCATTTTTTATTTTTTTCGACAACGCCAAAAAAGGGCCGGATTAACAGAAGAACTAGTCGAACTGAAAACACAAGTTTTCCATTCAAGACTCAAACCACACTTCACATTCAATGTTTTAAATGCTATTCAAAGACTAATAATGTCGGAAAAGAATGACCAAGCAACAGTTTATTTAGCGCAGTTTGCAGAGATGTTAAGAAATGTAATAAATTACTCTAATAACGAAAGTGTTCTCTTAAAAGAAGAACTTAGATTTATTGAACAATATGTAGCAATGGAAAACTTAAGACTTGAGGATAAAATAGTTTTAGACATTGAACTTGAAAGTGATACTTTAGATTTCCAGATTCCTTCATTAATCTTGCAGCCACTTGTTGAAAACGCCATTCAGCATGGTATTCTACGCAAGGAATTTACAAACAGGGAATTTGGTTTAATATTAATAAGAGTTACTGGAAATGACATCTTTTTTAGAATTGAGATTTTGGATAATGGTGTAGGGCTTAGTAACAAAAAGATTGAAACACATGAATCGTTGGGGTTAGAGCTATGTGAAAAGAGAATCAAAAATGAAAATAAAAAGAACTCATTGGTTTTGGAAGAAACTAATTTTAGAAATTTTCAAACTTGTGTAAAACTTAACTTTTATTATGATTGAATTAAAAGCCCTAGTTCTAGACGATGAGAAAGATAGTGGTAGAATAATTTTTGATTTGCTACAAGATAATTTTACCAATGTATCATTAACCACGTATCACGATTTTAATACCTCTGCTCAATATATTGATAGATTGAAGCCAGATATTCTTTTTCTCGATATTCGGTTTCCAGAGGGCGTGGGTTTTGAAATTGTGGAAAAATGTCAATATAAGAACTTTCAATTGGTTATGGTAACCGCCTATAGCGAATTTGCCCTCGAAGCCTTTGAATTTAAGGCTTTAGGATATATCACTAAACCAATAAATCCGTTAAAGTTTATTAAAGTAGTTAGTTCTGTTATTGATATTATTAGAATTCAAAAGTTTAAAGAACATTTATCTGGTAAGACTTTAGAAACTTTTGAGATTTCGATTAAAGGGTCAAAACACTTACTTGATGTTGATAAAATAATATATGCGAAATCTGAAGGAAATTACACCAATATTTACACGACCTACGGGAGCTTTCTGATTGCAAAAACGCTGAAAACGGTAATTGAGTCTTTAGATTATTCAAATTTTATTAGGTGCCATCAATCTTACTATCTAAACGTTACTTTTTCAATAAATTATAACAAAAAAATACAAGAAATAGAGCTTTTAAATGGACAATTCATACCCGTTTCAAGAAGGTACAAAGATAAAATTGCAGATTTCTTTTTGTTGAAAGATAAATTTCTCAGTGAATAATTAACTTTTCGAATCAGATAGTGTTGATTGATGCGATTTCCTTCTGTTACATGTTTGCTTTTTAATTATCCTAATACTAGATTTAGTATAAGGTTGAACGTTCCAAATATTTTTTGAAACAGATGACAGCTCTATGAGGGGGCATACTGGTTAATCATTTAATTTCAGTTACGAAAAGAGGTTGTCGATGACAGACTCTCTGCCTTTTGTCGAAATTATCGTAGAATTTAAAGAAGATATTTGGCTTGAAGGATTAGGAAGAGGTAGATCAGTCTAGAATGCCTATGATTTTGGTATAAAGGACTGACTTCCTAAATCATAATGATCTTGTGATTTCTTAAACTTGGAACAATAACTAATCTTTAGTTAATTAGTGTTTTCGGTTTCAAATAATAAGTTTTTTACGGGTTAATAAGGCTGGATGAATTGAGATAAACTGTGGATTTATATTAGTAAGCTGAAATTGAAAAACAAAATGTCAAAATGAGAATATTACTTTCCTTTATTCTTTTCATGTACTCGATCTGCTCGTTCTCTCAAGATTTTGAATGGGTTAAATCAGTTGGAGGAGGGTCATTAGATAGAGGTAATTCGATTATTACGGATAATGATGGTAATGTCTTGGTAGCAGGTGTTTTTGTTGGAACAGCCGATTTTGATCCAGGGACAGGGATCGAAAATAGAACTTCCTCGGGAAGTGGGGATATTTTCATCTTGAAATTGGATGCAAATGGAGACTTTTTATGGGTAAAAACTATCGGTGGACTTACTTCTGATGCTCCAAACAGTATTGATATTGATGGGGATAACAATATACATGTTTTAGGCTTTTTCAGTGGGACAGTGGATTTTGATCCTGGCCCGGGTGCACTTAATTTGACTTCTAATGGTTCTAGTGATATTTTTGTGTTAAAACTTAATTCAATTGGAGATTTGGTTTGGTGTAAATCTTTTGGAGGAGTGGAGACTGACGATGGTAGAGAAGTTGTTGTAGATGATTTAGGAAATTCTTATGTTACTGGAATTTTTCGATCAACAGTAGATTTGAACCCAGGAGTAGCTGTTGAAAATTATACTTCAAATGGAGGTGATGATATTTTTATCCAAAAACTTGATTCTTTCGGTAATTCTCTTTGGATAAAAACCTTCGGAGGAACATCTTCTGACCAAAGTTATTCAATTTGTTTAGATGGATTTTCAAATATTTATACAACTGGTTATTTTCTTCACACTGTTGATTTTGATCCAACTTTATTGGTAGATAATCACCTTTCTATTGGTGGTAACGATGCTTTTATTCATAAAATGGATTCTGATGGGAACTATTTATGGACAAAAACTTTTGGAGGTTCTGGTACTGATAGGGGAACAGCGGTCACGACCGATTTATCTGGCAATGTTATTGTTGGGGGAGATTTTCAGGCAACTGTGGATTTTGACCCAGGACCAAGCGTAATGATGTTCAGTTCTGCAGGAAACTATGATTGTTTTGTTCAAAAATTAGATTCGGATGGAGAATTTATTTGGTGCAATAGTTTTGGAGGTTTATCAGGCGATGGTTTAATTTCCATTTTTACTGATACTGATGAAAACATATATTCTTCAGGGTTTTTTAGAGAATCGGTTGATTTTGATCCGGGAGTTTTTTCTAGTATTTTGGTATCGGCTGGTATTAGTGATGCTTTTTTTCAAAAAGTTGATTCTGATGGTGACTTTGTTTGGTCGCAAAGAATTGGTAGCACAACTTCTGAAGTCCCTCGAAGTTCCTCTATTGATGGTTTGGGAAATATATACTCTACGGGCAACTTCAGCACTACTGTTGATTTCGATCATACACTGGCTGTTTACAATTTAAGTCCAGTAGGTTCAAGCGATGCTTTCATCCACAAAATGAGTCAATGTGATGGGTCTTCAATAGACGCTTCATTTTCATATGGATCATCTAGCTATTGTCCTGGGTCTTCTGATCCAACACCAACAATTACAGGGGTTTCAGGAGGGACATTTTCAAGTACTCCTTCAGGTTTAAGTATAAATACTACTACTGGAGAGATTGATATTGATGCCTCAACGGAGAACACATATACCATAACTTACACAACTGCTGGTTCGTGTTTTAATACTTCAACTTTTGATTTAACCATTGGCGACACAGAAGATCCAGTCATCGCAGGTTGCCCATCAGATATAAGTGTAACGGCAGATGCTTCAGGTTGTACATCAGTAGTTACATGGACAGCACCAACAGCAACAGATAACTGCGTAACACCTACACTAGTTTCTTCACATGCATCAGGTTCAAGCTTTAGTGTTGGAACAACAACGGTAACTTACACGGCAACTGATGGAGCAGGTAACTCAAGTACTTGTGAGTTTGATGTAACAGTAACAAATAATTTGTCTGCAACTGTTTCATCTGTTGATGATCCTTTATGCTTTGGAGGCTCAGATGGACAGATATTTATAGATGTATCAGGAGGTACTGGACCATATACATTTGATTGGGATCATGACGGTACAGGAGACTTTGATGATGATGAAGACCAAGCTGGACTTGATGATGGAACTTACAACGTAACTGTAGAAGATGCTAATGGATGTCAAGCTACGACATCAGGATCATTAACAGAACCAACAGCTCTTTCGATTACGATAGATTCGGAAGTAGACCCAACAGGGTGTGGAGTAGAAGATGGCTCAATAAGTATAACAGTATCAGGAGGCACAAGTGATTATACCTATGATTGGGACAATGATGGAACGGGAGATTTTGACGATATGGAAGATCTTTCATCACTAGGAGCCGGAACATATAACCTAGAGGTGATGGATGATAATGGGTGTTTATTAGCAAGTTCAGTAAATCTATCCGATCCATCAGGTCCTATGATCACTTTAGATGGGACAGTAGATAATGTTTGCTTTGGGGAAGCTTTAGGGGAGATAACAACAACCATTACAGGCGGTACATTACCTTATGGGATAGATTGGGATGATGATGGAACAGGAGATTCAGATGATAGTGATGATATATCAGGCCTTGAGGCAGGGACGTATAACTTAGAGGTAGAAGACGCCGCAGGATGCGTAGCATCTTTATCAGTAGATATACTTGAATCATCAGAGATACTTATTGCAGAGGCAGCAAGTATTTGTTCAAATGATAGTTTGTTTTTAGAAGATAGCTATCAAACAATGGCGGGTATTTACCGAGATACGTTAACCTCAATTCTAGGCTGTGATTCAATTATAGAAACTACGCTTTAGTTAAATCCAGTATATGAAGCATCTCTACCTGTAATAACAATATGTGAAGGAGATTCAGTGATGATCTTTGGAGTTTATGAAAGTTCAGCAGGACTTTACTATGATTCACTTACAACCGTTCTTGGTTGTGATAGTGTAGAGATACAAGAGTTAATTATAAATACAGTAGATGTGTCAACAACAACATCTTCCAATGAAATAACAGCTGTATCAAGTGGGCCAGGAATAAGTTATCAATGGATAGACTGTGCAGATGACTCAGAGATAGTAGGAGAGACGGATCAAATATATTTAGCAACAAGTGATGGGAACTATGCAGTTGTAATAGATGATAATAGTTGTGTAGACACATCTGCTTGTGTATTAATCCAAGGAATAGGAATAGACCAAGGCATTAATGATCTTGAGATAAAGATCTACCCTAATCCTAGTAGTGGGGTGTTTAATATAAAAGTTGACGCAGGTTTAATTGAAAATGTTGTGATTTACAATACTGCAGGAGTAGAAGTAGAAAAAGTATATAATATCACTCAATCAAGTTATAACATTGATTTATCGGAGTATGAAGATGGGGTATACCTTTTGAAAATCATTACATCATCTAACCAAGTTATTACTAGACTTATTATAAAGAAATAAAAATTTTGTTTTCAATCAAGAAAGGGATCGTATCACTTAGATGCGGTCTTTTTTTTAAATAATAACTTTTTTACAGGTTAATAAGACTGGATGAATTTCGATGATCTGTAGCTTTATTTTAGTTAGTTGAAATTGAAAACACAACGCTAAAATGAGAATATTACTACCCCTTATAATTATTACTTATTCTATCTCCTCTTTTTCTCAAGATTTTGAATGGGCTGGAGCATTTTTACCTACCTCTTTTAATTCAGTTAAATTGAGAGATATGGATATTGATGACGCTGGTAATTCTTATAGTACAGGGTACTTCAGAGAAACTGTAGATTTTGATCCTGGTACTGGAACTTCTTTTTTTACGGCTCCTCCAGGAGAGAATAGCGGATTTCTAGCTAAATTGAATGAGGATGGAGACTATGTATGGTCGGGTCAATTGGTTAGTACAGATGAAGTCGAGTGTGAGTCTTTAGTTGTTGATGAAAACAATGATGTTATTATAACAGGTATTTTTAGAGATGTCACGGATTTTGATTTTGGCCCAGGGGTCCTCAATTTGAATCCAATAATTGCAGGGCAGGTACATCTTTTTATTGCTAAATATGATTCGGACGGAAATTTAATTTGGGCAAAAATGCTCTCTGGAGGTCCAGAGCCAGCTGAAATTACATCGGATCTATCTAACAACATTCTGATTACCGGAGAGTATGGCGGGACTACTGATTTTGACCCTGGCCCTGGTACTTTCAATTTAACTCATTTGGGCTCTCGAGATATCTTTGTTCTCAAACTAGACAGCGATGGTAATTTCATGTGGGCAGGAAGTGTTGGTGGAAGTGGAGGAGAAGGTGCAGATGATATTGTAGCAGATTTAGCTGGAAATGTTTATGTTTCAGGATCTTTCAATGAAACTGGTGATTATGACCCAGGAGCAGGAACTGTTAATTTGTTCAATAGTGGAAGCTCTGATATATTCATCTTGAAGTTGGACTTTAACGGAGATTATTTATGGGCAAAAAAAATAGGTGGATCTTGGGTAGACGATGCTTATTCATTGGATGTTGATGTATTTGGTAATGTTATATTCGCAGGACGGTTTGGCACCACGGTTGATTTTGATCCAGGTATAGGTTTAGAAAATCGATCGACGCTAAGCGCAGGGGTTGATATGTTCTTTTGTAAGTTCGATAACGATGGAAACTTTGTATGGGTCAAAACTATTGGTACCAGTGATAGTAATACTGATGCATTCACCTTAGAAACAGATGAAGATGGGAATATTTTAATTTCAGGACAATTTGGAAGTGATGGAAATTTGACAGATTTTGATCCAAGTTCGGGTGTAGAAAATCTTGTACATAGTTCGGGTAGTAGTCCAGACATTTTTATCGCCAAATATACTAATGATGGGGATTATTTATGGGCGGGAAATATAGGAGGGCCAAAAAATGATCAAGTCTGGTCGGTGGTTCCAAATGGATCAGATAGTTTTTATTTCGCAGGAATTTTTTCTGATCTAGCTGATTTAGATCCAACCTCGGGAGTATCTAGTGTTACTGGTGGACTTTTTGATAATGGTTATGTTATTAAAATGAGTATTCCTTGTACAGAAACAACTTTTTCTTTTTCGGAAAATGATTGTTCCGAGTTTACAGTTCCAAGTGGTGATGAAACTTATACAACTCTAGGCACCTATACGGTTATGGATACGATTCCTAACGCAGAGGGGTGTGATAGTGTTTTGACAATAAGTCTAACCATTGGCGACGCAGAAGATCCAGTCATCGCAGGTTGCCCATCAGATATAAGTGTAACGGCAGATGCTTCAGGTTGTACATCAATAGTTACATGGACAGCACCAACAGCAACAGATAACTGCGTAACACCTACACTAGTTTCTTCACATGCATCAGGTTCAAGCTTTAGTGTTGGAACAACAACGGTAACTTACACAGCAACTGATGGAGCAGGTAACTCAAGTACTTGTGAGTTTGATGTAACAGTAACAAATAATTTGTCTGCAACTGTTTC